>NZ_JARFXU020000054.1:0-1702 GCF_029581595.2 Arthrobacter sp. NQ7 | reverse complement strand
GTGAATGCCGCCGCATTCGCCGTCAAGAGCCATCAATGAGCCAAGGCATTCACGCTGTACAAATAGGGTCCGTCAGCGGCGGTCGGGTGGGATAGGACCAATCGACGCTGACGGACTGCATCAGGGTATCAAGGTTGGTGTTGACGCAGGCCGCCGGTGTCCCCCCTCAGGTCCCCTGCCGTGTGGCGTTGAGTGAGCGGCCAGGGACGGGGGCCTCTATTTCCACCCGGGTAGGAGTGACGGACCCGCTTACAAGGCAGGCCCGGGTTTCCGTCGTTGGCTGCCTGCCGTGCGCTTGCCCTCTGGTGTAGGCAGGGCCGGCGGCGTAGAGTCCGGCCATGGCAAAGGACCCTGTTGAAACGAACCCGGAGAATTACCGGGTGGTATTTGAGAACGATCGCGTGCGTGTGCTTGAGTACACAGACAGCCCCGGGCACACGACTACCGAACATCATCATCCCGACAGCGTGATGATTACGGCCAGCTCGTTCCGCCGCCGGCTTTCCTCAAACGGTAAAAACATCGATGTCGACTTGCCCGCCGGCGTGGCACGGTGGATGCCGGATCAGGACCACTCCGGGGAGAACATCGGAGACACAGACACCCATACATTCTTTGTTGAGCTCAAGGAAGCCGCGCCCGATTCGTCCCGGGAACGCATCGATCACCTGGGGCCCACGGAGTCGTAGACTGCCTTACGCGCCTCAGGGAGATTGGGTCCCTGGGCGGCTGTTCCAGAGGGGGTGGCGCCAACACCCCAGCCCCGGTCAAGCGGCCGGGGCTGCCGTTCAGCACGGCCTCGAGCACGCAAACATCACGGTCCGGATGCGTCGTTCGGCGAGGTTGGCCACCTGGTTGGCTGTCATCTGCGCGAAATCGTCCCCCAGGAAGGCCGCGAAGGTTACCGGTGGTGGCCCTTCCCGTTGGATTTTGGCGAGCATCTCCTGGAACCAGACGAGGCTCTCGTCCGACGAGTCGACTTCCGAGACCACATCAAAACCTGCGGCCGGGAGGAGGCCGCGCATCTCTTCCAGGGTCGCGGGAAAGCTTGTCGAGGAGTCAGCGGCCCACGGCACCGGGTAGTGCACTCCGCCGCCTTCACCCTGCAGGACGTCGTAAACCACGAACCTGCCGCCCGGCCGCAGGACCCGGAAGGCTTCCGCATAGAGCGCGTGCTTGTCGGGGATGTTCATGGCCACATGCATGGTCAGCGCCGCATCTACAGACTTGTCGGGAAGACCGGTGGCTGTGGCGTCCCCAACCTGGAAGCGGGTCCGGCCGGACAGGCCTGTCCACTCCGAGAGCGCCGCCGCTACCTGGCAGAATTCCGGGGTGAGGTCGACACCTGTGACAGTGCAGCCGGTCAACTCGGCGAGCGTCCGTGCGGGGCCTCCCAGTCCGCTGCCGAGGTCAAGCACGTGCGATTCGGGACTGAGGGCGAGTGCCTCGATGATTTCCAACGTCGCCCTGCGGCCACGGATGTGGAACTCGTCAACAGCAGCGAGATCGGCCGGCCGCAGCGTTGTGCGGTCCACCCCGGCCGCGTCCAGGGCAGAACCGATGGCACCCACAAGTCCCCCGGCGCCGGTGTAGAAGGCCGAAACCTGGTTCATCGTGCCGTCCTCACGTATCGGCGGAGGACCAGGGACAGGGCTCCAGCTATTGACGCTGCAATAGCTGTTATCCCCAGGGTAGATACGAT
>NZ_JARFXU020000064.1:0-490 GCF_029581595.2 Arthrobacter sp. NQ7 | reverse complement strand
GTCCAGGGTCATGGCGTTTTCGAACGCCTTGAAGTTGGCGATGTTGCGCGGCAACACCGACTCATCGTTCTCGCCGTAGTAGCGCTTGCACAGCTCGACGATGGTACGGCCGGCCTGCAGGAACAGCTGCTCGCGGTCGCTGTGGGTGGCCAGGGTCGAACCGTTGCCCGGCAAGGCCAGGCCCAGGGCTTCCACCAGGCAGTTCATCGAGTTGGCGGTGAACATGCCGGAGCACGAACCGCAGGTCGGACAGGCGCTGCGCTCGTATTCCGCGACCTTCTCGTCAGAAGCGCTGGAATCGGCGGCGATGACCATGGCGTCGACCAGATCGAGGCCGTGGGAGGCGAGTTTGGTCTTGCCGGCTTCCATCGGACCGCCGGAGACGAAAATCACCGGGACGTTGAGGCGCAGGGCGGCCATCAGCATGCCAGGGGTGATCTTGTCGCAGTTGGAGATGCACACGATGGCGTCGGCGCAGTGGGCGTTGACC
>NZ_JARFXU020000053.1:0-1861 GCF_029581595.2 Arthrobacter sp. NQ7 | reverse complement strand
CTACGTGAACGGAACACCCTAATGACCCGTTACTGTGTCATCGGTGCTGGCGCTGCCGGCATCTCAGCACTCCAGCAGCTGCGCCAGGCCGGCTACGACGTCGACTGCTTTGAGAAGAGCAGCCGGGTCGGCGGCCACTGGCACACCGACTACGAAGCTCTGCACCTGATCACCGCCCGGGACATGACGCACTTCGAGGACTTCCCGATGCCGGGGCACTACCCGCACTTCCCGCGCCGGGACCAGGTCCGCGACTACATCGAGTCCTACGCCCGTCACCACGGGCTTTACGAGATCATCCAGTTCAACACCGAAGTCCTCTCCGTCACCCCGGTCCCCACAGAAGGGCTTGTCGGCTCCGCGGGATGGACCGTCACCACCGCTCATGGCTCGGAGACCTATGACGGCGTTATCGTCGCCAACGGCCACCTCTGGGACAAGAAGGTCCCGTCCTTCCCCGGGGAGTTCACCGGCAAGCAGCTCCATTCGAGCGAATACAACAATGTCAAGGACATCGACGGCACCCGGGTCCTGGTGGTCGGGGCAGGGAACTCTGGCTGCGACCTCGCCGTGGACGTGGCCCAGCACCGGCTCGAAGCTGACATCGTGATCCGCGAAGGCACCTACTTCCAGCCCAAGGCCTACTTCGGCAAACCCCGCCAGGAACTGGACTTCCTGAAGCAGTTCGCCCCCGACGAGGTGGACCTCATCAGCCGTCTCCTGGCCCGCGTGTCCATTGGTGAATGGAGCGATTATCCCGGCATGCCCGAACCCAAGCACCGCACCCTGGCCGAGGGCAGCACCGTGGTCAACACCCTGCTCCCCTACTGGATCCAGCACGGCCGCGTCGGGGTCGTCCCCGGCATCGAGCGGTTCGAAGGCAAGACGGTCCACTTCACCAACGGCACCGCCAAAGAGTACGACACCATCCTCTGGGCCACCGGCTTCTACTCCAGCGTCCCCTTCCTGAACGAAGAACTCGTTCCCCGCCGCAAGGGCGCCCCCATCCGCTACGGCGCAGGGATCATTCCCGAGGGCCTCGAGAAGCTCTACTACGTCGGCATGATCGCACCCCGCGGACCTCAGATTCCCGTGTATGGCATGCAGGCCAAAGTCGTCGCCACCATGATCGCCCTCCACGAACAGGCAGGTGACGGCGGAGCGAACATCGGAGCCTACCTCTCCGGGCTGCAGGACTCCGAGGACCGCATAGACATCGTCCGATCCATCTGGGAGGACCAAATGTCAGACACCAAACGGCTCTTGTCCGCATTTGAAGCCGCCCAAACGACCCCTCTCCCGGAACCGTCCCACGCCTAGGCGTCGGGGTTCAGACCTTCACCACCACCACAGAAAGTAGCACCAGATCAATGACTGACATCACGCTCCGGCAAGCCGAACGAGTCCTGACAGCGGCCCTGGCCGACGCAACCAACCGCGGCCTGAAAATGAATGTGGCCATCGTGGATGCCGGCGGCAACTTGAAGGTGTTCGCCCGTCAGGACGGTGCATGGCTGGGCAGCATCGACATCTCCATCAAAAAGGCCCGCACCGCCAGGTTCTTCGATATGCCGACCGGCGACATCGGCTCGCTGTCCCAGCCGGGCGGACCGCTGTACAACATCGAGGTCTCAAACGGCGGCCTGATCACCTTCCCGGGCGGTCTGCCCCTGACCATCGATGGCGCCATTGTTGGTGCCATCGGTGTCAGCGGCAGCACCGTCGAAGACGACCACGCCGTCGCCTCCGCCGGCGTCAACGCCGTCGCGCTCGAAACCGCGGCTTCCGCCTGACCACCCCTTACGAAACCCCACCAAAGAGACCAGGAAAACGATGGCAACGCAGTCGACGGCCTTCCACC
>NZ_JARFXU020000052.1:0-2604 GCF_029581595.2 Arthrobacter sp. NQ7 | reverse complement strand
TGTGTCTGTTGTTTGAGAACTCAATAGTGTGCCAAGTTTGTTGATACCGATTATGTAATGTGATTGGTTGAAATGTGCTGTGTGCGCCACCCCGTGGTGTGCATGGTTTTTTTAGCTGGTTTCAAATTTTGTGCAGCCTTTGTCGCCGTTATTTCCGGTGGTTTTGGTTGTGTCTGTTTTTGTTTTACTTCAACGGAGAGTTTGATCCTGGCTCAGGATGAACGCTGGCGGCGTGCTTAACACATGCAAGTCGAACGATGATGCCCACTTGTGGGTGGATTAGTGGCGAACGGGTGAGTAACACGTGAGTAACCTGCCCTTGACTCTGGGATAAGCCTGGGAAACTGGGTCTAATACCGGATATGACTGACTATCGCATGGTGGTTGGTGGAAAGCTTTTGTGGTTTTGGATGGACTCGCGGCCTATCAGCTTGTTGGTGGGGTAATGGCCTACCAAGGCGACGACGGGTAGCCGGCCTGAGAGGGTGACCGGCCACACTGGGACTGAGACACGGCCCAGACTCCTACGGGAGGCAGCAGTGGGGAATATTGCACAATGGGCGCAAGCCTGATGCAGCGACGCCGCGTGAGGGATGACGGCCTTCGGGTTGTAAACCTCTTTCAGTAGGGAAGAAGCGAAAGTGACGGTACCTGCAGAAGAAGCGCCGGCTAACTACGTGCCAGCAGCCGCGGTAATACGTAGGGCGCAAGCGTTATCCGGAATTATTGGGCGTAAAGAGCTCGTAGGCGGTTTGTCGCGTCTGCCGTGAAAGTCCGGGGCTCAACTCCGGATCTGCGGTGGGTACGGGCAGACTAGAGTGATGTAGGGGAGACTGGAATTCCTGGTGTAGCGGTGAAATGCGCAGATATCAGGAGGAACACCGATGGCGAAGGCAGGTCTCTGGGCATTAACTGACGCTGAGGAGCGAAAGCATGGGGAGCGAACAGGATTAGATACCCTGGTAGTCCATGCCGTAAACGTTGGGCACTAGGTGTGGGGGACATTCCACGTTTTCCGCGCCGTAGCTAACGCATTAAGTGCCCCGCCTGGGGAGTACGGCCGCAAGGCTAAAACTCAAAGGAATTGACGGGGGCCCGCACAAGCGGCGGAGCATGCGGATTAATTCGATGCAACGCGAAGAACCTTACCAAGGCTTGACATGAACCAGACCGGGCTGGAAACAGTCCTTCCCCTTGTGGGTTGGTTTACAGGTGGTGCATGGTTGTCGTCAGCTCGTGTCGTGAGATGTTGGGTTAAGTCCCGCAACGAGCGCAACCCTCGTTCTATGTTGCCAGCACGTGATGGTGGGGACTCATAGGAGACTGCCGGGGTCAACTCGGAGGAAGGTGGGGACGACGTCAAATCATCATGCCCCTTATGTCTTGGGCTTCACGCATGCTACAATGGCCGGTACAAAGGGTTGCGATACTGTGAGGTGGAGCTAATCCCAAAAAGCCGGTCTCAGTTCGGATTGGGGTCTGCAACTCGACCCCATGAAGTCGGAGTCGCTAGTAATCGCAGATCAGCAACGCTGCGGTGAATACGTTCCCGGGCCTTGTACACACCGCCCGTCAAGTCACGAAAGTTGGTAACACCCGAAGCCGGTGGCCTAACCCCTTGTGGGAGGGAGCTGTCGAAGGTGGGACTGGCGATTGGGACTAAGTCGTAACAAGGTAGCCGTACCGGAAGGTGCGGCTGGATCACCTCCTTTCTAAGGAGCACCTACAGCCAGCCACTCATCGTGTATGCGGTGGGGTTGGGGTTGTCAGGAAGCAAGCCCGTTGCGCAGGCGATTGTCCTGCGGCGGGTGCTCATGGGTGGAATATCAACAAATAGCGGCTGTTGTGTTGTCGTGTCCTTCTCTAGTACGAACCCCACCTGGTGGTGGTTCTGGAACGGTGGGCGTGGTGATGTGGTGGTTTTCGTGTTTGGCACACTGTTGGGTCCTGAGGCAACAGGGCCGGGAGATGGCTCCTTCTTTTGTGGGGGGTGTGTTCCGGGTTTGTTTGTTTCTGGTTTTCCTGGCCATGACGGTCCACGCGCTTTTGGGTGTGTGGGGTGTGTGGTTTGGGGTTGTTGTTTGAGAACTACATAGTGGACGCGAGCATCTTGTATAAGAAGCAATTTCCAAGAATATGAACCTGGATCTGGCCGTGGCTGTTGACACCCTTTGGGGTGTTGGGGTTGTGGTTGGTTTCTGTGGTTCTCTCGAGTGTTTTTTGTTTTTGATCTTTGTGGTCAAGTTTTTAAGAGCACACGGTGGATGCCTTGGCATTAGGAGCCGAAGAAGGACGTAGGAATCTGCGATAAGCCTGGGGGAGTCGATAACCGGACTGTGATCCCAGGGTGTCCGAATGGGGAAACCCCGCCAAGCGCGCGAGTGACTTGGTGACCCGTACCTGAACACATAGGGTGCGTGGGGGGAACGCGGGGAAGTGAAACATCTCAGTACCCGCAGGAAGAGAAAACAATAGTGATTCCGTTAGTAGTGGCGAGCGAACGCGGATCAGGCTAAACCGTTCCATGTGTGATAGCCGGCGGGCGTTGCATGGTCGGGGTTGTGGGACTTTCCGTACCAGTTCTGCCGGGCTGGTGGGGTGTGA
>NZ_JARFXU020000051.1:0-2891 GCF_029581595.2 Arthrobacter sp. NQ7 | reverse complement strand
AACACCTCAAAGCCCACGGCGCGGGAAGCTGCCCCCCCCCCCCCGGGGGGGGCGGGGAAAGGGGCCCCGGCCACCACGGGGCGCGCGCCCGCAGGGAAGCGGGAGGAGGGCGCGCATCTCAACCGCCCGGGCCCCCCCGTCATAAAGCATGATTGGGGGGGCGGGGTGGTTTA
Source organism: Arthrobacter sp. NQ7 (assembly GCF_029581595.2). NCBI lineage: Bacteria > Bacillati > Actinomycetota > Actinomycetes > Micrococcales > Micrococcaceae > Arthrobacter > Arthrobacter sp. NQ7. The sequence goes on along the minus strand of NZ_JARFXU020000051.1, from coordinate 2,718 downwards.
CCCCCCGGTCCCGCCGCTGTTACGATGGCAGCCAGATCCGGCTGCCCGTCCTGAAAGGCATCAATGACTGTTGTACCCCTGCCGCTTGAGCAGAACCACGCCGGCGACACCCTGGTCCACGGCTCCGACGGCGGGTCAGAGGTCCGGCGTTCAGTGCTGCCCGGCGGAGTGCGGGTGCTCACGGAGGCAATGCCGGGGCAGCGGTCAGCCACCATCGGGTTCTGGGTAGGAGTGGGCTCCCGGGACGAGGCTCCCGGCCAGCACGGCTCCACCCACTTCCTGGAGCACCTCCTGTTCAAGGGAACCAAGCGGCGCACGGCCCTCGAGATCGCCTCGGCTTTTGACGAGGTCGGCGGCGAATCGAACGCGGCCACCGCCAAGGAAAGCACCTGCTACTTCGCACGCGTCCTGGATACGGACCTGCCCATGGCAATCGACGTGATTGCGGACATGATCACCGGGGCCGTCCTGGATCCCGACGAGATGGAGCAGGAACGCGACGTCATCCTCGAGGAAATCGCGATGGACAGCGATGACCCCACCGACGTAGCGCACGAACACTTCGTCGCCGCCGTCCTTGGCAGCCACCCACTGGGCCGGCCCATCGGCGGGACCCCGGCTGCGATCAAGGCCGTAGCCAGGGACTCCGTCTGGGAGCACTACCGCCGGTACTACAAGCCTGAGGAACTGGTCATCACGGCGGCCGGCGGGCTGGAACACGACGTGGTCTGCGGGCTCGTGGTGGACGCCCTTGAATCAGCCGGGTGGTCGCTTGAACCCCATGCCGCACCAGTCAAGCGCCGTTCCACCGAGCGGGCCGTCATCACGGGAACCGCCGGGCTCCATGTGGTGAAGCGTGCCGTGGAGCAGGCGAACATCATCATGGGTTGCCCCACGATTGTTGCCACGGACGAACGCCGTTACGTCATGAGCGTCTTGAACGCGGTCCTCGGCGGCGGCATGTCCTCACGGCTCTTCCAGGAAATCCGCGAAAAGCGCGGCCTGGTGTACTCCACCTATTCGTTCGCATCGTCCTATGCAGACGCCGGCTATTTCGGTATGTACGCGGGCTGCACGCCGTCAAAGGTCAGGCAGGTGCTGGACCTGCTGGGCGTGGAGCTGGAAAAGCTTGCCGAACACGGAATTTCCGACGACGAGCTCCGCAAAGCGGTAGGCCAGCTGGGCGGCGGCATTGTCCTGGCCCTCGAGGACACCGGGTCACGGATGTCCCGGCTGGGCCGTGCTGAACTCGTCTCGGGGGAGTACCAGGACATCGACGAAACCCTGCGCCTCATCAAGGCCGTCACCACGGAGCAGGTGCAGGAGCTGGCCGCCGAGCTTGCTGCCGCACCACGGACCGTTACGGTCGTTGGTCCTTTCGAGGAGAACGAGACTTTCGGACTGTAAGAGGCTGGCAACGGTCCCGCGGAGAGTCCATCCTGAGGTATGGATGAACTTCGGCAGGGGCGGCATTGAACGGGCAGGGAACCCAGCACGGACATCCTGCGCTCCTGGGCCTGCTGGGTCACTGGCGCGGGACGACACGTGTTGCTGCCGGTCCCTGGGGGCCGGAGCACAGCGTGGACGCCGAAGTGACCTACAGCCAAGTGGCCGCCGGCCAGGGCGTGGTCCAGAGCTACCGGCATGTTGAACCAGACGGCAGCCATTTCGAAGGCCATGGCATCTTCACGGTTGATCCCGTCCACCAGGACGTGCTCTGGTACTACGTGGACAATTCCGGTGTCCCGCCGGGCGCCGCCGCACGTTGCACCTGGCACGACCGCGTCCTCCGCGTCGAACGCCACGGCGTCGGGGGCTGGACGCGCCACTCCATTTGGGTCCAGGACCAGGTCCTGACCCACGTCACCGAACTGAGGTCGGCCAGGGACGACGGCGATGCGGATGATTCGGGCACCAACGGAAAAGGTTCGATCTACAGGCCGTTCATGCGCTCTGTCTTCCACAAGGCGTAGCTGTGGCAACGCACGCCATAGTCGCTGATACACGGCAGGCGGAGCCGGGACGGCACGACGGCGAAGCGCACCAGGGCAGGCTGACAACGGCCGCTTCACAGCGAGGACAGGAAAGCCCCCTGTTGTGGGTCGGTGGGCAGCTGGAATGGCAGGGCGTAGAAGTCGTCCCAGAGCGGATCGTCCGCCGGAATCTGTTCTGGATCGAGCATGATGTTTCCGGGTGGTTCTTCGGGTGGCGGGTCCGGCCAGGCGGGCATTCCGGCGAGGAGCTGCTCTCAGTGCAGATCCTCCGGTTCCTGCGCTGGCAATTGGTGTTCGGGGTCCGGCCGGGCTGATGTTTGCGGCGGCGCGGCTACTCCTGGCGCGGTCGGGTTATGTGGCAGGGGGTTTTCGGTTTTTGGCGTCGCGATGACAATGCCGGGCAGCGCGGCACTACTCACCGGCAGAATGCCCGATGGCCAGTGGGTTGGTTTGGGGGTGGGGTGTTGGGGGTTGTAGTGGCGGCCGGTGGGTGAGGTCCAGCCCGGGGGCTCGTCCGGGGTTGCCGGATCCGGGGTCCAGTGGCTGTGGTGTTTGAGTCGATGATGTTTGGGGCAGAGCTGCGCCAGGTTGCTGACGTCCGTTGCGCCGCCCTGGTGCCAGGCGGTGAGGTGGTCGGTGTCGTTGTCCGGGGTGTGGTTGCTGCAGCCGGGGAAGGTGCATTTCCGGTCGCGGACCCTGAGCCATTGTTTGATGGCCGGGGTGA
>NZ_JARFXU020000063.1:0-508 GCF_029581595.2 Arthrobacter sp. NQ7 | reverse complement strand
ACCCGCGCCTGCGCAAACAATTGCTCCGGCTCTCCAGGAAAGTTGGCCGCTCGATTGCATATGCTTGTATGTACAAGTAAAGATGTGTGCGTAAGAGTCTCCTTCGCGCCCATCACGTTCGCGCATCATGCCGAGGAGTCTGCCGTGACCGATTTTTCTAAAGCCAGGCCTACCAAATACCGTGACGTCGAAATCCGCGCCGCCCGCGGTAACACGCTCACCGCCAAAAGCTGGCTGACCGAAGCGCCGCTGCGCATGTTGATGAACAACCTCGACCCGCAAGTGGCCGAAAACCCCAAGGAACTGGTGGTTTACGGCGGTATCGGGCGCGCGGCGCGCAACTGGGAGTGCTACGACCAGATCGTCGAGAACCTCACGCAACTGAACGACGACGAAACCCTGCTGGTGCAATCGGGTAAACCGGTCGGCGTGTTCAAGACCCACCGCAATGCCCCGCGCGTACTGATCGCCAACTCCAACCTGGTGCCGCACTGGGCCAGTTGGGAAC
>NZ_JARFXU020000050.1:0-3203 GCF_029581595.2 Arthrobacter sp. NQ7 | reverse complement strand
AGGTCAGCGACTACACGCACAAATGGGCCGGCGGGCCCGCAGAAGCCGAGGCCATCTTCACAGCCTTGGCGACGACCGGGATCGACTACATCCACACCACCGAATACCGGGCCGACGCCCCGGCCTTTGGCGAGGAAGGCGACTCCCTCGCCGCTCTGGCCAAGCAGCACACCGGTTTAACGGTCATTGCCAACGGCAGCCTCGACGAACCGGAAGCCGCCGCCGCCCTGATCGCTGAAGGGCACGCCGACGTCATCGCCCTGGGCAAGGCAGCACTGGCCACCCGCGACTGGCCCAAGCGGGCCCGCAGCAACGACAGCCTGGACGAACTCGACGGCAGCGTGTTCGCGCCGATCGCCGACGTCAAAGACTGGGAACTTGAACAATCCGCATAAGCCTTGGCCCGTCACTTCTATCTGAGGAGCAACATGACGCTTATACCGACGCAACAAGTCCCCGATCTTGGCCTGCCATTGGTCGGCGGGGGAACCACCGACGATCTGAAGCTGGGCACCGGGGACGGCGGCCGGTTCAGCCTGGTCGTCTTTTACCGGGGCTTGCACTGCCCGATCTGCCGCAAGCAGCTGGCCGAGATCGACAAGCGGATCGAGGACCTGAAAGCAGTCGGCATAGGTCAGGTGGTCGCTGTCAGCATGGAAACGCTTGAACGGAGCACCCGGATCGTGGATCAGTGGCACCTGGCCAATCTCCCGGTCGCCTACGGACTTGGAGAAGAAGCTGCTAGGGTCTGGGGCCTTAACCTCTCCCACGCGATCAAGGACGGCGAGCCGGACCTATTCAACGAACCAGGCATCTTCATCCTCGACGAGGACCGCACGCTGTTCTGGTCCAGCACTGCCACCATGCCCTTCGGCCGTCCGTCCCTGGATGACGTGATCGCCGGGGTGAAGTACGCCCAGGAGCACGACTACCCGGCCCGGGGTGCCGCATAAAGGGGCAGATATAGGGGACGAATAATGGGAAGGGCGCATTCCAGCAGTGGGGTGCGCCTTTTCTGTGCTCCTCCACTTCCCGCCCCTACCACCCGGGATTTTTGGATTGGATCCGGAAAAAGGGGAGATATAGGGGGCCACTCCCCCTCGACTGGTGAACAGCCCAGGCCTAATCTTTCCTCGCAAGATCCCGACGAAGGATGACAGAGGTGTGGGAGATGGGATCAGAGGAAAACGCGGCGGTGGTCCGGCGCGGCTACGAAGCGTTCATTGCAGGTGACATGGACAAGCTCATGGAGCAGTACACCGAGGATTCGGTGTGGCATGTCGGCGGAAGCGGTCCCATGGCAGGGGACAAAAAGGGCAGGGACGCGATCCTGGCCTATTTCGGGGAGCTGATGTCCGGCACCAACGGGTCGCTCAAGGTCACTCTTGAGGACGTGACCGTCGGGGACAGGTACACGGTCGGAGTTCACACCTATTACGCGGAGCGTGACGGCAAATCGATCAACGAACGGTCGGTCCTGGTGTGCAGCGTCTCCGGCGGCAAATTGACTGAGGTTTTCGAGATGCATGAGGACCCAGCTAAGGCGGACGACTTCTGGACCTGACTGCTTCCGGGTTAGTAACTCTTGACGGGCCGCACGGAAAGTCTTGCCAACCGAAATATCAGCCCGCTTATTATCGGTGCAGCCGAAGGGGATCGGCTTGGGGAATGGGAACGAAAAGGGTGCGCTCAGCGAACGGGGCGCACCCTTTCCCATGTCCGGAGCTGCTCTTCGACCGGGTGCCCTTACTACCCGCCACCTTGGTTATTGAGTGATGCATACAGCGACAACCGTCCCCCGCAGCGTTCGGACCAGTCCTGTTCACCATCGCGCTACTTCCGGTTAATTACCCCTTAGTAACTTGAGAGCTCCTGTTGAGACCCCAACCTTAAGAGGCCCCCAATGCGCTCTACAGCTACCCGACGCGTCCTTACAACGGCCGCGTCACTGATCCTTGCCGCCGCTGCAATCGGCGGCACCACGGCAGCACAGGCGGATGACCCGGGCAAGGGCACAAGCCCCGCAGGATCCGGAACCCATCACGAAACCGACACCGCTCTGGCCGACGCGTTCAATTACGTCGACCGGAACACTGCTTGGCAGCAAACGTCCAAGCTGAAGCTGAACTTCCCGACTTATCACACTGAGGGGATCGCCTACAGCCAGGACCACATCTTCCTCTCGGCCGTCCAGATCACCGAGCCCACGGTCAAATACCCCACCCCGCAGGACGGTTACGACCGCACCCCGGGCAAGGGCATCGGGCACCTGTTCGTCATGGACAAGGCCGGCAACCTACAGAAGGACATCATCCTGGGCGAGGGCGACATGTACCACCCCGGCGGCATTGACTTCGACGGCACCAATATGTGGGTTCCCGTCGCACAGTACCGGCCGAACAGCAGCGCCATCATCTACAAGGTCGATGCCACGAGCCTGGACGTCCACAAGCAGTTCGAGGTCAAAGACCACTTCGGCGGCATCGTCCTGGACAAGCAGACCGGACACCTGGTGGGCAACACCTGGGGCTCGCGCCGGTTCGCGGAATGGGACCTTCAGGGCAAGGAACTGTCGACCTGGGAGAACCCGAATTACTTCATCGACTATCAGGACTGCCAGTACGTGCCCAACGCCAAGATGCTTTGCGCGGGGGTAACCAACCTTCCGCAGACTCCGGCGGCCGGCGGCACCTCCGCCACCTATGAACTGGGCGGTATGGCGATGATCGACCTGAAGTCTCACGAGGTGACCCGCGATGTCCCGTTCCAGAAGTGGTCAACGGCCGGGCACGTCGCCACCCGCAACCCGTTCAAGATGACGGCCGACGGCAACCACCTCACTATGAAGGTCGCCCCGGACAACGGCGATGAAGGCAACGGTACCGAGATCATCACCTACGAAGCGGACGTCGTCCCCGCCAAGTAACACCCCCCCCCTCAAAACCTGCCGCTCCCCGCGGCACCAACCCCATCTGAAACGATTGGATACCCCATGCCTTCAATGGCACCCCTCACTCGAAAAAGAGTTGTCACCGCCACCGGCGCAGCAGCCCTCGCCGCTTCAGCTCTGACCGCCGGGCTGGTCGGCTTCGGCGCCACACCGGCCACCGCCGGCAACACCACGGACGGCACCGCGACGCCGATCAAACACGTTGTCGTCCTCTTCCAGGAAAACGTGTCGTTCGACCACTACTTCGCCACCT
>NZ_JARFXU020000049.1:0-3589 GCF_029581595.2 Arthrobacter sp. NQ7 | reverse complement strand
TACTGGCAACGGTGATTATTCGATCTGGAACTATTCGGCAGCACCACTCGAGGGGAAGCGGTCCGGATGCTTAGGGTCTCGTCCCTTTTCCCGCCAGTACTCATCCCGCTGCCATAGGGAAAACCTGGTTGCTTGGACGCAGAGTACGACGACGGCGATGCTGAAAAGGATTGTCCGGATCCAGAGCCAGGGCTCTGAATCGACACCGGCGAGGCTTAGCACGCTGGAAACCAGCATGATGAGCGTTACTGGAAGGAACCAGCGCATGCGCTGAAACCTGCGCTGTATTTCATCCTTGGTTGCCATGCCTGCCTCCGTGGGCTGGGGTCCGGAAGGCCCGGCCCGCTGTGGATCGATTCGGCTCGTTATCGGCTTTCCGCAACGATGTCGGTCATTATGCGCGGTGACTTCCCTGTTGGATAGCGGGACCAGGGTTCCGCGGCGGCTGCGGCGTGCTTTTGCGTGACTTGGTAGCTGTAGCCAAGCATTTCTGCCACGAGCGGTGCCGGGACTTCCTGGACGAGGCTGCGGAGGGATGCGTTGCGTGCGCCTAGGAGGTCTATTCCGATTTCCCTCAGCCGCATCATGAGTGTGTTGGGGTGGATGTGTTGTCCTGCGCGGTAGCCGGGGAAGAGCCATGGACTGCCGGAGCTGCTGCCCGTGCGCATGTTGGGGCGTGAAGCGAGGTGTTTTGTGAGCAGTCCGGCGAACGGTTCGGGCACTGGCGCTGGGTGTTCTTCCCCCAGTGAGAGGCGCGGACCATCGGGCGTGAGCAACACGTCGGCGCTCTTCATCGCGGCGATCTTCACTACGGGTTGGGCGTAGAGCAGCAGGAGAGTGGCGGCGACCCGAGAGGACAGGGTGTCGATGTTGTCGGTGAGGCAGGTCTTGAGCATGGCGAGCCGCTGGCTTTGGGTGATCAGTGGCACGGTCTTGGCCTGCCGGAAGCCGATGGTGATGTTGGTGCAGGTCCGGTTCTTCATGGCCCAGACGAAGAAGGTTCTGATGGCGTGCCTGGTTGTGGGACCGTCGGCCAGCCAGGCGTCGACGTCGGCCTGGAGGCAGGAGGCGACCGTTCGTCCGTGGGTGAGTTTGAGCCAGGTGAGGAATTTGACGGTTTCGGTGATTTCCTGCTTCGAGCTGTGCACGGGGCCCTGGGTGGTCTTCCCGTCTGCGGAAATGCTCCTGATGCGTCGGAGGTGGTGCCAGCGGGCGAAGGACTCGATGGGTCGCCGAACCTCGATGTCATCAATGTCATCAAGCTTGTTGGCTAGCCACCGCTCAAAGAGCGCGAGGTAATGGTCCCGGACTGGCAGTAAGTTGTGGTGGATGAGCAGGCTGCGTAGGTGCTCCACTCGTAGGGTGTTGGATTCCCTGTCCAGCGCCTCATGACTGAGTGGGATGTCGCCGGCGGCGAGTCGCTTGAGCAGGTCGCGGACGCCGGTGTTGCGGAGCCAGCTAAGGATGCTTTCAGGGCGCTGGGCTCCCAAGAGCGCGGCGAGCAGTTTCGCTGCCGTGGTTTCCGTGCCCTGAGCCTCTTCGACGTGCAACAGCGCCGTGAGGTCGTTCCGGAGTGCGCAGCGGGCGCAGGTGTTGTGGCGGTAGTGCTCGGCTTCCTCCCCGCAGCCGGAGCAGTGGTAGTCCTGGGTGATGCCGGCGCAGTCGGCGCAGACTGGCTGGTGATTGTGGGAAGCAGTCCTGCCTGGGAGCATGCGCTTTGTCCCGCAGCCGGGGCAGGTGCCGTGGGTGCGCATGGCGACCGTGAAGCAGGTCCCGCAGATCTTGCCTTCTGGCCAGCTGGCGCGGTGCTTGCCGGCTGCCCGTGAGCACCTGTCGCAAGTGAACGCCCCGGTGGTTCGGGGCCGGCCCCGAATGGCCAGCCGAGCGCTGATCTTAGCCGTCATCGCGGAGTACCCGGGCACGTTTGGGCCGGATGGTCTTGTTCAGGTCCACGACATTGGCGTCGGAGGCTACTTTGCGGACCTTGGCGTCCATTGCCGTGACGGTGACCAGGTCCTCGGGCCCGCAGGAGAAGATGTCGCAGAGCGCGGCGATCATCATGAGTGAGACGCGCTCCGGGCGTTGGGTGACGAGCCGATAGACCTGGGAGGCAGAGAGTTCGATGCCGCGTTCCTTGAGCAAGGGACTGAGGTCCGTGCTGTTGTGCATCCCCCGGGCTGCCATCAGTTCTGCAAGCCGCCAGCGGTAGTCGATCTCTCGTTTCATGCGTTCAGTCTTCCATTCCGGCCAGCGCATGCCGGATCGTGGAGTCCAAGGCGCGGCGCAGTGTTTTGACCCTGTAGTCGCTGGAGACGGAGGTGTAGAGGGCCGTCGTTGAGGCGTGCTCATGCCCGGCCTGGTGCTGGACGAACAAAGCGTCCATGCCTGATTCGATCAGGTGGGTGACGTAGGAGCGGCGCAGTGAATGGATGTCCAGGCCGGGGGAGAGGCCCAGGTCCTCGCAATACCGGTTGAACCTCCGGTTCAGCGCCGTCTCCGAAACCAGGGTGCCCCGTTCGGAAGGGAACAGATCCAGACCGTCGGTCATGTGCGGGTGGCCGCGTTCCAGCCAGTCGGCAACGATTTCCGTGGACCAGTCGAAGACGGTCAGGACGCTGCGGCGTTTGGGTGGTGAACCCTTCATGGCTTTCCCGTGCCGGACCTGCAGGACCCCGTACTTGCCGAATTCCCGCGCGTGCGGGTTCCTGGAGAAATCCACCGTTTGCAGGTGCCTGACCTCATTGCGGCGCAGACCCCAGCAGTAGGCCACCTTGAACAGGACAGCGTCCCGGTATGCCGGCAGCCAGCCCTTGCGGCCCAGCGCCGCGATCCTGTCGACCTCTTCATCGGCCCGGTCAAAGAAGGCCTGCAGCTCCGTCCGGGTGAACGGCCGCCGCTTGGGATCCGATTCGTTGGTTTGGGCGTGGACCGCAGTATTCCAGTCAAAACAGACTTGCGAAGGGTGCGTTCCGAAATACTGCTCGCAGACCCGGTCCCAGCCATAATCAGGTGAGGCAACGTACGAGCAGAACGCCCGAAGCGCCGCCTGATAACTCCGGATCGTGGACTGGGCCGCGTGCTTCACACTGCGCAGATCCCCAAAGAACTCATCCACATGTGCCGGCGTCCACTGCCACGGATACTCATTCGTGGACTCTTGGAACCGTGTCACCAGGCGCTCCCGGCCTTCGATAGTGCCAAAGGACAGATTCCTGCTCAGCTGCTGATTCCGCCACCCGGTGAGCATCTGGGTGAACACAACATCCTCGGGATGAAGGAAACGCACTGCGCCGAAATCCAGCACCCGTCCCGCCGAATCGACAGCCATGAACCCTCCTGAAGCATTGCATTGGATGCAAGAATCATGCAATTAATGCTGAAGCCCTGCAAATCCGCTGCTAACGAGGCATCCAAGGCTAGGGTCACGCTGCTTTGCGCGCCCCGTCGAGGGTTTAAGGAGTGCCCTGCGCCCACTGTGTACGAAGTGTTTCCGCAGGTCACGGGCACTTTTCAAAGATGAATGACTGCGTGGCAGCAAGTCCCAGGCGGAGGAGGGGTGATCATGCATCAGATGCAATAATCACTATTC
>NZ_JARFXU020000004.1:0-303381 GCF_029581595.2 Arthrobacter sp. NQ7 | reverse complement strand
ACAGGTTTTCCTGCCCATCACTTCAAATTGTCACATTTGTTGGGGACCTGCGGCCTTCAACACCCCATGAGGGTGTTTCCGGAAGGGCAGGATTTATTCACCTCCGGCCAGGTACCCGGTGTGCCCGTTGCAGGCGTCGCCGGGGCTTGGGAGGTCAGCCTTTTCCCCTTGAATTACCAGAGCTCCGTAGTTCTGGACATTACCCAGGTACTCGCCTTCCTTTCCGGGGTGATAGGCGTTCAGCCCAGAGAATGCACAGATCGAGTTTGCGACGTAACCGGATATCGGAGTCCATGATCCCGTGGCGAAACCATCTGGCCCTGGAGGGCCGGTCACTTCTCCGGCAAGCGCGGAACTGGCGCCTGCTCCCAGAAGGATCGGCGCCACGAGCAAACCGGTAAGCCAGCTCTTTTTGAACACTGTTTTGCCTCCTTATTTCATTTTCATTTACTACACGTGAGAAATGACCAATGAACCGTCCGGGAGACCTAACGGAAAGAACATGAGTATGGTTGGCTGCGATGATAGTCCCTCCTCGGCAGCTGGACTAGAGCCTTGGAATGAAATGTGTGGCAAGGTCGACAAGGACCCTCGACGGCCGGCGCTAGCAAGGGTCAGCCCCGGCCACGGAGAGAGCGGGGTCCGCGCCGGGGGTGGTGGCTTTTCCGTAAACAACATGCTTCATCGGCCGGGACGCGGGCAAGGGAAACCGCCCAGCCTCCGCACGCTGGCGCTGGCCCATGAACCACGATGTCGTTGTGCTGCAACGACTCCCAGTCACCCCTGCGCCAACCTGGATGATCATGACCAGCCGAGTCCTCGTTCAGGTGGCCCATAAACTTGGTCGCGTCCGTCATTGTCGTCATCGCGGGAGCCATAGCCTACGGGCTGGCACTCAGCCCCGGGCAGTACCTCGTGGTCATACGGTCGCCTGTCGGCGCGCTCATGACACTTTTCGGCGATACATTGTGAGCGCCTCGTCATGGAGCGGTCAGGACACCCGCCCACTCCTGGCCTGCATCGGTTAAGGCGCCGTGTGAGCCACGTTAGGCGTCCGCTGTCCGCTGGAACTCGCGATGATGCAAAGAACTCGGTCTTAAGGGCTTGTTCCCCCTGCAGCCCGTACTGTATGGACCCCTGGCATACCAAGATTGGTCGAAGTCATTCGGCCGGGTCGATGTGCGTCGGCGCGGGTTTCGCCCATCATCTCCCGGATAGCCGCGGACCTGCCGTTCGACGCAGTTTCGATCGGCATGCTCGGGATGCTCCCGACGGCGGGATTCGCCCTGATGGGATTCATGACCCCTCAGTTGCTACGGCGCGTCCGACTCGAACCATTATTGCTGACCGCGACACTGCTGGCCGTTGCCGGACAGCTGGGAAGGGCGCTGGGAACGAGCGTTGCAGTCTTCCTGTTGCTTTCCCTGCTGACCATGATCGGGCTGGGACTGGGCAACATCGTGCTGCCGCCGTTGGTCAAAAAGTACTTCCCGGACAGGATCGGGCTCCTCACAGCCCTGTACGTCACACTGTTTGCGATCAGCACAGCCGTGGCCCCACAGCTGGCGGTTCCCATCTCGGAAGCAGCAGGCTGGCGGGTGGCAGTTGGCGTCTGGTCACTCGCCGGCGCTGCAGCCGCGCTGCCCTGGATCATCGTGCTCCTACGTCACCGGGCAGAACGACCGGCCATGGAACGCCTCACCGGAAATTCACGGCCCGTCCCCGGACCCAAAATCCGTCCGTGGAGATCACCTATCGGTTGGGGACTGGCCCTGATCTTCGCCGGGTGTTCCAGCAACACGTTCGCTATTTTCACCTGGCTTCCGGCCGTTCTGGTTGACCGCGGCTTCACTCCGGGAGAGGCAGGCTCCATGCTCGCCCTCTACGCCATCATTGGGCTGCCCACCAGCCTTGTCGTGCCCTTGCTGGTAGCGAGGATGCGACAGCCGGTCCCCATCGGCGTGTTCTTCACCCTAATGTTCGCCATCGGTTACGGGGAACTCCTCCTGGCGCCCGCGACCAGCTCACCCCTTTGGGTCGTCGTGTTCGGACTGGGCCAAGGCACCTATTCCTATGCCCTCCTGATGATCAACAAACGCACCCGAACCACAGCCGGCTCCGGTGCCCTCTCCGGATTCGCCCAAGGCGTGGGCTATTCCCTCGCCGGCCTGGTCCGTTGCTGTTCGGACTACTGCACGACCTCAGCGGCGGCTGAATGGCATCGTTTGTCATGCTCTGCACCTGCCTGCTGGCTCTCACCGCCGGACTGCTGATGATCAACCAGCCGCGCATGCTCGAAAACGACTAAACCTGGTCTAACCCTTACCCGAGCCGGGACATATGAGGCATTGCCTTCGGTCACCCAGCCTATCCAACCTTCCCGGCCCGACTGGAACCGCCAACCACGAATTAGCCGCCAACGAGGTTAGCAGTCACTGCCCGGAATGCGGCGAGAAGCCCAACCGGCCGCCCCCTCCATGGTTCCTCGAATGGGTCCTCGAACCGCCAACGTAAGCTGCGATTTAACCGCCATTCTGAACGAACAGTCACACCCAAAAACAGGCATGGCCATCGCTGGCGGACGCTCCGGCGCAGAGACGTCTAGTGTCCCACGGGCTGTGAGACGGCGGGGCGTTGAACTTACCGCAACGAGTGCTCTGACCATCTCTAGCACTCCCGCCTTGGCGGGGCGCATACTGACACTGGGTGGCCTGTAGACGGCGTTGAGGAGGGGTTGGCATGAGCGTGACTGATGTTGACGTGGTGGTTGTCGGCGCTGGGCAGGCGGGCCTGTCGATCAGCCGAGTGCTCTCGGAACTGGGCAGGGAGCATCTCGTTCTGGAGCGGGGCCAGGTGGGCCAGAGCTGGCGGGACCGTTGGGACAGCTTCACGCTGGTGCTGCCGAATTGGACCGTCCGTCTTGCAGGGCAGGCCTATGACGGCCCCGACCCGGACGGGTTCATGCCGCGGGACGAGTTCGTGGAGTATCTGAACTCTTACGCGGCCTCGGGAGGAGCCCCGGTGCGCGGGGGTGTAGAGGCTCTTGCGCTGGGACGGTGGGATGGGCGGTTCGCACTGGAGACCAGCGCGGGCGAGTTCCGGGCAAGGGAGGTAGTGGTGGCGACGGGCGGCTACCAACGTCCACACCGCCCGGCAGGAGTGCGAGAGCTGGAGGCGCTGCTGCCCGTGATCGAGGCGGGACAGTATCGCAGCCCCGGCCAGCTTCCATCCGGCCGGGTATTGGTGGTCGGCAGCGGGCAATCGGGGTGCCAGATCGCCGAGGAACTCCATCGGGATGGGCGCGAAGTTGTGCTCTCGTGTGGGCGGGCCCCTGGGGGTCCGCGCCGTATCGGGGGCCGAGATATCTTCTGGTGGGTCGCTGAGAGCAGGTTCATGCGGATGACCTTGGAAGACCTGCCCAACCCGATGGCGCGGATCGCGCCGAACCCGCAGAGCAGCGGCCTGCGCGGAGGCCATGACCTGCACTACCGCACTCTGCAGGCGATAGGCGTGATCCTCGTCGGACACCTGCTCGGTGCTCGCGCCGGGTGGCTGGAGTTCGCGGCAGATCTGGCCGACTCGGTCGACTTCGGCGACGCCCGCTACCGTGACCTGCAGAAGCTCGTGGCCGAGATGGCAGCCGAGCGCGGACTGCCTGTGCCGAGCCTGCCTGAGCCGGCACCATTCCATGCAGACGCGCCAGGCCGCCTTGAGGCGGCAGCGTTCGGGGCGGTGGTCTGCACCAGCGGATTCCGTCCGGACTATACCCGTTGGATCGATTTCCCCGAAGCGTTCGATGAGACAGGCTTCCCGATCCAGAACCAGGGTTCCAGCACCAAGGTCCCCGGGCTGCACTTCATGGGCGTGCCCTTCCAGCGGTCCCGCGCTTCGGCCACGTTGTACGGCGTCGGACACGATGCCGAGGTCCTCGGCGCCAGCCTTGCGACGGCAGCGGGGGCATAAGCAGCAAAGGCGCCAGATGGACCCTCTCGATGTGTGCACCGGCCGGAAACGGGCACTCAGCAAGGCGGTCCCTCAGCACTCTGTCTCTGGAATCAGAGACGGAGTGCTGCCAGCATCCGGTGGCGTATTCCTTGCGGGCTTTCAACTCTCCTTCTCCTAAGCCGACCTGATGTCTCGAAACTTCTGTGTCTCGAATCGCATGCCATACAAGACGACCGGTGCGTGAATACGGCAATTCTGGGCTGCGATTTAACCGCCATTCTGAACGAATAGTCACAAGCGAAAGTCGCGAGATTTTGTCGTTTTCCGAAGTCGTCTGCACGGAAGGTCAGAAGTCGTCTGCACAACTGTTAGCGGGCCATGGAAAACTGCCCGTAGGCGGCCGCGAAAGTGCCCAGAGGGGGGGCGAGCACACTAACTGGCCGCCCCTGGGCAGAAGCTGATGGCCATTGACACAACCGGTCCCGGCCCGCCAGGGGATCGTTTCTCGACACTGGACAGGGGAGCTCGTGCGAGTGTGACTTCTAATCCCGCATCCGACTGGAACCCGGCCGCCCGGAGACTGCGAAGAACATGACCTCGCGGATGCCGCGGGCCGGGGCTGGGTTATACGGCACCCCTGGCAGACGGGGGGACAGATATGGCGGCATTTGGTCTGGCACTCCATCATTATTGGAGTTAGTATGATTTACATGAAATTAAGGACTTCCGGCCGGAGCTACGTGATGACGAAGCGGGCCCAGTCCGCGGCAGCCACCGCAGAGCGCATCCTCGACGCGGCGGCAGCTGAGTTCGAAGCTGGCACCGCCATTGCCGGCATCACACTCGAGGCCGTCGCCGCCCGCGCCGGCGTAAGTGTCCAGACAGTACTGCGACGTTTCGGCGACAAGGACAAGCTTTTCTCCGCGACAGCCGAGCGCCAAGCAGCCAGGGTCGCCGCCGAGCGGGACACGGCCGTGCCCGGTGACCTTGAGGGCGCGATCGCGAACCTCGCCGCTCACTACGAGCGGGACGGGCGACTCGCCCTGCGGCTGCTCGCCGAAGAGGCGTCATCGCCGTTCATGACGACCGTCACGGGCGCCGGCCGGGCCTACCACCGGTCCTGGTGCGGACAGGTGTTCGGGCCGTTCCTTGACGGGCTCCACGGTGACGAACGCAACCGCCGCCTGGCCCAGTTCGTCGCCGTGTGCGACGTCTACGTCTGGAAGCTCCTCCGGCAGGACGCCGGGCTGGGCCGCGAGGCGTACATCCAAGCAATCCTCGAGCTCCTCGAACCCCTCACCCGGAGGACATAATGTCCCGCATCCTCGCCTACACTTCCCCCGCCATCGGCCACCTCTTCCCCATGACCCCGCTACTCCTCGAGCTGGCCCGGCGCGGGCATCAGGTGGAAGTGCGCACCCTCCCCGACCAGGTCGACCTCATGCGTGGTCTCGGGCTCGCAGCGGAGCCTATCGACGAACGGGTCGCTGGGATCGAGCACCGCGACTTTGGCACCAAGAACACCCTCGAGGCCCTCTCGGCCTCCGTGGACGTGTTCGTTCGACGAGCGGCGATCGACGGCGGCGACCTTGCCGCCGCGATCGCCTCAACATCCCCGGACGCTGTGATCGTCGACTTCAACTCCTGGGGAGCGCGCGCCGCTGCCCAGGCATGGGGCGGCCCCTGGGCAGCCTTCTGCCCCTTCACCCCGCCGGTGACCTCACGGGGTGCGCCTCCGTTCGGCCCCGGACTCCCACCCCTCGGTGGCCCGATCGGACGGCTCCGGGACAGCCTGCTGCGGCCCCTGATCATGGGGCAGCTCGAAAAGCGGTTCGTCCCCGGCATCAATAGGATTCTCACCACCAACGGCGTGCCGGCGGTCACGAGTGCCGACGGGTTCTTCCGGTCCGCACCCCTGACCCTGGTGACGACCTCGGAGCCCTTCGAGTACCCCCACCCCGACTGGGCACCGGACATCCGCCTCATCGGCGCCCTCCCCTGGGAGCCCCCGGCCCAGGTACCGGCATGGGTCCAGGAACCCGGTGACCCGTTCGTCCTCGTCACCACGTCCTCCGAGTACCAATCCGATGAAGCGCTCGCCCGCGCCGCAGCCCAGGGGCTCGGCGGGGAGCCCTACCGGGTTGTCGTAACGATGCCCGCCGGCATCGCGGACCTCGGCCCCCTGTCACCCAACGTGCGCGTCGAACAGTTCGTCCCGCACGGGCCCGTCCTCGCACGCTCAGCCGTAGCCGTAACCCACGGCGGCATGGGCGCCACCCAGAAGGCCCTCAACTCCGGCGTACCCTGCGTCGTCGTACCGTTCGGACGGGACCAGCTCGAGGTCGCCGCCCGAGTGAAGCACGCTAACGCGGGAGTGCGCCTGCCCAAAGGTAAGCTAACCCCGGAACGGCTGCGCAACGCCGTGCGCTGCGCGGCAACCATGGCCGACGGCGCCAGCCGCATAGCCTCGGGCTACCGCGCCGCGGGCGGGGCCATGGCCGGAGCCACGGCAGTCGAGGAACTCATCACCCAGAAACCACGCACCCCACGCCCGGAAGCAGCACGAAAAGGCCCTGACCAGCCCTGACTCCCCGCCGGGCCGACACACACCGTCCCCACCCGCCGGGGCCAAGCACCGACACGTACCTCAACACTGTCGAGCCGAATCCACCGTGAATTCCGTCGTCCCATCACCTGCCGTTGCCGGGGGTTCCCGCTCCTGCGGCCGGATATGTCGTGTTTGCCGTAGACGAGGTCGCCCCGGGCGCCTGCGCTGTTGTCCTGTAACGGGGGATAACGGTGGACCCGTTTTGGGTGTCGTCACTCTAGGTCAAGGGGCCCGGGTACCGATGCTGGTCGATATTCACGGCGTGAAGCACTCGGTGGCCGCCCGAAGAATTTTCCCTGCCACCTCCAGTATGTCCCGGATGGCGCTCCTGGGTTTGTCCCCGGTTGATGAGGTGGTTGTCATGTTCCGCGTCGGTCTTGTGCCTCTTCCGTTTCCGATCAGGTACTTTCCCTCGTCCCAGGAAGCGATGGCGTGGCTTCTTGAGGCCTCGGTGAGGCAGCAGCGAAGCGAAGATCTGCCCGCCGATGCGTCCGGGATTTTTCTCCGAACTCCCGGCTGAATTCCAGGGCGCCGCTGCAGGGTTTCCAGAGGACAGGCCTCGCCTGCAGTGGGCGGCACCAGTCTATGTCCGGGTTGCCTATTCGTCGGAGCTTTGGACCTTCACGCTCTGGGCCGTTGGACGCTCTTCAACCCGCGGCCGGTGCCGGGTTTGGGCCAGGGCAACCAGCAGGGTCAGGATGGTGCCCGTCCAGGCAAGCCCGGCGAGGAATACCAGGCCGATTGCCGCTAAGGGGTGCATGGCGGCAGCTTAGGACGGTCCGGCGCGGAGACCCTGATGCAACACTGCACGCAGGAACATGAACTCCTCAGCAGTTGGTTACTCTTAGGGGCCGTCGGCGTGCTGCACTTTGTGCTTGATCTCCCTGCCGGCCTTGCGGGCCTGCGCCGGCCGGGCGAAGACCCCGGGGGAGTAGGCCATGTAATAGTCCACCGGCTGTAAAGCCCTCCATTGCCAGCCGCCAGGGGCCTGGAGGATTTCGAATATTGCACTGGCAGCGGCCGCCTTGAATGCGGCAGCCTCCCGTTCCGCGAAGGCGAGTGAGACGTAATAGCGGCCCGGCCATGCCAGTACTTCGCCGTTTTCGTGGAGCCACCAGGACGGCCCCTGGCCTCGGTCAGCAACTTCGAACTTCACGGCAGATCCCTTTTCTCGGTCCGATGGGCTGCCACACGGTTCATGGCCCCCAGCGTGTTGAAGCGCCCGGGATCAGGATCGGAGATGAAGCGCAATATCGGGCTGGAATGCGGTAAAGAATGGCTCAAGAATCGGACGTGCGCCCACTTCAGTCGAGCTTCCCAGGGCATGGTCTTCAATCATGGGTTTCGGGTCCTCTGGAGTGTTCATCGCTAGGGCGGACGGTGGCTTGGGCCCTTGCCACGGCATCAAGGGTGTGCACGCGCTGTTTATGGGATGCGAAAGAGTGGCCGCCAGATCCGGCGGTGAGGTGGAAGTCCAGGGAAGCTGCGTGGTAGGAAGGTCACGAGCGGGGCGCGGGAGACTGGAATCTGGTCGATGAGAGTAGACATGATGTCCCGGCTTTCCCTGGCTACCGGTTCGGCTGAATCTTGGACTGAACGGGCTGACGGGCAGCATTGGTAGCAAAGCTCCCGGCCTCCCGGATCTGGTGTTCGTTGGTTTCCAGGCTACTTTTGCCATCATTACCGTTGCTTTGATCAGTGGCGCTGTGGCCGAACGCGTCAGGTTCGGTCCTTGGCTTCTTTTTGCCGGGCTGTGGGTGGCCTTGGTCTACGCCCGGATCGCGCACTGGGTCTGGGGTGGCGGCATCTTCGGTGCTACCGGCGTCGTGGGAAGTAAGATTTCCGCTCTGGACTTCGCCGGCGGAACCGTGGTCCACATGAACGTCGGCATCGCCGGCCTGATGCTGGCCGTGGTCCTTGGAAAGCGGCTCGGATTTATGAAGGATCCGAACATCCGCCCGCACAACCTTCCATTTGTGATGCTCGGTGCCGGCCTGTTGTGGTTCGGCTGGTTCGGGTTCAATGCCGGCTCGGAATTTGCCGCCGATGCCTCCGCGGGGCTGGCCTGGACCAACACACTGCTGGCCACAAGTGCCGCGCTCCTGGGCTGGTTGCTTATCGAGCGCATCCGTGACGGTCACGCGACCTCGCTGGGGGCAGCCTCCGGCGCGGTGGCCGGACTGGTCGCCGTGACACCGGCCTGTGGATTCGTGGACCCTGCGGGCGCGATCGTAATCGCAGTGGTCGCCGGAGCGGTCTGCGCCCTGGCGGTAGGCCTAAAGTTCAAGATCGGCCTTGACGATTCCCTTGATGTGGTGGCCGTGCACTTTGTCGGCGGCCTGTGGGGGACGCTGTCGCTGGGATTCTTTGCGCTGCCCTCGTCCACCAAGACCCAAGGCGGGCTGTTCTACGGCGGAGGCCTCACCTAGTTCTGGCCACAGCTGCTCACGGCCCTTGTCATCACGGTGTGGAGCTGCGTGATGACCACACTGATCGGGTTTGCCATCCACAGGAGCATCGGTATGCGGGTCTCGGAGACCGATGAACTCAACGGCATCGACGTCACCGAGCACGCCGAGACCGCATACGAGCTATTGATGGTAGGCGGCAGCTTCAACCCAGCAGAGCCACACCCGGCCGCCGTCGCTGCCGAAGAGGCGCCCTCGCTCATTGAGGGAAGCATGCCCGGGCGCGGCAAGATCCGCATGTAAAACCCGTGACAGTGATCGTCCGTCTGAAAGAATTGAAAACGTCCGCCCCGCTCGGGGGATAATTCCGGGTCGTTAGCACCCCTGTCAGCCCCCGGGCGAGCAGCTACTCTCAGCAAGCGGCATTCGGAGGTCTGCCGCGGAGGCTCAGTACGCAAATAGACGCGCACCGATCATCCCTTGGGCAGCCACGTATGTGCCATGCTGGCCGCGTCTAGGTGACCACCGGCGACTCCGGACTCTCTGAGCCCGCAGCCGCGCAGTATACCGGGCGCGGATGATCTCCAGTGCGTCCACGTCCAGTAACCTGCGGGTTCCCGGTGCGTGTCTTTAGGTTCCAGGACAAGCCCGTTCCCGGGTACATCCCGGTCGCCCTGCCACGGTGATAGAGCCTGCCGGTGTGTCAGGGGTCCACTTCGTCCTCCTATGAGATGCTCGGTGGAGCCTGCCAGGTGTTGTGGTTCTTAGTGTGACGGCTGGTTTTGGCGCGGGCCAAGGCGCGACGGGTTGGGATCTGGGTAAACGTGGAGGAGGGGATCTTTGCCGTGGCGAGGGTGAGGCTTTCCTGGGCGAGGGCTGTTTCGATGATCTTCAGGGTTCCTTCTCCGAGGCCGATGATCCCGGTCAAGAGGTCTTCCCTTGACCGGGCGATCAGTTGTCCCACGGAATTAACTCCGCCGCGCAGTAGGGCATTCATCGCCCGCGGTGGCAGCGCCAGTTCGGTGATTGGACGAGCGCGGTTCAGTTCGCGTTCCCGGAGCATCCGGGCAGTCGGGCGCCTGTGGATTGTCTTGACAGACGGGTCCGGCAGCAAGGCCCGGGATACTGCCGGGGCGTCCAGATGTGTTGATCTGGCGTCGGGGCGCCCGGATATGTCGTGAGGGTCTGGTGTCATGGTGCTTCTCCGGGCGGTCGCTCGCGTCAGCGGTTGCGGGACGTTCGTATGCACTGCGGGCTGGGGGTTATTCGCCGATGCGCCATGGACCGGGTACTGGGAGTGGGTTTGGGCTGATCTTCTGGGGTGTCGGCGACTTCGGACACCATGGCCTTGAAGGGGCTCCGCCCGGTAGCAATCGCCGGTGAAGAATTCGGGCCGGAAGACGGTCAGACCCTGGGGGCGGCCCCTTTTGGGTGTGTTCCGGTGGCCTACTTCGGGGCAGGGTTTACGACTGGGGGTGGTGCCCGGGCCTGCGGCTTGGGCGGCAGGCCCGGGGGGTTTAGGGGTTGAGGCGGGCGGGTTCGGGGAGGTAGACCTTGCCACCGGATTCGCGGAATTCTGCGCTCTTGGCGTTCATGCCGGCGATTACTTCCTGCTCGGATACTCCACCGAACTGGTCCCGGATGTCCTGGCTGATCCGCATGGAGCAGAACTTCGGCCCGCACATGGAGCAGAAGTGCGCCGTCTTCGCCGGTTCAGCGGGAAGGGTTTCGTCGTGGAACTCCTCCGCCGTGACCGGGTCCAGGGACAGTGCGAACTGGTCGCGCCAGCGGAATTCGAACCGGGCCTTAGAGAGGGCGTCGTCGCGTTCGTGCGCACCGGGGTGGCCTTTGGCGAGATCCGCGGCGTGGGCCGCGATCTTGTAGGTAATCACTCCGGTTTTCACGTCGTCCTTGTTCGGCAACCCGAGGTGTTCCTTGGGCGTGACGTAGCACAGCATGGCGGTGCCGTACCGGGCGATCTCCGTCGCTCCGATGGCCGAGGTGATGTGGTCATACCCGGGTGCAATGTCGGTCACCAGCGGGCCGAGGGTGTAGAAGGGCGCACCCTCGCAGAGTTCCTGCTGGCGTTCGACGTTTTCACGGACCAGGTGGAACGGGATGTGACCGGGTCCTTCGACCATGACCTGCACATCGTACGTCCAGGCCCGCTTTGTCAGTTCTGCGAGGGTGTCCAGCTCGGCGAACTGGGCCGCGTCATTGGCATCCGCCGTGGAACCCGGGCGCAGGCCGTCACCCAGGGAGAACGCGACGTCGTATTTGGCGAAGATCTCGCAGAGCTCGTCGAAGTGGGTGTAAAGGAAGTTCTCCTGGTGGTGGGCCAGGCACCAGCCGGCCATGATGGACCCGCCACGGGACACGATCCCGGTCACCCGGTTTGCGGTCAGGGGTACGTAGCGCAGGAGGACGCCGGCGTGGACGGTCATGTAGTCCACGCCCTGCTCGCACTGTTCGATCACGGTGTCCCGGTAGATCTCCCACGTCAACTCGTTGGCCTGCCCGTTAACCTTTTCCAGTGCCTGGTAGATCGGCACCGTGCCAATCGGGACGGGGGAGTTGCGGATGATCCACTCCCGCGTGGTGTGGATGTCATCCCCGGTGGAGAGGTCCATCACCGTGTCGGCGCCCCACTGGGCCGCCCACTGCAGCTTGTCCACCTCCTCGGCAATGGAGCTCGTCACCGCGGAATTGCCGATGTTCGCGTTGATCTTCACCAGGAAGGCCTTGCCGATGATCATCGGCTCGGACTCGGGGTGGTTGATGTTGTTCGGAATGATCGCCCGGCCGGCGGCCACCTCGCTCCTGACCAGTTCGACGTCGCAGTTTTCCCGGACCGCCACGAACCGCATCTCCGGGGTGATGATGCCCCGTTTGGCGTAGTGCATCTGGGTGACCGTCCTGCCCTCAAGAGCGCGGCGGGGCACGGGCTGTGCGCCCTTCCACTCCGCCGATGCAGCACCCCGGCGCACGGCGGACTTCCCGTCGTCGAGGAGGTTGCGTTCCCGGCCGCCGTAAGGCTCGGTATCGGCCCGGGCCTGGATCCATTCGGACCGGAATGGCTCCAGGCCGATCACCGGATCACTGCCAGGCCCCGCTGTCCGGTAGACCGTGAAGGGAGGATTCTTCACCCCGTTCGGCGAATCCTCCAACGCGATCTCCGTGACAGGGACGCTAATGCCGTGTTCTGTGTCGTGGGCATACGCGAGCGAATGCGAATTCATGGCGTTCATCAGTGTTTTCCTACTTCCTTCGCCGGCATGACCCGGACAGGTTCAACGGTCACGGACTGCCTCAGCCCGATCTCAGCCCCTGCATCAGGGCACCCGTGTGGATGTGACCAACCTTACAGAAGACTCGTCCACGCGAAAAGCAGTTCCGACCACGATCGTTGCAGCGTACACCGGGGACTGGCAGGTTGCCGCGGGTCAGGGCGCCAGGTCCTTCTCGATCATCCAGCAAGGTTTCACTAAGCCCGGTCCAGGGGCGTCGTGTGCAGGCACCCGCTGCCGCTTGCGTTGGCAGTGGGCCAGGAATTACGTGGTCGAAACCCATCCGCAACAGCGCCGGGGGAGTCTTAAGGCGTGGCCTGAGCTGACAGGGCTTTCCGCGGGAGTGGGACTGGGGTGCTGCGTACCGCCAGGGGAGGGAGGTCGGGGTTGCCGTTTGTGGTGAAGGTTCTGGTGTTGACTGTGGCGACGAGCCTGCTGGGCATCTGGGTGGCGGAGCCTTCGGTGCGGCGGTTGCTGCGGGGGTGGCTGCATGCGCCGGCGCTGCGCCAGCGCCGTCGCCTGATGGAGGCACCGGCTCTCTGGCGGGCCCGGACCTATCTTGCAGATGAATCCGGCGCCCTGGAGCGGGTGACCAGGTCCCTGGCGCACCGGGGCATCAATATCCACAGTATCCACGTGCACCGCCTTCAGGGCGGGGTCCTGGACGAATTCGTGCTCTCCGCCCCGGACGGCCTTACCGAACAACGGCTCCTGGCCGCCCTGCAGGACGGCGGGGGCCGGCACGCCAGGGTGTGGCCCACCACCGCCCTGGCCCTCGCTGACGGTCAAACGAGGGCGCTGACGCTGGCTTCCCGCGTCGCGGCAAACACGGACGAACTTCCCCTCACTGTCGCCGAGCTCCTGGGCGCGACGGTCCTTCCCGGCGCCCCGCGGCCGGCGGGGCCGGTGTACTTTCCCGGTGCGGTCTCTTCCGGTGCTCCGGGCGCGGTGTTGAAAATTCCGTCGTCCTGGGGTCCGCTCTACTTTTGCCGGGCTGAGGAGCCGTTCACCCCGGCAGTGTCGGCCCGGGCGCACCGGCTCGCGGAATTGGCCGAAGTCGTCGAACTCACCGCGTTGGCCACGGACCGCGGCGCGGCCGGGGTGGGCATCTCAGAACGCGGTCGGGTTCGGGGACGACTGAGGGGCACTCTCACAGGGTTTCTATTTTCAGTGTTAGGGAGGGGCCGTGATGAGGGTAGGACTTATCAGGGCGTTGACGACGTCCGACCGGCGCATGCTTTACGCGCACGGGGACCTGTTGGCCAGAAGTTTCGGGTTTGACGTTCTCACCCGTTGCATCCCGGACCAGCCGTTCGGAGTTTACGATGATGCCTCGTTTCGGGCCGCGGTCCCGAAGGTGGCAACCCTGGCCGTGGAGATGGCCGGCGGGGTTGATGCGCTGATCATCAGTTGCTGCGCCGACCCGGGGCTGCCCGAAACACGCGCCGCGCTGGATATCCCTGTCATCGGCGCCGGATCCGCCGCGGCCGCGGCTGCCCTGGCGTTCGGCGGCCGGGCGGGGGTGCTGGGTCTCACCCACCAGGCACCGGGGCCGATCGCCGAAGCCTTGGGGGACAGGATGCTCCTCATAGATGGGCCCGACAGTTCCGGGACCCCCGAAGGCTTCCTCACGCCCACCGGGATCTTCGATGCCCTGGCCCAGGCGCACATGCTCGTTGACGCCGGCGCCGAGGTCATCGTCCAGGGCAGCACCGGGCTCTCGAGCATCGGGATGACCCGGGTCCTCCGGGACCGGCTTGGGGTGCCGGTCATCGACCCGGTCACGGCCGCCGGATCCGTCCTCCTTTCCGGAGCCGCCCCCCGAACAGTGCAAATGGTCTGAAAACACGACTCCGCGCAGGGAATGCTCCCTCGCAATGAATCCGCCTACTTTAGGCCCACACCACCCGGTGGCCTCTAAAACCTAGCTTCCGGCGACGGTTCTTCCCCTATACAGGAAAATGACGTCAAGGAAACCGGGCGGCAACATCGGAGGAGCATCCTGATCTTAAGGGTCAACGTGCACAGAGAAGGGAGCCGACGATGGCTGAAGCTAAGGAAGCAACCATCCGCACGTGCGAGGAACTTACGCACGGGGACGAAATTGAGGCCTGGCATGAGGGCAGGCTCTTACACAGAGGAACGGTGAGCCAGACCTTGCCCACCATGGGAATGTTCTGGATCGTGTGCTCCAGAACCGGGACGCGCAAACTCGTGGATCTGGAAGCATCAGATATCATCCGGATGTCCGCTCCCACAAACCTGGGGTTAGTGAGACCGGAAAGGACACCGGCCTGATGTCGCCCGAACCCGCCGCCGGTCTGCACAGGGTAAGTACCGACTCGAAAACCGGGCATCCCTTCGACGACCCCCAGGGGTGATTGCCGCAGCTGGGCTGGTAGCCCGTCGGGACGCAACTCGCCCATCCCCTCATGCGCGCGGTTGCTGGCCTGTCAGGGGGTGTGGCCGGATCTACTGCGCAGGGGAACCGGCATGAATGCCATCTGGGGCGGATGGGCTGGCTTCCTCCGTGCGTCGAAATGACCCACACTTATGCACAAGGGATTCCTCTCTACCTCGGCGGAAGGCAGGTTCAGATGGCGGCCTCTTTGATCTCACTGGCAGCACTTATTGGACCACAGGACCTCAAACCCGCCGCTCATGCCCTGCGGAACATCAAAGCCACGGACCTGCCCCCACTCGCGGAGCTCTACCTGCAGTCCTACGGTGACCGAACATCCGCTCTGGACACGGGCAAAGCCGCGCGCAGGATCAGGACCGTCCTCGGAGGCGCCCACGGAACCCCCATCCCACAGGCCTCCCTACTAACTGCCGACGCGGAAGGCCGGATCATCGCCGCCATCCTCACGACGAAGCGGGACTTCGGAACAGCCGGACCTGGCACGGCTTTCATCGCAGAACTTTTCACCCACCCCGATCATCGGAGGCAGGGCCTCGCAGAAGAACTCCTTGGCCATGCCCTGCAGGCCCTTCACGATACTGGCCACAAAACCGTGGCCGTCACCGTAGACAGCGCTAACGCCGCCGCCATCGCCCTCTACCTTTCCCGGGACTTCCGCCGCCTCACCCAGCCCGCAAAGGACAAATAAGCCTTGATCCACAGCTCTGAGGCTCGCCGGAGCGCCAGGGCGATTTCGATGCCAGCGCTCAGGAAGAAGCCTGAGGGTTTGTGGGGCTCAGGTGCTGATTCAGTCATATCGCCGGGGGACTTGATCTGCCTGGCACTTGAAAATAGAGCACGGGGTAGTGATTCTTGAAACGTCGTTGCCACGCAGTGCGCGCTACGAGGTCAGCCGCGCTCTCTGTGTGCCGCTCTCACGCTGACTGGTTACCCTGAACACGGGGAGGCGGGGCTGATTCCTGCAATTCCTGAGAGGAGGGGAAAGGCCAACCGGTGACTACTTTTGGTCGGGCCGGGGCGTAGGTGCGGACTTTCGAGGTGCTGAGCCCGAGGCGGACGAGTGACTCGGCGATCGTTACAGCCGCTGCGACGCCGTCTACGACTGGGACTCCGAGACGGCTGCGGATTTGCTCGTCGAGTCCGGACATCCCGCCGCACCCCAGGACGATAACTTCTGCCTTGTCGTGTTCCACGGCGCGAGTGGCTTGGGCAATGATGGCTTCGACCGCCCGGCGGGGGGACTCTTCAAGCTCGAGAACGCCAAGGCCGCTGGCTCTCACCGAGGCGCACCGGGCTTCGAGGCCGGCGAGTTTGAGCCGGTCCTCGATGAGCGGCACGGTCCGGTCAAGGGTGGTGACGACGGAGTATTTATGGCCGAGGAACATGGCGGTGCTCGCCGCTGCTTCAGTGATGTCGATGACGGGTACGTTGAGCAGTTCCTGGAGTCCTTCCCTGCCATGCTCGCCGTAGCCGGCCTGGATGACGGCGTCGAACGGTTCACGGTAAGCCAGGACGATGTCCATGACGGCGACTGCTGCCAGATAGCTTTCGAAGTTACTTTCGCAGGAGTCCGCTCCGAACCGAGGGGTGAGACCGATGATCTCCGTCCCGGCGGCGGCGGCCGCCCGGGCCTGGGCAGCGATTGATTCCGTCATGGAAGCGGTGGTGTTGACGTTCGCAACGAGGATGCGCATGTTGCCTTTCGGGTCGTCTGATGAGGCGCAATTGGCCCCACCATAGTTGCTGTACAGGTCTCCGTCTGCCATCAACCGTCGCTTCGCGCCGGCTCCCTCAAGCAACCTATTCATGACCCCATCTCTGCCCTTCAACTCCGGGCCCAATCATATAAGGCTCTCTGAGTTCACTTATGGTTCCTGTTCGGGCTGAATGCGTAGATAATACTCATCCCGCAGAACCACGACCCCTCTGACGCCGAGCTCGTTGACTCGGGCGGCAAGTAATTTCCGGTCAAGGCAACCCGTGCCGCGATGTACTCTCCGGGCCCGGGCCGTCCTGACCTCTTTTGCCCTGTCGTCGAGTTCAAACAGGGTCACGACGGCGCCGGTCCACCAATGCATTTCCACCGGTGCGCCGTGAGACGGTTGTTTCATGAGGATCGATGAGCGAATCGAACGGCACTATCCGGAACTGGGGCCCCAGGAGCGGAAGGCGGCGGATACTTTGCTGGACCGCCTGGGTGATCTGGCGGTTTACAACGCGGCCGAACTCGCCCAATTGAGTGGCGTTTCCAAAGCCACCATGAGCCGGCTCTTCCGCCGCCTGGGATTTGCCGACTACAACGAAGTCAAGGAACACGTCCGAAGCCTGCGATCCAGCGGGGTGCCGATTGCCGCCAATAATGCCGATAGCGGGGTGAACCAGCATCTGGCCTTGGAGCAGCAGAACCTTAAGCGGCTTTTTGATGGTCTTGACGACGCGCGGTTGCATGAGGCGACGCGGCTGCTGGCCGGGGCCCGGAACGTCGTGCTGCTTGGATTCCGCAATAGTTTCCCTCTGGCCCTGCACCTCAGGCAGCAACTCCTTCAGTGTCGGCCTGGGGTAGCTCTGGCACCGCAGCCCGGCCAAAGCGTCGGGGAAGAACTGGCGGGGCTGGGCGAGGCCGACGTCGTCGTCCTGCTCGGATTCCGCCGCCGGCCGGAGGGTTTCCATAATGTCCTGAAGGCAGCCGGCGCCACGGGCGCAAGCACCATTCTGATCGCCGACCCCAGCGCCCGCTGGCTTGCCGCGGAGGCTTCCATCTCGATCGAGTGCCCACTGGAGGGCAGCGCAGCCTTCGACAGCTACGCCACAGCCATGAGCCTTATGAGCATTCTCGCGAACGGGGTACTTGCCGCCCGCGGCCGCTCCGGGCGGAACCGTATCCGGGAAATCACCAGCGTCTACGACTCGCTGCGGGAGATCGAACGGGGTTAGGAATTGTAAACAGGATGTAGCGGCGTGGAAACAGTACTGAAACGTTGGTTTCATTTAATTGAGAAAATGGAACGGCTGAACCGGCCGGGACGCAGACCGATTAGAGGACACCATGCCAGACCCCCAAGCTACTGCGGTACGCAACGACGCGCCCACCGTCCCCGGCTTTGACCCCACCCGCGATCCACGGCTGAGCAATGACGATCTTGCGCCGCTGAAAAGTCAGAACTGGACCAGCTACAACCTTTTCGCGTTCTGGATGTCCGATGTCCACAGCATTGGTGGCTACGTGACGGCGGGAAGCCTCTTCGCGCTGGGCCTTGCCAGCTGGCAGGTTCTCGTTGCGCTGCTGGCGGGCATCGTGATCGTTCAGATTTTCTGCAACCTGGTGGCCAAACCCAGCCAGAAAACCGGCGTTCCCTACCCGGTGATCAACCGGGCGGTCTTCGGCGTCAAAGGCGCCAATATCCCCGCCATCATCCGCGGCCTGATCGCCGTCGCCTGGTATGGGGTGCAGACCTTCCTGGCATCAGAAGCCCTCGTGATCGTGTTCCTCAAATTCTTCCCGGCCATGGCACCGCTCTACGACATCCGGCAATACGGTTTCCTGGGCCTCTCGGCATTGGGGTGGATTTGCTACGGCATCCTATGGGTGGCCCAGGCCGCGCTGTTCTGGAACGGCATGGAAAGCATCCGCAAGTTCATCGATTTCGCCGGCCCCGCCGTTTACGTCGTCATGCTGGTCCTGGCGATCTATCTGGTTTCCAAAGCCGGCATCGGCAACATCAGCCTCAACCTGTCCGCCGGTGAGCCGCTCGACTTCGCGGCATCCATCCCGGTCATGATCTCCGCGATTGCGCTCGTTGTGTCCTACTTCTCGGGCCCCATGCTCAACTTCGGCGATTTCGCCCGCTACGCCAAGAGCTTCAAGGCGGTCAAGAAGGGCAATCTCCTGGGTCTGCCCGTCAACTTCCTGTTCTTCTCGCTGCTGACCGTCATCACGGCGTCGGCCACGATCCCTGTATTCGGGCACCTCATCACCGACCCGGTCAAGACTGTGCAGGAAATCGATTCTGTCTTCGCGGTGCTGCTGGGCGGCCTGACATTTGTCATCGCAACTGTCGGCATCAACATCGTGGCCAACTTCATCTCACCGGCATTCGATTTCTCCAACGTGAGCCCGCAGAAGATCAGCTGGCGCATGGGCGGCATGATCGCCGCCGTCGGATCCGTCATCCTGACCCCGTGGAACTGGTACTCAAACAATGACGCCATCCACTACACACTCGGGGTGCTGGGTGCCTTGATCGGCCCGCTCTTCGGCATCCTGATCGCCGGGTACTACCTCGTGGGCAAGCAGAAGGTATGGGTCGAGGACATGTATACCATGAAGCCGGGCGGCAAGTACTGGTTCCGCAACGGCTACAACCCCAACGCGATCAAAGCCGTGGCCGTGAGCGGCGTCATCTCGATCGCCTCAGTCCTGATCCCCAAGATGCTGCTCGATTCAGGCGCAACGACCGACAACGCCACCTGGATTGGCAACTACAGCTGGTTCCTTGGCTGCGCACTGGGCCTGGTGACATTCTGGGCCCTCGAGAAAAGCACGCCAATGATCAACCTCGAGCCGAACGGCGTTGCCGCGAATGACGGCGCATTGAGCCACTGACCCCCTCGGCGTGGCCGGCAGTTGTGGCCCCTTTTCCACTGGAACTCGGGCGATAGCTGTCGGCTCGCGCTACGCCCTTACGGGTGCGGCGCGATTCCTTGGCTACGCCATCCGTGTCGAGCACAATTAGCGGTCAGCGCAAGGGGCGTCGTTCCCTCAGCGGTGATGTTCAACTGCGTGCCCGACGAGGTCATCAGATCGGCTGTTGCTCCGTATATGGCCAAAGTGCAATCAGGGCGGGGACCAGAAGGCCGCGAACAGACGTGCGGCAAAAGCGAAGCAAGCTGCCCATTCCATTCACTCCCCGAGCAATGAGAGATCAGAATGCGCCCGAGAGGAAGACGTCCAGAGAATACTTGTTTCATGCTTATCGCCGGCCGCCTCGCGTAATTCCAGTCCCATTCCGCGGTCGCTGTCACCCCGCCTGATAATTCCGGCATTTATTGCTGCCGCAGCTATTATCATGACGGCAAGGGCCGTCCTGGCGCCCTTTATCTGAGTTCCGGGGTCAGGGGAAAACGTCACTACCGGTGCCGGGGAAAGTGTGGCTTGTCAAGATAGATGGCGAAATTGCCAGTCAGTTGGCGAGCTGAGGAGCTGGGCCTAGCGGGGAAATCGCGCTGTCCCTTGCTGGCAACGTTGCAGGCGAGCGGACCGAAGTATGCCCCCGTACGAACAGAGGCGCCGCCAGCTCGCGTAGCCATCGGAGTTGGCGAAAGGCTCGGCTTCAGGGTCGTTCGGGGCTTGGTCTCCGGCGCCGATGCCAAGCGACGACCCGATCCAGAGCTGACTATGTGCAAGTGTTCGCGCGATCTCACCAGCGCTCCGCCAACTCGTTGGAAGGATTCGCCAAATCGTTTGGCAATTCGCCAGCAAGACTGGCAAGCCACAACAGAAAGAGCCCCTTTACAGGCACTCCCCCGCCAAGTATTAAGAGCCGATAGTAATGATTTCGTCAACCACGTGGCCTGTCCTTCCTTGATGGACTTCAGAACATGATCTGAAGTAGAGTTGAGTCATGAGCGCCGTAGCCACTTCCCGAACGACATTTCAGTCTTCCGAGCTGAGCCGCGCTTCGGCTGAGGCCTTTGCTGCTGCATCCGATCACCCGATTCAGATCACTCGCCGCGACGGTGAGTCTTTGGTGCTGATGTCTGAGAGCGCTGACCGGGCGCGGGCTTCTCTGCTTGAACTGGCTGCGCAGCTGATAGCCGTTACCACCAGTACCGAGGGAAGTCTTGCGACCCGGATGAGTGATCGGTTTCCTTGGATGCTTGCCTTGAGCGAGGCAGACCGCGATGCCTGCTCCGCGGACATCGTGGCTGCGGCGCGGGCCTCTTTTGCCACCAACCAGCCCCATCTGGCCGTCGCGGAACTCAGTGCCTGGCGTGAGACGGCAATTGCCATCGCCGCCGGGCTCGGCAAGGAAGCCATCGAATGGCTTGATGACGCCGAAACTGTCGAGCGTCCCTGAGGAATGGCGAAGAACGAAAAGGTCGAGAGGCCGACTAAGAAGAGCGAATATGAGCTTCGGTTCGCTTCTGTGCAGGCTAAACGCGGGTGGACGGATCTGAAAGCCACGAGCAGGAACGCCTTGGTGGATTCGTGGGACTTCCTGACGCGGACGCCGCAACTGACGACACCGACCAACTACCGACTGCGTGGTGAGCTGGGCCGCCTAACACGAGACGGTGTTACTCACGACAGGTGGCAGCACAAGCCCACCCTGAAAGGTGATGCACGCATCTGGTTCTACGTCGTGGGCCAGACTGTTTACTTGGAACAGGTCCATACGAGCCATCCAAATGAAACCAAGTAATAGCTGTCCAACTCAACGAGACTACCCATGCACTCCCTTGTGGCGGTATCGGCGGTAGCCGGGTCGGCTAGCACAACGCCGCGAACCAGAAGCCGGTGTTGCTACTGAGAGTGGAGCAGCGCGGGCTGTTTTCGGGCGGCCGGAGGGCTCTCCTCATCCGGCACGTGCTATCAGATGCGGCGCTCAACGTTTGCGTCAGAATAGCGGCGACAGCCCGGTTAATTGACAATGGCTCATGATGTTCTCAGACTCCACTCGGACAGTGGGGACTGCTGAAGGTTTGATTGACACTTTGACCTGAGGGACAGATCGAAATCGGTCAAGCGGTGTCGTTCAAGCGGGGGCCCAACCACCCCCGCTTCGAATTGCCTGCTGTCCAGGCAGGCGTGATGAGGTAACGGCTTAGCCGGTCCAGCTTCCCCGTCCGGTGACCAGGTCGAGTCCGGTCAGGCACGGGTTGCCGTTATTCCCGGTCGCGATGTCCCGGAAGGTGATGGAGCTTCCATACACATAGGCGGCGTTGACTACGGCGGCTGCGTCAGCGGATCGTGCAGCCCATATTGGTGAGGAGACGCTGGTGCCGCCGACGGTGAACCAGCCGGTCTGTCCGTAGTAGGGGGTGGAGTCGTAGACCGAGACTCCTGATGCGGGGTCGGCCTCCAGGGAGACGTCGGGGGTGGCACGCTTGCCTCTGCAGTTCACCTGGGTGTATTGGCTGAAGTTTGCCTGGGTGGGGTTGGCGGTTTCGTAGGCGCTGCATCCGCCCCAGAGCTGCTCCACCCGGTTTCACTGGTCAGGGCGCCGCTGCTGTCGAAGTGCAGGGTGGTGCCGCCGACGGAGATGACGTTCGGGGAAGCCGAGGGGTAGCCTGCGGGGGCGCCGTTATCCCCTGAGGACACGAAGTAACTGACCCCGCCGCGGTTGAAGTGGGTGTCATAGGCCGATTCGCCGCTGAATTCTGAGCTGCCCCAACTGTTGGAGACGTACTGGGCGTGCGTGGAGGCGTAATCTTCGGCCGCCATCAGGTTCGTGAAGCTGTTGCTCGCTGCTTCAACGAGCAGGATCTTCGCGCCTGGTGCGATGGCGTGGGCCCACTGGATGTCCAGGGAGATTTCCAGCGCCCACCCGGAATCGGGCCTCGGGTACTTCGTGCCGCCGTTTTGATTGACTTTGGTGAAGCAGCCGTTCGCGGTCGTGCAGGTCGGCAATTTGAACTGGGTGCTGAAGACGCCCAGGTCGGATTCGGCGCTCGGGTCGTTGTAGGCATCGACAATGGCGATGGTCGTACCATAACCTGCGGTGATCCCGGTGGGGAAGTTGTAGGCTACCTGCAAGGTTGCCGGGGCGACGCCGGCGGGTGCCGCCGTGGCCCCCGGTCGGACGCGGATGGGGTGGTTGGCGTAATGCTCGTGTGGGGCTGGGGGGTTCGCCACCGCCGCGGTCACACCGGCTGTTGCGGTGAAGAGAGCGAGTGTGAGAAGGGGTGCGATGCGACGAAACCAGGACATTGATATACCCCCGGAACAATAAGCACGGCCAAGATATTCAAAGGACCGCGGAGTCTTGCACCGCGGCCGAAACATAAGAACTCGACCCAACCACAGTCTATTTCACCTTGGGCGAACAAGCCATGGACGGGGCGTCGAGCGGTAGACAAACCTGGCTCTTTCCCCACGTTCTTGCCCAAAGCCGGCAGGGACAAGATCCGGTTTGGCAGCCAGGGGATTCAGGGCGGCGGTGATGGCCGGCCAGTGGCCTGCGGCGCTGCGGTCGGCGGCGCTTTGCAGAGCCGAGCCTGCTTCAGCACCAGGTCAAAGAACACGCGTTCAAGGTCGGTTGCTCAGCGGGCTTGCCGCGGCTTCGAGGCAGCGCTGGGCATCGGACTGAAAGCCGGCGCGTGCGTATTCCTGGGCTGCTTCTCGGAACATTGCCCGCGACTGTTCATCTGCGCCTTCGGCCTGACGGAGGACGCCACGGGCTTCCCACACGGCGCCGCTCCACAGGCCTCCCTGCCACATGCCCGCGATTCCTTCGGCTCTGCTGACGAAGTAGCGTGACCGATCAAGCTCGCCGGCTCGGGCGCAGGCCGCCGCGGCACTGGTCAGGTAGCCCATCGAGCAGGGCTCGCAGGAGCGCATCCCGCTCAGCTCCCGCTCGGCGACCCGCACGACGGCGAGGGCCTTTTCCGGATCGGCAGCAGCCTGGATCATGGTGCCGAAGACACGCACCAACAGGTGGGTGGCAAGTTCGGAGCGGACGGCTAATGGGCGTGCCCGCTTGAGCAGTCGGTTCGCGTCGAACTTCCGGCCGCCGATCAGCGCGACTTCTGCCAGCCTCTGCCGCGAAAGGGCGGATCCGGAAAGACAGCCTTCACGGTCATTTGTCTCCGCCGCCTGCGCGAGGTTCTTCTGAGCCTCGGTGAGATGCCCCGCAAGTAGCTCGGCCTCGCCAAGCATGAGTTGGGCCAGCGCGGCGCCGCTCCCCGAGCCGGCCTCCTCGGCGATCCCCATCATCTGGCGTGCGAAGTCGGCAGCGACGGCGTAGCCCCCAGGCCCTGTGAGGTGGTACTCGGCGAGGCAGAGGTGCGCGTCGTAGACGATGGGCTCCATGTTGGCACGCAAGCGCATGGACTGAGCGAGCTCTGAGGCGAACCGCTCGCGCCAGCGCCCTTGGGCCATGGCGACCTTGGCGAGGATGACAGCGGCTTCTCCAAGCTCTCGGCCCAACCTGGAGTCCAAGGCGATGGAGCGTGCCTCCTCCGCTGCACGCTCCGCCTCCTTGAGGTCATTGCGGTTCAGATGCACCAGAGCCCAGGCGAGCAGGGCGTGGGCACGTTCGGCCTGGGTGGGCTGGAGCGCTCCTTCGCCGGTCAGGACCTCTTCATAGAGGGCGACAGTGGCCCGGTCCGGCCCGACTCCCAGGTGGTCACGGAGTGCCTCCCGCAGCCGCTCGAACCGGCGGATCGCCTCTCGGCGTTCGCCAGCGTCCAGATGGGCCCGCATGAGCGCGCGGGCTGCCTGCTCGTCTGTGGGATCTTCGTCGGAGAGCCCCTGCCATAACTCCCCCACGCGCAGAAGCTCCAGATACAGCTGGCGCAGACGCCCGCGTGGCTCCGCCAGCCAGGACTCGTAGCGGTCGTCGGGAAGGAGTTCGCCGTGGTAAAGATTCACGGCGGATCGGCACGCCGCAGGATCGCTCGCAGCCAGCGCTCGGCGCGCTGCACCCTCGAAGCGCTCAACGTCAGTGTGGACCTGCGCAGCGGGCCAAAGAAGGAGAACCCCCTGGTGACTCACGACGGTCTGCTCGTCTGCGGTGGCGCGGCGGGCGAAATGCAGGGCTTTGCGGAGGTTTGTACCGGCGGCTTGGGGACCACTCTCGGGCCAGAGCGCCTCCATGACCTGCGACCTGTGAAGGCGGAAGCCATGGGAGAGCGCGAGCAGCTTGAGAACGTCTGCTGCCCGACGACTTCCCCAAGCATCATCGGGCATCAGACTGCCATCGACTGCGAGGGCAAACCGTCCGAGGAGTTGGAATTCCACTTCGTTCACTACTGGGATACTAACCGACGGGCCCCGGCTCCAGACAGCGTTCGCAGCGGAACGTTCGCGGAACGGCGTCCTCTGTAGCGTGAGTGGCAAGAAGCGAGAACGAACCCAGCGGAGGAGGGGCCATGCTCTCCGAAGATATGCACAACAGCTTGCCGGGCGTCCCCGCTGCGGCTGGACCGGGCGGTGTCGCGGCCGCTTTTCTAAATGCCCTGTCCGCCCGCGAGTTCACGAAAGCCCAGTTGCTGCTGGCCCAGGACATCCAGTTCAGGATGCTGGTCCCGGGCAGGCTCATGACCGATCAGGGCGCGCACGCGGCCATCCGCCGGTTCGCGAGTTGGTTCGGCGGGGCCGACCAGTTCCAGGTGGAGGCCTCCAACGCCCAGGAGATCGAAGGCCGTGCGGTGGTGACGTACCGCTTCCGGCTCCACGATGTGAGGGGGTGGCTGCTGCTCGAGCAGCACCTGATGCTCGACGTCGGCACCGACGGTCGCATAGAAGCGATTGATCTGCTGTGCTCCGGTTTCCGCCCGGCCACAGTTGACGAGTCGCTTCACGTGCACCCCTATGACGCGGGAGACCTAGGGTGCGCCGACGGTCTCGCCCAAGCCTTCCGCGAACAGATCCAGCACATCCCGATCGGTGACGTGCTCGTGGTAAGCGCCCGCGATCCGGCTGCCAAAGAGGATCTGCCTTCCCTGGCCCGCCTGATGGGCCATGTTGTTCATTCGATCAAAGTACTGGGAGACGGACGTCTGCTGGTGAATGTGGAAAGGGGACGATGAGATGAGTGAGAAGCTGATCTTCAACTGCACTTATGGAAAGGAAGAACCCGAGCGCGCCACGCTCCCGTTTGTCGCCGCGAATGTCGCGGCGACAGCAGGCCAGGATGCGATCGTGCTGTGCACTATCGAAGCCGTGTGGCTGGGGACCACGGGTGGAACCGACGGAGTGGCCCAGCCCGGGCTGCCCGAGCTCGGCAACCTGTACACCGAGTTCATCGATAACGGCGGCCAGGTGTGGCTGTGCGGCGCCTGCGCCAAACCCCGAGGCATCACCGAGGAGCAACTCGAAAAGGGCTCCACCATCGTAGGAGCCGCCAAGATCGTTGAGGAGATCCTTGCCGGAGCCAAGACGGTAGCGTTCGCCTGACCCTCCTCACCAGCTGCCGATGATGCCCGACACCGAAAGTCACCGAGCCCCCTATGCCGGGCCGGCCAGCTCCCACGCCCGGACGCAGCGGCGGGATCTGCTTTAGTTGGGCGACACTGACCGGGCCCACCTGCAGCAGGACGAGGGTGCTGGGCGCGACTGCGCTGACCAGATGGAGCAGGTCTCTATCCAGGTCGTTGATCTGGCTGGTGAGCTTCTGGACGCGCCGGCCCAGCTCTCGGAGAGCATGGCAGCGCGGGGGTATACGGGGCAACAAGCCCCGGTCACGCGGTGGAAGCCTTGGCTCTCGTGTGGGCAGCTTAGGTGCCCGTGGACGGTTCTAGCTGGCCCGGGGGCGTCGCGCTGTCCTGATGATTATTGGACGTCCGGTTGTAGTCTGATCCGCGCATCCGGAGTGCGACGAGGATGCCGGAGAGTGCGGTGAGGGCGGCGACGGCGGCGACTGCTGCGGGGATGCCGAAGGCGTCGGCAAGGATACCGGCGAGGAGGGCGCCGACGGCGAATCCGCCGTCGCGCCAGAGCCGGTAGATGCCTACGGAGCGGGCCCGCCATGCGGGGTGTGCGACGTCGCCGATGGCGGCCAAGAGGGTGGGGTAGACCAGGGCGGTTCCGAGGCCGAGGAGGATCGCGGCGGCCAGCCAGGTCCCGAAGCTGGTTCCGGCTGCGACCATGCCCAGTGCGGTGGCCTGGATCAGCATGCCGGCGACGATCAGCCATTTACGGCCGTACCTGTCCGACATGGCGCCGGTGACCAGTTGCGCGGCACCCCAGACTGCGGGGTTGACGGCGGCGAGGATCCCGATTTTTTCGACGGTGAGCCCTGCGCCGGCGAAAAGGAGCGGGAACAGTCCCCAGGCGAGGCCGTCATTGAGGTTGTTCACCATGCCTGCCTGGCTGACCGAGGACAAGGATTTGTCCCGGAAGCTGGTCAGGGTGAAGATTTCCCTGTTGCTCAGCTCCCCGTGGGCGTCGGAGTGGGCTGCTGTGTGGCTGGACGCTTCGAGCCTGGCGTGGTCCCGTGTTTCCTTCACTGCGAAGATGGACAGGCCCAGGCCCAGGGCGATGTAGGCGGCGCCGAGCAGGAAGGGTCCGGGGCGGAGTCCGTAGGTGGCGGCGATGTAGCCGGTGGCCAGCGCGGTCCCGGCGACGCCGAGGTAACCGGCGGCCTCGTTCAGGCCCATGGCCAGGCCCCGGCGGGACGGGCCGACGAGGTCCATCTTCATCACCACGGTCGTGGACCAGGTCAGGCCCTGGCTGATGCCGAGGATGACGTTCGCGGTCACGATCCAGCCCCAGGAGGGCCCGAAGATCAGCAGCAGCGGCACCGGGACCGCGATCAGCCAACCGGCGATCAGGACCGGTTTGCGGCCGTACCGGTCCGAGAGGGTGCCGGCGAAGTAGTTGGTACCGGCCTTGGCCACCCCGAAAGCGAGGATGTAGGTCAGCGCGGAGGTGTAGAGGTCCAGGTGGAAGACCTGGTCGGCCAGCAGCGGCAGGATGGTGCGTTCCTGCCCGAGGGTGCCGCCAACGAGGGCGTTGACGGCCACCAGGAGCATGAACTGGGCCAGGTTCTGCCGCAGGCCCAGGATGAGCGCGGGCCGGGCGCGGGTGCCGTGGGGCCCGGTCGCAGTGTGGGGGTTGCTCACCGGCTTGCCGCCAGGGGGGTACCGGCTTCCAGCTGCTGGCCGGCGGCCGCTGCCCAGTCGCCCGGGCCGCCGTTGAAGACAGAGACGCCCGTTCGGCCGGACGCGGCGAGGATGCTCGCCCCGCCCATGGCGCGTTCACCGTGCCCGCACATGACAATGACCGGTCCGGCCGGAACGGCATCGAGGGAGTCGGGGAGGTAGCCGAGTTCAACGTTCACCGCGCCGGGGACGTGGCCTGCCGCGTACTCACCGCCCTGGCGGATGTCGAGCACGGAAGCGCCCGCCTGCAACCGGTCAATCATTTGCTCCGGCCCGATCAGGGCAACGCCCTCGGTCCCGGCATGGTCCTTGCCCCACACCTGGTAACCCCCGTCCAGTTCACCGGCGAGGGTGTCGAATCCGACCTTCGCCGCTGCCGTGGCGATGTCCACGGGATCCTGATCCGGGCCGCGGACGATGACCACCGGGGCTTCCGGGGTGGCCAGCCAGCCGAGCCAGGTCGCGAAGACCGGACGGAACGGGATCGAGATCGAGCCCGGGACGTGCCCGGCCGCGAAGTCGGCCGCCTGGCGGGTATCGATCACCTGCGCCCCGTCGGTGAGGAGTGCTTCGACGGACACCGCGGACAGCGGGGTCAGCCGGGGCTCGCCGGGCAGCACAGCCGGGCCGCGCTTATTGATCTCGCCCAGGCGGAGGAAATAGTCGGGGAAGGTCCCCACGGTGCCCAGGAGTGCTTCGACGAAGGCCTCCTCACCGTCGAGCTGCAGCAGCGGGTTGGTGGCCCGTTCGGCGCCGATGGTGGTGACCCGTTCACCGCTGCCGCCGGCGGAGCAGAAGGACCCGGCGCCGTGGGTGGGCCACACCGGGGTGGCGTCGGGGAATTCCATCAGCCGCTGCAGGGACCGGTACTGTGCCCGGGCCAGCGGCACGGTCATCTCCGGGCTGACCAGGTCGGTCCGTCCGGCGGTGCCGACCATCAGGGAGCCGCCGGTGAAGATCCCGGCCAGATCGCCGCCCTCCCGCAGCAGGTAGGACAGGTGCTCGGGGGAGTGCCCGGGGGTGTGCAGGGCTTCCAGGGTGAACCGGCCCAGTTCAACGCTTTGCCCGTCCGTGAGCCCGGTGTGGGCGAAACCCCGGGCCCCGACCTCGGGAGCCAGTACGGTGGCGCCCTCGATCTCGGCGAGTTCGGCGACACCGGAGATGAAGTCTGCGTGCAGGTGGGTTTCCACGGCGTAGGCGATCGCGAGCTCCCGCCGGGAGGCCTCGGCGCGTACCTGCCGCAGGTCCCGTTCCGGGTCCATCACGAGGGCGCGGCCGTCCCCGAGGTCCAGCAGGTACGTCGAGTTGCCCAGACCCTCGTCCACAACGGGGATCAGATTCAAGGAGCCCATGACTTCCCTTCCTTCCCATGCCGGGAAACACCCGGCACAGATCCTTGGTATTCCAAACATCCATGGAATAGTATTCAAATCAGTATTACACGGATCTTTGGAGGAGCAAGTGGGAGACAAGGCCAGGAAATCGGAACTCTTCGAGGAGTTCGCCCAGGTCGGCAAGGCCCTGGCCAACGGTAAGCGGCTGGAGCTGCTGGACCTGCTCAGCCAGGGCGAGCGGAGCGTGGAATCCCTCGCATCCGCTGCCGGACTGGGATTGAGTACGGTCTCGGCGCACCTGCAGACCCTCCGGCAGGCCGGCCTCGTCAGCGCGCGGCGCGAGGGCACGAGGATCCACTACGACCTTGCGGGGCCGGACGTCCTGCGGCTCTACAGCCTGCTCCGCTCGGTGGCGCAGGAACACGTGGCCGGCGTCGAACCGAAGCGTGTCGCGTACCTGGGGCTGGAGGGCGCCCGCGCCGGGGACGAGGAAGTCACCCGCGAGGACCTCCTGGCCCGTGCCGGCGCCGGCACGGTGACGGTGCTCGATGTCCGTCCCGGCGAGGAGTACGAGGCCGCGCACATTCCCGGGGCCCTGTCCATCCCGCTCGAACAACTCCGCGACAGGCTCTCCGAGCTGCCCGGGGACCGCGAGATCGTGGCCTACTGCCGCGGCGCCTACTGCGTCCTGGCCTACGAGGCCGTGGACCTGTTGCACGCCGCCGGCCGCAAGGCCGCCCGGCTCAATGAAGGAATGCTGGAATGGCGCCTCGGCGGCCTGCCGGTCGAATCCGGCACGGCGGCCTAAGGCGGAAACCAGGGGATGAACCGTGACGACGGCCTCTGGTGACCCCGGCAACGGGATGCGTTGCGAGCCGGTGTTCCAGCCGCCGCGGCCAGCTAAGACCGTGAGCGCATCGCGGCTTGCAGATCCTCCTGCGAAGGCAAGCCCGCCAACCCTGAAAGGCCTGCATAGACTCGGCAGGTCAGGGCCGGTGCCGCCATACGAAGGTCCCACGCGTGACTTCGCGGTACGCCTGGGCACCTTCGCCAAGCCCGACACCGACAGCAACCGCTACCTCGACCGCAACAGCTATGCCGACGGCCACAGCCACGGCGACGGCGACGGCCACAGGGGTCTCGGTCCGGTCGTCGGCGACCGGATCCGGCGAACTGACGGCCACGGGTTCGTACACCGCCGCCCGGCCGCCCGGTGATACTGTGTTCCTGTTCTCTCAGGTGACCGTCTCCGGGTCGGCCAACACGACCGCTCCTCCGGGCTGGACACGGGCGATAGCTGACTTCACCAGCGCCGGATCCACCTCGGCACACCAGGCAGTGTGGTATCGGGTGATGCAGTCCGGCGACACGGCCCCGAGTGTACCGGAACCCGCAGCCCGGTATGCCTGGTCGACCGTCGCTGTGCAGGGCGCCAGCCGGACGACACCGCTGGACGTCACGCCGACCACCGACACCAACTCCGGGGTGGCCTATCCGGATGTCCGGGCCCCGTCCATCACACCCGTAACACCAGGTGCGTTGTTGCTGTCAGCCCACGGGGTGAGGAACGGCACCAACTCCGCAACCACAACGTTCACGCCACCGTCAGGGACAACTGAGCTGGCCGACGCAACGTCGAACATCGCGTCCAAGTCGAACGCGGCCATCGAAGTCAACTCCCTGCCGCTGACCGATACGACCGCCACCGGCACGAAGACCGCCACCGCAGCCTCAAGCTCGGGAACGACCATCAACCAGTGCGGCTCCGCCATCGTCGTGCGCCCGGCACCATGACCGGTGCCGGGCCTGACAGGGCGCGGCGGAGCTGCGCCACGGAGCGCTGGCGCCTGCTGTTCCTAAACGCGGCATGGGTGGCCAACCCTCATATCTTCCATAGTTAGCAGGGCTCCCGAGTGGAAAGGCGCTCCCGGGAACATTGTGCACTCGCCTGAGCAATGTGGACAGTGCATCGGTAGCGGGTGATACGGCAGGGGAGCTCCAGGGAATTGTCCGGCCGTGGGTGGCGGAGGCATTCTGACCGGGAGCCAAGGGACCGGGCGCTCCTGCCCCTTGGTGTCTGCCTGAGATATTTTCGGCAGCATGGCTCATCTCGACATGAAAGGACCGGCGGCGACCGGTTACATCGTTGCCAGCGCACCGAAAATCGTCTGACTGGCAGGGCCGGGTTACTCTTGCCTGGCCCGGCCACGGCGGCCCTGGCCCCGTGGACAGCGCTGCGGAGACTACGCCTGCCGCGCTCCCTGGATCTTCCAGCCTTGGCCGCGCCTATATAGGGCGAGGATTGAACCTTCGCCGAAGGCGGGATTCGGGTCCGGGGTAAGTCGCAGGGCCGCATTGATGCAACCCAAACCTCGTACAGAGGCCTTGCTTTTAACCAGTGCGTCACTGAAATCCACGGCTTCAACCACGAAACGGCCGGCGCCCTCGTCGGTTGCGTATTCGAGGAAGAACGGCATGGACGAAAGCATGCCAGTGTCGAAAGGTTTCTTATAAGGGGCCAAAGACCCGCTTTATTTGACCCATATCATTCAGGGTGGCGTGGGCGGCGATCACGGAGCGGGTGTCGAGCTGGTGGGCCACGCCGGGAGCATTGTGTACGGCGCTGTGCAGGTTTTTTGTTGTCTGCTTACGGGGCCGCTGCGGGGAGCGGGTTCCGGCTCTCGCGGTGTTGGGTGTGGGTGAGTTCGTGGTCGGCGATGAGGGCGAGTGCGGGGCTGGCCAGGTAGAGCAGGGATTGGGCGCCGAGTGCGAGGGCGAACATGGTGATGAGGCCGCCGGGCCCAAGGAGTATCAGTGAGGCGGAGATGGCCAGTCCTGTCGTGGCGATGAGGCTTTCGGTACCGGTGTCGTGCAGTGCGCCCAGATGCCGGCGTGTGGCGGGGAATTTGTTGGTCCGTTCCCAGGTGGCGGGGCGGCCGAAGAGGGCTTTGAGGCTTGCCAGGGTGATGATGTGGTTCAGGGCGGCGAAGGCCAGGGTGCCGCCGAGGGCCTGGGTGAGGGTCGCGCCGACCGGGCGGGTGTAGATCAGTACGCGCAGGACGGTGCTGCTGATCAGGACCGCCGTGGATCCGAGGTACAGGGCGAAGGGCATCGGAACGTTCTCGTGCTGGATGGCCATGGA
This sequence comes from Arthrobacter sp. NQ7, assembly GCF_029581595.2. Lineage (NCBI taxonomy): Bacteria > Bacillati > Actinomycetota > Actinomycetes > Micrococcales > Micrococcaceae > Arthrobacter > Arthrobacter sp. NQ7. The sequence continues at coordinate 271,410 of NZ_JARFXU020000004.1, read as the reverse complement.
CAGTGCGGTCAGCGCGCCCAGGGGAAGGGTGAGGGCGCGCAATCCGATGCAGGCCACGTCCAGTCCGTGGTTTCCGTGGTGGATCCGTTGCCGCCATGTCAATGCCGTGCGTTCCCCGCCCAGGGCAGCCGGGAGGAACAGTTTCCAGTGTCTGCGCATTTCCTGGACGGGTCCGTAGGTCCAGCGGAACCGTTGTTTCCGGTACGCGGCGAAGGTTTCCGGGATCAGTCCCCATCCGAGGGGCTCGCGCAGGTAGATACCGTCGTAGCCGAGGGCGTGGATCCGGATGGCCAGTTCGCTGTCTTCGGTCAGGCACCACTGCGCCCACCCGCCGGCCTCCTCCAGGGCTTCGCGTCTGATCAGGGACATGGTGCCCACGGTCAGACCCGCGTTGTGCTCGTTCAGGGCCACCATCCCGGTGGTGAAAAACACGGTGTATTCCCAGTTGGCCCAGCGGCGGAACCGGCTGGCTTCGTGGTCCCGGTAGGCGTGGGGTGCCTGGACGAACCCGACGCGGGCTTCAGCGAAGTGCCCGACGGTTTTCGTCAGCCAGTCCGGGCTGACGTGGTAGTCCGCGTCGACCACCCCGATCAGTTCCGCGGCCGGGTCCGTGTAGGGGGCGGCCCAGTTCAGCGCACCGGCTTTCGCGCCGGAGATTCCCTCGACGTGCAGGAAGCGGAACCGGGGCCCGAGCCTGAGGCAATGCTGGCGGAGGGGTTTCCAGAGCGCGGGGTCGGCGGTGTTGTTATCGATGACAAGCACCTCGAAATCCGGGTAGTCCAGTGCGGCCAGCGCATCGAGGGTGGAAATAACCATCGCAGGAGGTTCGGCGTGGGTAGGAACATGGATCGACACCCGCGGGTACGCCACGGGCAGGTCCTGCAGCGCGAGCCGGGGCCGGAGCCAGGAGCGGCGGAATAGGGCCTCCCAGCCTTCCCTGGCCTGAATGATGGAGCTTGGCGAGGTCACCGCTGCCAGGACCGCGCTCACCCATACCAGCCACCCCGTCAGCGCACTGACCTGCAGACCCAACAAAAAGAACAGCGCCCAGGCCGCGCTGACGGCGGTCAGGGAACACCAGGTGGACCACACCAGGGCCCCGGGGACGGTGAGGTTGCGCTGGACCCGGGAGTAGGCCGCGCACAGGACCGTCACCGCCGCCGCCGCAGCCCAGGCACCTGGGAGCAGGCCGGGGGCGAGGAGAGCTCCTGCCAGGGCCGTTCCGGCGGTTGCGCCAGCCAGGACTGTGATGGCCGGGCCGGCCGGCCCTCCACTGCCGGCGGGGAATGCCAGGGCCGCGACGGCCCCCAGATGGGCCATTGCTGCGACGATGACCAGGACACTTAAGAGCAAGAACATCGAAACTCCCTGACAGGATCGGGTGGAACGGCTAAGCGGACTCGCTGCGCCATTGCATCCGGCATCACTCCTTCAAGGGCAGTTGCCGATGAGGGGGTGCATGCACGGTTCAGGCCAGGGTGGCTACGGCCGGCCCGGGTGCTGGGTGGTATGACTTCCCGTGGCCGGCAAGGTTTGCGGCGTACTCTCCGGTGGTGCCACAGGTGCCACCGAAGAGTACGGTCCCGGAACGGGAGGGGCGCCGACGGTCGGCTCGGCCGGCACCGGTGCCGGATGGCCGGTGACTGGGGCACCGGGGTCCGGGCGAATCGCGGCAGATGCCGGGGCAGCGGGGATGCTGGGCGTTGCGGGTTCGCCTGATGCGGAAGAACTTGGGGTCTCCGGCTGCGCCGGCGAGGCTGCGGGCACCGGTGTGGAGGGAGGTTCCGGCGTGTCCGGGGACCGGTCGTGCAGTCCTGCGGTGAGGGTAGTGACGACGGTGGTGACGGTCTTCTGGACGGCGTCGCGGATGTCCTGGTTCACGGCAGCGGCGGCGGCGCCGGCTCCCAGGACCAGGGAGAGCGCGGTCGCGGCGATGACCATGCGGGTGTGTCGTGTCCGGCGGCGGTCCTCGAGACTGGCGATGGTGCCCGTTCCCGCGCCCGGGCTTGGTTCGGTGTTCAGGCGTGCGAGCAGGGCCGCGAGTTCACCACATGGTGTTGGTTGCGGTCCGTGGGTGATGCTGCGGACGTGCATCAGGGCCGGTGTCAGCTCTCCGGCGTCGCCCGAGTGGTCCATCCCGGTTTCGCGCAGCAGGTCCTCGATGACGCGCTGGTCGTGCAGGTCCTCGGCGCTGCGGAAATCATTGGTACTCACGATCTGCCCTGGCCTTTCTTTCCTGCTCGGTTTCCTTGAGGCGGGCCAGCGCGCGGCGCTGGAGTTGCTTGATGGCCCCGGGTGTTTTATTCATGATTCTGGCGGTGGACTCCAGGGACAGTTCGGCGATGATCCGCAGGGCGAGGACTTCCCGGTAATCCACGGGCAGGCTGTCCAGCAGCGCGTGCCCCAGGGCCATCGCCTCGATCGCCTGGTCTTCAGCCGAGTCCGTGAGCCGGGAATCCCTGGCGGGGTCATATTCAATGGAGACCGGTGTCCGGGACCGGCGGCGGTGGGAATCCACCGCCCGGGCGTGGGCAATGCTGAAGATCAGCGTCCTGAGCCCGGCCGGTCCGCCCCGCAGTTCCCCGAGGCGCGGGTAGAGGGCGAGGAACACGTCCTGAGTCACGGCCTCGGGATCCTCGACCCCGCGGGAACGCAGATAGCCGCAAACCCCGGGCGAGTACTGCCGGTAGGCATCAACAAACACAGCATCCGGGTCTGTTCGTGCCACACCCGCCTGCTCTGTCACCGACGTCTTCACGAATCACCCCCAGGCAGTCACCCTATCCGACCATGCAGGACGGCCCGGACCAGCCGTTCCCTTGCCCGCGTTTTACCTGCTTGCTGGTCCGGGACCCCCCATGCCCGTCCCGGACCAGAAGCACCGGCTGTCAGCTTCCTATGGCCGGCCGGCCGTGGAGGGCTGGTGCGCGGTGCCGGTGGCTGCCTGCTGCGGCGCGGCAGGGACCACAGCCTGGGTCGGCAGTTCCGGGGCGGCCGGGGCCACAGCCTGCGCCGGCAATTGCGGTGCTGCCGGGGCCACGGCCTGCGCGGGGATGTGGGCGATGGCCGCGTCCGCGCCGGTTTCGGCCGGAATGTTGCTCGCGGACTCTCCCGGGGACGCCACGGCGGCGCAGTACGTGGCGATGTTCGATGCGCCGGAAGCGGCCACGGTCAGGGACTTGTAAGCAATCGATGAGGTGTCCAGTCCGCCGTTCGTGAAGGCCTGGCAAAGCCCGTAAGCTGCCGGCCCTGTGGCGTCCACTGCCGTTGGGGTCGCTGACGGGGTCTCGGACGCTGTCGCGGTCTCGGTCGCGTCCGCCGTCGCCGAAGCCGTTGTTTCGGCGGTGGTGGTCGTGGTGGTTGCCTGGGTGGCCAGGGCGGTGGACGCGGCCGGCGCGGGGGCGCCAATCAGGGTGTGGGCGTTTTCCTGCAGGGGCGCGGGCAGGGTTCCCGTGTATGCGGCGGCAGCGGTTCCCCCGACGGCGAGGGTTCCGGCGGCCAGTGCGCCGGCGGCGATTTTGCTGGAGACCAGCGCGGTAAAGAATGACATGAAATCCTCCAAGGCCAAGAAAATGAGCACCGTGCAGCCGGTGCAGGGAACCAACCCCCTTGGCGATGTAATCGTCACGGAACCCCAAAAGTTACACCCCCTTCCCGGCCGCGGCCGAACAACTTGTCCCGCGGGTTGCCCCCCCTCGAGGGTCCGGGCGCTGGATATGGTTGGGGGAGCGGCCCGGCAGGCCGTATCAGGTGATCGGTTGAACGTGCACGGTCCGGGTTTCGTCGAGGGTGGCAAAGGAGACGTGTTTGGAGTGGTGGTGGCTGGTATCGGCGGCTAACGCGGTGGTCGCGGCAGCGTATTTTGCCATCTCGGCGGCGATTCTTGTGCCGTTGGCCCGGTCCGGGCAGGTGCGGCGGAACCGGTTGGGGACGGCGACGGCGGCGATTTTCTTTAGCTGCGCGGTCGGGCACGGCTTGCACGCGGTTCATCCGCTGCTGCCCCTGGTGGGGGTGGATGCGGCCGAGGGTTTCGCGGCCAGGGAGGAATTTTCCTGGCATGACGTGGTGTGGGATGTGCTGACGGCGGGCATCGGGGTGTATTACTGGACGCTGCGACGGGAGTACGCGTCGATGGTGGCCGGCCCGGTCATGTTCGAGGACTTGCTCGAGCGGCAGCGCCTGGCCAAGTTCGAGGCCGCGGCGAAGCTGAGTGATGTGCGCCGGCAGGCGGCGGTGGAGCTTGCCCGGAGCGAGAAACGCTTCCGGCTGGCCTTCGAACACGCCCCGATCGGGATCGCGCTGATCAGCCTGAACCAGAAGAGCCCGGGGAGGGTTCTGCGGGCCAATTCCGCGTTCTACACCCTGCTGGGACGGCCTCCCACTGAGCTGGCGGCATGCAACATCCTGGATTTTACGGTGCCCGAAGACCTGCCCGCGGCCCGGCGCCGTCTGCGCCAGATGCTCGCCGGGGAAGTCACCGCGTATGCCGATTCCCGGCGGTTCCTGCATGCCGACGGGCAGGTCGTGTGGACATCGATGACCAGTGCCGTGGTTGCCGATGACCACGGGTCACCCTTGTATCTGGTCGCCCAGTTCGAAGACATCACCGCCCGCCGCGAGGCTGAACAGCTCCTGACCCGGCAGGCGATGCACGACGGGCTGACCGGTCTGCCCAACCGGGTGCTGCTGATGGACCGCATCAGCCACGCACTGTCCCGGGCCCACCGGCGCAGCACCGGCGTGGCCGTGCTTTTCGTGGACGTGGACAGCTTCAAAACCGTCAACGACACCCTCGGCCACGCCGCAGGAGACCTGCTCCTGATCGAAGTCGGCCACCGGCTCACCGCCATCGGGCGCGACGACGACACCGTCGCCCGCCTGGCAGGGGACGAATTCGTGGTCCTCTGCGAAGACGTCCCGCACCGGGCCGCAGCCGAAGACATCGCCCGCCGCCTGCTCACCGGGCTTGAGAGGCCCTACCAGATCGGCCGGGAGGTCTACCGCACCAGTGCCAGTCTCGGTATCGCCTTATCCGGTGCCGGCAGCACCGCGGCCGGGCTGCTCGAAAACGCTGACCTCGCCATGTACAGGGCCAAGGAAGCAGGCCGGGGCCAGTACAGGGTCTACGATAAGAACCTGCGCGCCAGCCGGGACCACCGACTCCGCACCGAAAAGGAACTGCGGCACGGCATTGACAACGGCCAGCTGCGCATCCTTTGCCAGCCCGTCATCAACCTTGCCTCCGGGACCATGGCCTGCGTCGAAGCGCTCGTGCGCTGGGCCCACCCCGACCGCGGCCTGCTCACCCCTGCCGAGTTCCTGGATGTCGCCGAAACAACCGGGCTGATCATCCCCCTGGGCCGCTGGATGATCGCGGAAGCCTGCCGCGAGATCGCGGCATGGCAACGCAACGACCCCGACACGGCTCCTGCCCACGTCTCTGTCAATCTCAGCGCTGTGGAACTGGCCGCCCCCGGCACAGTGGATGTCATTGCCCAGGCCCTCCACGACGCCGGGCTCCGGGCCCAGGCCCTATGGGTGGAGCTCACCGAGTCCTCTCTCTTGGACGCCAACAGCGCCAACATCAGCACCGTCCGGCAACTGCGGGCGATGGGCATCCGAATCGCCCTGGATGACTTCGGCACCGGCTACTCCTCGCTCACGAATCTCAAACGGTTCCCCGTGGACGTCGTCAAAATCGACAAATCCTTCGTCGCCGGCCTCGGTACCGACACAGAAGACACCGCCATCATCACCGCCGTCGTCGGGCTCGCCCACGCGCTCGGACTGGCCACCACCGCCGAAGGCGTCGAAAACACCGCCCAACGCGATCACCTGCACCGGCTCGGCTGCACCCACGCCCAGGGATACCTCTACTCCCCACCAGCCACCATCCCCGAACTCACCGGACTCGCCGCCAGCCTCAAGGACCGGGATGCGTCCGAACCGCTACGCTAACAACCGCGGGCACTGATACGCCCTGACCGTGTCCTGCGGTGGTTCAGGTACAACTGCCACCACGACGGATAGGGGGATCCGGCAATTGACCGAGGAACTGACAGTGGCCGGAGGAAAAGGCGTCCTCGCTCTCCGCCCGGACGGATTGCTTCACCTCATCTGGACGGCCGGCGCCGACATTCAGAAAGAGGATGCGATCTCCGCGGTCACAGCGATCAACCGGATCAGCCCGGACCGGGACAGGCCACTGCTCGTCGATATGAAAGCCGCCTCCAATACCTCCGCTGCCGCCAGGGACGTCTTCGGGGTCCCGCACGCGGCATCAAAGATCGCCCTGCTCGGCGAATCCCCGGTGGACCGAATCATCGCCAACTTCTTCATCGGCGTACACCGCCCCCAGCGCCCCACCCAATACTTCACCTCCGAGCAGGCAGCCATAACGTGGCTCACCGAACCCTGACCCGTCCATTGCGGGCAACACCGGAGACGCTCAGCGTTGAACGGCCCAATGAAACCCACGTCCGTAATCCAGACACCCCTGAGATCCAGTGCAGGATGTGGGAAAATGACAGGCGCGGTCTGCCGCCCCTGCATCATCGAGCCGATTTCCGCGGCAGGAAGGGGCGATGTCTTCGATGCGCGATCGACCTGGGGGATTATCGAATCGACGTCCTCTCCCGGAAACCACTTTATCGAGAACCCTACCGAGATTCCGGTTCCGCTGACTGTGCTGGCCCCAGGGGTCGCCGGTGAAAATCAGTTATCAGTCTGGGCCGGCATGACTGTCCCGACACCGCCGTCTACGGTGATTCTTTGTCCTCGTGCGGAATCGGTGGGTGGGTGGTTTTCCTCACCTTTTCCATACTCCCGTGAACCTTCACTGCGTAGCGGCCTATCTGTAGCGGTGCTATTTTAGGGCTACCTGCAGCCCTTCAGCGGCCGGATTTCTTTCAGGAGAGGACCCGAATGCTCCCGATCAGGCCAGAGACACTCAGGGGGCACGTGGACGCGCTCCTCCTATCGGTCCTCGAGCAGGGGCCGCGGCACGGTTACGCCATCATCGAAAGCGTACGTGATGGCAGCGAAGGGACCTTCGACCTGCCTACCGGCACCATGTACCCTGCACTGCACAGACTCGAGCGGGCCGGGTTCATCCGTAGCGAGTGGCAGGACGTCGGGGGACGCCGCCGCCGCGTCTACGAACTGACGACCGCAGGACGCCAAAGCCTCATAACCGAGCGGGTCGCCTGGTCCAAGTTCTCCGACACGTTAAGCACCCTGCTCGAGAGAAAGGACTGAAGTCACCCGGGGACGACAAATCGTACATTGCGTACTTGTCCGAACTCCCCAAACTACTGCAGGGCCCCATACGCCAAGGCAAGTACTGTCGAAGAAGTTCCTGAAGAGATACTGGATTCCGCCAAGCCACACCAGAGGACTATCTCCCGCCTCAGCTGCCGACGCGGCGGTAGCTGCCTTCGGCGAGCATGCCGTCGTCGCGTTGGCCTTAGCCAGTGCCTTGGCCATGTCGCAGCCCCGCAAGATCCGACGGTCCCTAATGAACACTGTCGCTGCTGCTGGTGTCGGCACACGAGAAAATTGCTCAGCGCACTGATTTGGCCACCCCGCGCTGTCGGTCGTTGTGGCGGCCGCGGGGGCGGAAGTTGCTGGTCCTCGCCACCTCGGCGCCCTGACCCGCCGCCCCGAAGCGACGCCAAGGCAAGAGTTACTGGCAGCGGCTCGGGCGAGCCACCTTGGCGAACCCTGGTCCCGCCGTAGCCGCGTGCAGACGACGTCTGACAGCAACCCATTTCTGAAACTGCACAAACAGCGCAAGCTGAATACCAGCCGGTGATTCTCGTCATATGTCGCTTTTAACCTTCTGGTTGAACCCCTATGTATTCATCCTTGGGTATGCGACATATCGGAGGAACCGGGACTGCTGAAGGTTTAGTTGACAGCTGGGGTTGATAAATTGTTGCGCGGCTCAGGCCGCGTTTTTTATTGTCTCAAACTCGATGGGTGTCAGCCGTCCGAGGGCGCGCTGGCGGCGTTTGCGGTGGTAGCTGCGTTCGATCCAGGTCGTGATAGCCAGCCGGAGCTCCGCGCGGGTCTCCCACCGTTTCCGGTTCAGGACGTTCTTTTGCAGCAGGGAGAAGAACGATTCCATCGCGGCGTTGTCACCGCAGGCCCCTACCCGACCCATCGATCCGTGCAAACCGTAGGTGTTCAGTGCCAGGACGAACTTTCTGGACCTGAATTGGGATCCTCTGTCCGAGTGGACCACCGTGCCGGCCGGTTTCCTCAGGGCCACGGCATGGTCCAGTGCGGCAACGGCGAGGGACGCTTTCATCCGACCGTCCATCGAGTAGCCGACGATCCGGTTCGAATGCAGGTCCTTAATCGCGCACAGGTACAGCTTGCCCTCCCCGGTGTGGTGCTCGGTGATGTCCGTGAGCCATTTGCGGTTCGGTGCCGTGGCGCTGAAGTCCCGTTCGATGAGGTCATCGTGGACCGGAGGGCCGGCCTTGAGCCCTGACCGGCGCCGCCGGTGGATCACCGAGAGGATCCCGTTCTCGGAGCACAGCCGCCAGATCCGGCGTTCACTGGCCCCAGTGCCGGGACCGGCGTTGATCTCATCGGCGATGAACCGGTATCCGAAGGCAGGATCGTCGCGGTGGTGGTCGATGGCCGAGTTGATCAGGTGGGCTTCTTCCCAGTCCCGGGCGGGGACGGGACTGGCGGCCCACTGGTAGTAGGCCTGTCTGGAAAAATTCAGTACCCGGCAGGACACTGCCACGGGAACCCGGATCGGGGCATCCCTGGCAGCCAGCTCGCGGACCAGCGGGTACATCATTTTTTTGGATTGATGTCCCGAGACAGGTAGGCCACGGCACGGCGCATGACTTCGGCTTCCTGTTCCAGGAGCCGGATGCGTTTGTTGGCTTCCCGCAACTTCGCGGCGTCATCGGACACCGCCCCGGACGCTACGCCGTCTTCCTTGTCGGCGATCTTCATCCAGCGGTGCAGAGCAGCCGGTGAGACCCCGAAGTCCTTGGCGATCTGGACGATGGGCGCTTCGCCCTTGCGGGCAACCGCGACGACATCGCGGCGGAACTCTTCGGGAAAGGCTTTGGGCATGATGAACATCCTTCCACCGGCAAGGATCAAATCCTCACAGGCAAAGTGTCAATCAAACCTTCAGCAGTCCCACCCGTGCCGAAACTGATCGATTATGCCTCGCGTTTCGATACGGCGGCAGTCACCGATCGGGCCTCGTTTGTCGCGGCTGAGATAATAGGCAGTTATCGGCAGGATAGTGCAACAGTAGTTGTTAAAGATTTTGGATTTATCTTGAAATAAGCATACTTACGATGTAAGACTTTTTGAGTCCAGGGGTGTCAGATCTCGGTCACGGGTGGGGGCGGGGTCTCCTCGCCCATGAATTGTGTCTATCAGGTCTCAACCAGGCACCAAGGTCTCAGGGGAAAAAATTGAAGAAACTACTTGTCGTGCTCGCGTTCGTTGGCAGTATCGTGTTGGGGGCTTCCGCGCCGGCGTTGGCCACCACCTATCCTGCCCCGCCCCCGCAGGGATCTGTTTCCAGTGGCACCATTTCCGCGGGCGGCTCCGTCGTATTCTCCGGAACCGGGTTCCTGCCCGGGGAAACGATTAATATCACCGTCACCCAGACCGCTACAGCGCAGGGCGCCGCGGCTCCCGGCAGGGGCGGGGCAGTGACCATGGCTGTTCCCGGGGTGCTTCCGCTGGCGCCGCTGACTCTGTCGACCGTGGCAGATGCCTCCGGTGCGTTCTCGGTCACCATCACGTTGAACACGCCCGGGACGTACGTGCTGACCGCCGTGGGCGCAACCTCCGGCCACACCGTCTCCGCGACAGTGGTTGTCACCGCACCCGCGGCCTTGGCCAACACCGGCGGGGCACCATTGGCTGATACCGGCGCCGGCTTGGCCGGCACGGGAGTGGATTCCAGCCTGGTCCTGTGGGTCCTGGTGGGCGCCGGCGCACTCGCAGCCGGCACCGCGTCCGTCGTGGTGGTCCGCCGACGCGCAAAGAACGAAAGCGTCACCGCAGCCTAAACACACAACAAACGGGGGTTTTATTTCCCGGTGATCCGGTCAACAACAACTCCTTTATCGAGCGGTGTGCGCTCCGTGATGAGGCCATCCGGGTCGCCATCGATGACTTCGATACCGGATACTCCCCCTCGGGCGCCTCCAGGACCTGCCGGTGGACATCCTCAAAATTGACCAGTCACTTGTTTCAGTGAGCGCCACGGGGGCCGAAACCCTCCCGATCCTGGCCTCCATGACGGCCATGGCCCACGGCGAAGGGCAACCGCCTCACGCCCGACGTGCTGACGCAGCGGGCTGGCCGAACCTTGCGGGCCAGGCTCTTCACACGCCTGTACGGCGTCATCCTCGCCGAATGGGACCGTCAGCTCCGAGCCGCGGGCCAGATCGATTTCGACGACATGCTGAATCTCGCCACCGATCACGTCGAGTCGGGCCGGTGGCTGAGTCCATACCGGCTCGTCATGGTCGACGAGATGCAGGACACCAGCGCCGCACGCGCGGTGTTGGTTCGGGCGCTGATGAAGACTCCTGGAAACTACCTGTACGCGGTCGGCGACGACTGGCAGTCCATCAACAGGTTCGCGGGCTCAGACCTCAGTGTGATGACCCGCTTCGATAATTGGTTCGGGACAGCGTCCACCATCTGGCTGGACCGCACCTTCCGGTCCCCGCAGTCCCTGTGCGATGTCGCCGGTGGGTTCGTGATGAAAAACCCCAATCAAATCTCCAAGAACGTCCGATCTTCAGCGCCGGAGGCTGTCGAGACCGTATGCGCCGTCAGTGTACGGGAGCGCAGCCACTACGGATCGGCCGTCCGGCAGCACCTGACAACCCTTGACTCAGAGCTCACTGAGCCAGCCAGTGTGCTGCTGCTCGGCCGGTACTCCCGGTCCAAGGACGATGTCACCTCGGCGCTGGAAGCCAGATACGCCAACCTGACCATTGAGTTCAACACCGTGCACGCCTCGAAAGGAAAGGAGGCAGACTACGTCGTTGTGCTCGGCCTCGAGAGGAACGGATTCCCCAGCATTGTCGAGGATGATGCTCTCCTGCAACTGGCCATGGCCGCCCCCGACTCCTACCCACACGCAGAAGAACGACGCCTGTTCTATGTCGCACTGACCCGTGCCAAGCGCTCAGCGCTCCTGGTCACGCGCGCCGGTAGGGAATCAGCGTTCCTCCTCGAGCTGGTCGGAGATCGTGTCGTCAAGATCCGATCCGCGACAGGCGACGACATCACCCCAGTGGTCTGCCCGAAATGCAAGAAACACACGATGAGGGAACGCAAAGGGCGCTACGGCCGGTTCTTCGGCTGCGCCGGGTACCCGACCTGCACCGGAACGATAAAGCTCGCCGGCTAGCAGCCGGTGAAACCTCGTGACGCTGAGCTGAGGTGTGGCGGCCCTTCCGAATCTACGAGATGCTGACGAATGCAGAAGCGGCATACTGGCACCGAATGTCACCCCGACTCCGGCGCTGAACCGAAATCGTTGGGGCCGCGACTGAGTTCTCACCACACCTTTTGGAACTCCTCAGAGATGTATTGGGTACCCCAGTCCGAATGCCCGTAGGGCGGGATCGGCTCATACGTCAGCGCTATTGGTTTGCTGCTCGACGGGCCAGAACCCGTCTCCACGCCGGTTCTCGAAACCCGTTCGACTAGACCCCGGCGCGCGGCCTCAGGCCAGCGACAACTGCGGCTCCTCATGCCAGCGGATCTCGATCGAGGAAATAACGCCTTCCAGCCATTCGCGATACTTCTCCCGATTCGCCTCAGAAGGGCGGCGACGACCGACAGGCTGGCCGTGCACGAGGACTTCGCCCAGAGCCTTCACGACCGTGGCCTGCGCATTTACATCCTCAAGCGCCATCCACGCTGCGGCTGGATCAGGTGCTTTCATCAATCCCATGAGTGCGTTGGACGATCCGATGCGAGCCAAACGGGACTCCACGTCCGCGATCTTGCTCTCGGTTACCTCCGTGGCCACCTTCAGCTGCCGCGCAGTCAGCTCTCCCGCAGCGTAGTCCTCCGTAATCTGGTCAAGCCGGGCCCGCAGTCCGTTTGCCTCGTCCCTCAGGCGTCGCACGTCCCCTGAGGGGCTCTTCTCCGAGGCCATCGCTGCGACAACCTTCGGATCGCGCAAGCGCCGGCAAATGGCACCTTCAACAACAGCCTCGACGTATTCCGCCTTCCGCGAGACATGCCACTTCGGACACATGTATGTGCGATACGGCTCTCCACCGTTTTTCACCCCACTGTACGAAGTGCGCATCGGCTCTCGACACACGCCGCATAAGAAGGTGCCTGCCCCGATGTAGAGACGTGCATTGCCCTTTTGCGCGTACTTGGTTCGTCGTCCAGGGTCCGAGAGCACGTCACCGACCGCTCGAAAAACGTCTTCGGACACCAAAGGTGTCCAGTCACCTGGACCGACGTACTCGCGACGGCGTTTTCCGTCCGGCTGAGTTCGGAGGACCCATCTCTGCGCGATGTACCTCGGGTTCCTCAGAAGATCCCGCACCCCGACCCGACCCCACGCCTTGCCGCGGGTGTTGAGGATGCCCTGCTCGCCGAGCCACCGCGCGATGGTGTGGAGACCCGACCCAGCCGCGAAACGCGAGAACATCTCGCGGACAATCTCGGCCTCGTCCTCTCGGACTGTGCCGTCGATGTTGTACCCAAAGGCCCGACCGGTGTGCGGCGGACGTCCCATCTGGGCCCGCTGGTCGTTGGAGAACTTCTGGCGCTTTGCCTTGTGCTCTGACTCCTGGCGCGCCACCGAGGCCTTGATCCTGGCAAACATCCTGCCGTTCTCCGTGGACAAGTCGTGGGAACCATCGACCGTCACGAGAGTGAACCCACGGACCTCGCCCATGTCGCACCAGTCCTCAAGCTGACGAGGTTGACGAGTGAGGCGATCGAGGTCCCACACGATGACCCCATCGATCTGGCCGTTCTTGGCAGCCGAGACCATCTCCTCGTACTTCGGCCGCCTGACGTTCTTTGCGAACGCGCTCTTCGAGTTGTCGATGTACTCGGCGACGACCGTCCACCCTCGCGATCTCGCGATGCCCCGTGCCTCGTCAAGCTGCCGCTGGACGCCGAGTTCGTCACCTTTCTTATCCAGCGAGATGCGACAGTAGATACCGACATGGAGCGGCCTTTTCGAAATCATCACAGGAGCGCCTGCGGGGCGCGGGGAGCGGGGCTGCTGATCATGTACTAAGTATATCTAGTAGTTCGTGAAGCACCTTGCAGTACGTGCTGCGCCAGATCTCCGTCAACTAGCGGGATCTGCCAGCAGGCAGCAGCCACCCCGAAGCCCCGGCCGGTCACGGACCAGCCGGGGCTTCGGCTTTTCGGCGACGTCCGGCCCTGCGAACCGAGGCGTTAGAGTTAAACGGCACGTCTACCACCCAAAGGAGGGGTCATTGGGAATCTTGGACACCATCCGGAATCCGCAGGACCTGAACGAGTTGACCGAGGAACAGCTGGAACAGCTGGCCTCGGAGATCAGGGAATTCCTGATCACGAACGTCTCGCAGACGGGCGGCCACCTCGGACCCAACCTCGGCGTCGTGGAACTGACGCTGGCCGTGCACCGCATCTTCGAATCTCCCCGTGACAGCATCGTCTTCGATACGGGACACCAGTCCTACGTCCACAAACTGCTCACCGGACGCCAGGATTTCAGCACCCTCCGCCAGGAAGGCGGCCTCTCCGGCTACCCCTCCAGGGCAGAGTCGGAGCATGACATCGTCGAAAGCTCCCACGCGTCCTCCTCGCTGTCCTGGGCCGATGGGATCTCCCGCGCCCGGCAGTTGACCGGGGAGGGCGACCGGCACGTCGTCGCGGTGGTGGGCGACGGCGCCCTCACCGGCGGCATGGCCTGGGAAGCCATCAACAACATCGCCGCGGACAAGAAGCGCCGCGTGGTCATTGTCGTCAACGACAACGGCCGCTCCTACGCCCCCACGGTGGGCGGATTCGCGGACTACCTCGCATCGCTGCGCCCCACCATCGACTCCTTCCGCGCCGCCCCCGCCTACGAGGGTGCACTCGACTGGTGGAAGAAGCGGCTGCAGAACGGCGGCCCCGTGGGCCAATTCACTTACAAGAGCCTGCATGCCATGAAGAAGGGCATCAAGGACTGGTGGGCGCCGCAGGGCATGTTCGAGGACCTCGGCATGAAATACATCGGCCCGGTGGACGGCCACAACCTCCAGGCCATGGAGCACGCCCTGTCCACCGCCAGGAACTACGGCGGCCCCGTGATCGTGCACGCGATGACGGAAAAAGGCCACGGCTACGCGCCGGCCCGCGCCCACGAGGCCGACCAGTTCCACGCCGTCGGCATCATCGATCCGGAAACCGGTGAACCCACGGGCAGCGGCGGCGCCCAGTCCTGGACCTCCGTGTTCGCTGACGAGATCGCCGCCATCGCCGACGAGCGCGAGGACATCGTCGGCATCACCGGCGCCATGCTGATCCCGGTGGGGCTGCACAAGTTCGCCGCCAGGCACCCGAAGCGTGTCATCGACGTCGGCATCGCCGAGCAGCACGCCCTCACCGCAGCTGCCGGCATGGCCTTCGGCGGCCTGCACCCGGTGGTTGCCGTCTACGCCACCTTCCTGAACCGGGCCTTCGACCAGCTGCTCATGGACGTCGCCCTCCACAAGGCCGGCGTCACCATCGTCCTGGACCGTGCCGGCGTCACGGGACCGGATGGCGCCAGCCACCACGGCATGTGGGACATGGCCATGGTCCAGATCGTGCCCGGCCTGCACCTGGCTGCGCCCCGCGACGCCTCGCGCCTCCGCGAGGAACTGCGCGAGGCCGTGGCCGTCAGCGACGCCCCCACTGTCGTCCGCTTCTCCAAAGGTTCCGTAGGCCCCGAAGTGGAAGCGATCGAACGCCTCAGCGACGGCGTGGACGTCCTTGCCCGCCGGCCGTCCGGGTCCACCGAAAACGACGTACTGATCGTCAGCGTCGGCGCCATGTCAGAACTTGCCCTCGACGTCTCCGCCCGGCTCGGTGCCCAGGGCATCAGCACCACCGTGGTGGATCCCCGCTGGGTCCTGCCCGTGCGCCGCTCCATCGTTGCGCTGGCCTCGCACCACCGCCTGGTGGTCTGCATCGAAGACGGCGTCCGGGCCGGCGGCGTCGGCTCCCGCATCCGGCAGGAAATGCGCGCCGCCGGGGTGGACACCGCCCTAAACGAGGTGGGCCTGCCCGTGGAGTTCCTGGACCACGGCACCCGCAACCAGGTGCTGGAGCGTGTTGGGCTGACCGCCCAGCAAATTACGCACGACGTCGTCGCACAGGTTTTGGGAACCAAAGTTCCGTTCGCGCGGCCCCTGCCCGGGCAGCAGCACCCCACCACCGGCAGCCTTCCGATCCTGTGAGGGACGAAGACGAACTGAAGTACCCTGGCCCCGCCGGGGAGGCCGGACCGGTTCTGCACACCACCACCACGCGGGTACCCAACGGCCTGGAGCCGGGCCAGCTGGTGGTTTCCCGCAACCGCAAATGGAACGGCAAGGCGCATTGGGTGGTGCCCGGCCGTTACCTAGGCGAGGACCAGTACGGCTGGTGGATCTTCCAGGGCACCAACGAGTTCTGCTCCCGCCCCGGGGCCGCCTTCTACACGCGCTCCGATGCCGTGCTGCTGGTGCCGCGCGAGGGCGACTGGGTGGCCACGTTCTACGACTCCGCCCACCCCAACGGCGTGCGCGTCTACGTGGACCTGGCCGTGGGGCACGAGTGGACGCACATCCGTCCCGCCGTGACCGAGTTCCATGTGATCGACATGGACCTGGACGTCATCCGCACCGCGGACCGCGGCGTCTTCATCGATGACCAGGACGAATTCGCGGAGCACAGCATCGCCATGCATTACCCCCAGCGGCTGATCGAGGACATCCAGTCCGCCGCGGACGGGCTGTACCACGCCGTGAAGGCGCAGCATGCGCCTTTCGACGGCACCGACGTCGAATGGTTTACAAAAGGACGCACCATATGAGCGGCATTGTCAGGGTTTACAAGCGCGACGACGAAGGCGTCCTCCACTTCCGGGAGGCCTGGTTTGACGAGGACTACTCGCAGTTCGTGATGAACTTCGGCGTGGTGGGGCACCAGAGCAAGACCGAGGAAACGGACGTCCCCGACGCCGACGCTGCAGAGGGCCTCCTGGACGCCTTTGCCGTGCAGTGCACCGAGGACGGGTACGCCGAGATTCCCGCCGAGGAACAGTCCTGGGTGGTGGCCCAGTTCGCGCTCAAGACCCGGGAGGGCACGGAACGTGACCGGCGCCTTGAGCAAAAGGCCAAGGACGCCCTCATCAGCCACCTCGCGTGGCGCGGGCTGGGCACGGTGGAGCGGTCCGAATTTGCCGACTACAAGCTCAACATCTTCTGCCTGTGCCCGGACGTCAACAAGGCCGTCAACGCCATCAAGGTCTGCGCCCGGGGAGAGGACCTTGACTTCACCAAGCTCAGCATCGGCGCCGCCCCCTACGCCGAGCCCGGCCACTACAAACTCAAGCACCCGGCCAAGCCGGCCGGCAGCTTCAGCCTTTAGGAGACCTTCGTTGACCAGTTACCGCCGCGTTGGAAAATCAGGCCTTACCGTCTCCACCGTAGGCCTGGGCTGCAACAACCTGGGCCGGGCCAACACCGCAACGGAATCCCAGGATGCCACGGACGCCGTCATCCATGCCGCCGTTGACGCCGGGATCACCCTCTTCGACGTCGCCGACACCTACGGCCGCGAACCGGGACTGAGCGAAACCATGCTGGGCAAAGCGCTGGGGAGCCGGCGCGGGGACGTGGTGCTTGCCACCAAGTTCGGCATGGACATGAAAGGCGCCAGCGGGCCGGACTTCGGCGCCCGCGGATCCCGCCGCTACATCATCCAGGCGGTGGAGGCCTCGCTGCGGCGGCTCGGCACGGAGTGGATCGACCTCTACCAGTTCCACACCCCGGACCCGCTGACCCCCATCGACGAGACCCTTGCGGCGCTGGACACACTGGTCAGCAGCGGCAAGGTCCGCTACATCGGCCACTCCAACAGGTCCGGCTGGCAGATCGCCCAGGCGGAGTACGTGGCCCGGGAACTGGGCACCGCACGCTTCATCTCCACGCAGAACCACTACAACCTGCTGGACCGGCGCGCGGAACTCGAGGTGACCCCGGCCGCGGAGGAGTTCGGCCTGGGCGTCCTGCCGTACTTCCCGCTGGCCAACGGCCTGCTGACCGGCAAGTACGCTCCAGGGCACGCTCCCGAAGGGTCCCGGCTGAGCCACACACGCACCACCATGGTGGACGACGCCGACTGGGACCAGCTGGGCCGGTTCAGCTCGTTCGCGAAGGAACGCGGCCTGACGGAGATCGAGGTGGCCTTCTCCTGGCTCGCCGCCCAGCCATCGGTGGCCAGCGTGATCGCCGGCGCCACCAGGCCTGAACAGGTCAGGCAGAACGCGGAAGCGGCTGACTGGATTCCGACCCCGCAAGACCTGGCCGAGCTGGACGGGATCTTCCCCGCCGTGCCCAAGGTTGCGCTCTTCTAGGCAGCCGTGCCCGCTTATCTGCTGGACGTCGACACCGGCATCGACGATGCCTTGGCCCTTGCCTACCTTGCCGCACTCCCGGACACCGAGTTCGTGGCGGTCACGGCCACCCCGGGCAATGTCGACGCCGACCAGGTGGCCCGCAATACCCTCGCGCTGCTCGAACTCTGCGGGCGGCCTGGTGTCGAGGTGGCTGTGGGGGCCCGCAAGCCCTTGTCCATCCCGCTGCTCACCACCCCTGAAACCCACGGGCCACAGGGGATCGGCTACGCCGTCCTGCCCGCGCCCGCCGGAAGGCTGAGCCAGCGGAACGCCGTGGATCTGTGGATCGAGCAGGCCCGGGCCAGGCCCGGCCAGCTCACCGCGCTCATCACCGCCCCGCTGACCAACTTCGCCCTGGCGCTGCGGCAGGAACCCGCCCTTCCCGACCTCCTGGCCAAAGTGGTGATCATGGGCGGGGCCTTCTACCACCAGGGCAACACCACCCCCACCGCCGAGTGGAACACGCACGTGGACCCGCACGCCGCCAAGGAGGTTTACGCCGCCTACCGGGGCCGGCCGCCGGAGAGCCTTCCCATCGTCTGCTCCCTGGACACCACGGAACGGATGGAGCTGCATCCGGCCCACGTCACCGCCTTGGCTAAGGCGGCCGGTGCGGGAACCCCCGAACTCGTGCTCCCCGAAGACCCCGAGGGCCGCCGCAGCACCTCCGGCAACACCCTGATCAGGCACCTCTCGGATGCCCTGCGCTTCTACTTCGAGTTCCACCGGCGTTACGACCAGGGGTACCTGGCGCATGTCCACGACTTCTTCGCGGCGGGCGTCGCCGCAGGCACCCTGGAGTACACCGCGCGGCCCGCCACGGTGGACGTCGAAACAGACTCACCGCTCCTGGCCGGGACCACCGTGGCCGACTTCCGCGGCCTCTGGGGCGCACCCCCGAACGCCAGGATCGTGACCGGCAACAACCCGGAACAGGCGTTCGCCGAACTGGTGTCCGCCGTCGGACGCCTTGCCCGCCGGGTGGGGTGAACCGGCAAACCGAACCCCGGAAAGACCGGAGCATCCTGCAGGGAACCGTACCGGAGGATGGCCGGTAGAATGGGCCACGGACCCACCGGCGCATGTGCCGCCGGACGCTGCCGAGGTGACATAGGCAGCCCCACCCCGGCCCCGCAGAGCCGGGCTCCCGCCAGCACCCAAAGGAATACGTCTCCATGTCATCGCCCTCCCTGACGCTCCCGTCCCAGGAACGCTCCACGGGCCGCCGCCGGATCCTGGAGATCCTGGGCGCCCTGGCCATCGCCGCCACCTACATCTACCTGGTGCTCAACCAGCCGGCCGACATCACCGGTGGTCCGGGCAGCGCTTCCGCCCTGATTGCGCTCACCGGCTTCCTCGCCGGCGCCGTCCTGCTGATCGTTGCCGTCCTGCCCACGCTTCCGGCGTCCACCCTGGTGCTGATCCCCGTGGCCCTGGTCCTGAACATCGTGCTGGGCCAGTTCGTGGGCAGCACCCTGGTTCCGTTCTACCTCGACGCCATCGGCACGGTGCTGATTGCCGTCCTGGCAGGTCCGGCCGCAGGAGCCGCCACCGGTGCCCTCAGCAGCATCGTCTGGTCCTTCTTCAACCCCACAGTCCTGCCATTCGCCGCCGGTGCCGCCCTGATCGGCTGCCTGGCCGGGCTTGCCGCCCGCTACGGCCTGTTCCGCCGCTTCTACCTCGCCCCCGTGGCAGGCTTCGTCACCGGCATCATCGCCGGCGTGGTGTCCGCGCCGGTGGCCGCCTTCGTCTTCGGCGGAACCTCGGGCGTCGCCACCGGGGCGATCGTCAGCGCCTTCCGGGCCATGGGGGACACCCTCCTGGCAGCCATCACCAAGCAGGCGCTGATCTCCGACCCCATGGACAAGGCCATCGTGTTCACCATCGTGGCCCTTTTGGTCTATGCGCTGCCCCGCCGGGCCCGCCAGCAGTTCCCCTTCATCCGGCGCCACCGTGTCCTGGCCGGCAACACCCCGGCGGACGCTCCCGCCCAGGACCGGACAGCAGGCACTGCGCAGGGAACTGCCCACGATTCGGCGCAGAACGGCTGACCGACCCCTGTGGCTACACCTTCCGCAGGCAGGCCCGCGGCGCCGGCCAGGCGGGAGGGCCTCAACCCCCTGACGTCGTTGACGGCTGCCGCGGCCACGGCGGCCATCACGACGGCGGCCGGCAACTGGGCGCTGTCCCTCGCCGTCATTGCCGGCTGCCTGGGCCTGTCCACGGTGGGCGGCACCGCCCGGCGCATGCTGCCGGCCGCCGCAGCGATCCTGGTCCCGTTTGGCCTGTCACTGCTCGTGCTGCACGGTCTGTTCTTCCCCGAAGGCAGGACGGTACTGGCGGTGTGGGGACCTGCCCGCATCACGGCAGAAGGCCTGGACTTCGCGGTACAACGCATCCTGCAACTCGGCGCCCTGGTGCTGGCCCTGCTGGTCTTCTCCTTCAGCGTCAGCGTGCCGGACCTGGTGGCTGCGTTGTCCGCCCGCGGGGTCCAGGGACGGTTCGCCTTCGTCCTGGCGTCCACCCTGACCCTGCTGCCCGCCATCGCCGCACGGGCACAGCGGATCCGGCAGGCCCAGGAGTCCCGCGGCCTGGTAGTCACCCGCAGCCTGCTATCCAGGATCGCCGCGTTCCGGCTGCAGGCGGTTCCCCTGGTCCTGGCAATGGTCGAGGATGCCGGCACCAGGGCTGCCGCCCTGGAGGCAAGGGGCCTGAGCAGCACCGGGCCGCGGACCAGCTACCGGGCGGTCCCCGATTCCAGCCTGCAAAGGGTGGTGCGGGCAGTGCTGGTACTGGCAGCCGTGACGGCAGTTGCTGTCCGGCTGGCGGAGGCGGTCCACGGTGGCTGAGCCCATTGCCGCCGCCGGCCCGCACCCTGCAGACAACGCAGGACTGCCCGGTGGCGCTGCGCATGCCGGCGTTCCCCGGACGCCTGTCCTGGCTGCCGGCATCCGCACGTTCACTTTCCATGACGCGCTGACCCCGGCCCTGCACGACGTCGCGGTTTCCGTTCCGCCGGGCTCCTTCACCGCCATCCTTGGCGCCTCGGGAAGCGGCAAGTCCACGGTGGGCCGCCTCCTTTCCGGCTGGTTGCCGCCTGGCGGCCACGGCGTGCTGGCCGGATTCCTCGAGCTGTCCGGGACCCGGCTGGACTTCGACGGCGGCGCCGGGGATCCGCGGGTGGACCCGGCGCAATGGGGGCGTTACGTCGGCTTCGTCCCGCAGGACCCGGCCATGGTGCTGTCCACGGTACGTTCCACCGTGGCCGAGGAACTGGCGTTCGGCTTGGAAAATGCCGGCATGGAGCGCGGCGCGATGGAGTCGGCGGTGCAGCGTACAGCCGGGCTGCTGGGACTGCGGGACCAGCTGGACCGTGACCCGGCCCGGCTCTCCGGCGGACAGCTGCGCCGCCTGGCCATCGGCTGCGCCACCATCGCCGGTCCTTCAGTGCTCATCATGGACGAACCGTTCGCCTCGCTGGACGCGCCAGGGGCCACGAGGCTCGCCGCTGTGGTGCGCGGCCTCCTGAAGCGGGGCACCGCCGTCGTGGTCCTCAGCCAGGCCGTCCACCCGCTGCTGCAGGAAGCGGATACGTGGGTGGTGCTGGCGGACGGAACGGTGGCCGCAAGCGGCCCGCCGGCGGGAATGGGCCCCGAATCGGGACTGGTGCCGCCCGCCATCCGGCGCACGGCCACGGCGTTCCACGACCCCGAAAGCAGGGAAACAAAGGGGCCGGGTGGTACCTGGCCGGCAGGGGCGCCCTACACCCCGGCGCAGCCCGGGCCGCCCGCACTGCAGCTCCGGGACGTGTCCTTTGCCTACCGGCAGGCAGCGGCGCGGGGCAGGGGGTGGAGGAAGCCCATGCGGGAGCCGAACCGGGATGGGCCCCTGGTGCTGCGCGACGTGCAGCTGGCTGTCCATCCTGGGGAAATCGTGGCTGTCACCGGCCCCAACGGTGCAGGGAAATCAACCCTCCTGCGGCACTTCAATGGCCTCCTGCGTCCCGTCTCGGGTGCGGTCCTGGTGAACGGCGCGGAGATCGCGGGAGTCCCGGTTGGAAAGACGGCCGCTTCCGTGGGCCTGCTCTTCCAGCAGCCGCGCGACCAGTTGTTTGAGCGGACCGTGCTTCGGGAGGTCAGTTTCGGGCTGGACCGGCTGGTGGATGCCGGCACGGCGGGGGAACGCGCCGCCGCGGCCCTGGCGGCAACAGGCCTGGCTGATGCCGCCGGAGAACATCCCGCGGAACTTTCGGCGTCCGCCCAGCGCCTCCTGGCGCTGGCTACCGTCCTGGCCCGCCGGCCAGCCGTCCTTGCCCTGGACGAACCCACCGTGGCCCTCGACGGGGTCGGGCTGGCCCTGTTGGATGCCGCGGTCGGTTCGGCGGCAGCGGAGGGCGCCGCCGTCGTGCTGGTCACCCATGACCTGGGCTATGCACGGACGGCGGCGCACCGCATTCTGTCGCTGGATGGTGGCCGGCTGGTGCCGGCCTGACCGGAGGTCCGCTTACCCCTGCGAGGGGCTTGAGGCGATGCCAGGGGCGAGGAAACGCCTGCCGTTAATCCGTTCGGACGCGCCCACCCGGTCCAGGTACGGGGTGATGCCGCCCAGGAACATGGGCCAGCCGGCGCCCAGGATCATGCAGAGGTCGATGTCCTCGGGTCCGGCCACTACGCCCTCGTCCAGCATCAGGCCGATTTCTTCTGCCAGGGCATCCTGGACCCGCCGCAGGACCTGCTCCGCCGTGGAAGGGCTGGAGCCGAAGGACATTACCTGGAGGGTGGAGTCCGGGATGGCGCGGGATCCGTCCGGGGCGGTTTCCCACAGGGCCTTGACGTTGTTGTCGATGAGTTTCTTCAGGTTGGTGGAGACCGGGAAGCGGTCGCCGAAGGCCGCGTTCAGGGATTCCTGGACGTGCTGTGCCACGGGCAGGCCCACCATGGCCAGCAGCGTGAAGGGCGTCATGGGCAGGCCCATGGGGCGCAGCGCCGTGTCCGCGACGTCCGCGGGGGTTCCTTCGTCGAAGGCTGCGGTCACCTCACCCATGAGCCGGAGCAGGATGCGGTTGACCACGAAGGCCGCCGCGTCCTTGACCAGCACGCCCGTCTTCTTCAGCGCCTTGGCGAGCTCGAAGGCCGTGGCCAGTACGGCGTCATCCGTGCGCGGGGCGCGGACGATTTCCAGCAGCGGCATGACGGCTACCGGATTGAAGAAGTGGAAACCCACCAGCCGTTCCGGGTGCTGCAGGTCTGCCGCCATGTGCGTCACCGAAAGCGAGGAGGTGTTCGTGGCCAGGATGCACTCCGGCGTCACGATCGCTTCCAGTTCCGCGAACACCTGCTTCTTGATGTGCAGTTCCTCGAAGACGGCCTCGATGACGAAGTCGGCGTCCGCGAAGACCTCCTTGGAGACGGATCCCGTCACCAGCGCCTTGGTCCGGTTGGCGGCGTCCTGGCTGATGCGCTGCTTGGCCAGCAGCTTGTCCACCTCGGCGTGGACATAGCCGACGCCCTTGTCCACCCGGGCCTGGTCGATGTCCGTCAGCACCACCGGCACCTTCAGCTGCCGGGCGAAGACCAGCGCCAGCTGGCCGGCCATCAGCCCGGCACCCACGACGCCCACCTTGGTGACGGGCCGGGCCAGCTTCCGGTCCGGGGCGCCGGCGGGGCGCTTGGCGCGCTTCTGCACCAGGTCCAGGAACGCGTAGACAGTGGACCGGAATTCGTCAGTCTGCATCAGGTCGGCCAGCGTTTCGCATTCCAGTGCGGCGGACTCGGCGGCGGTCATGGTGCGGTTGGCCTCGAGGATGTCCAGGACCTTGGCGGGGGCGGGGGAGGCGTTGGACGTCTTGGCTTCGACGAACGCCCGCCCGGCCTTTACGGCGGTAGCCCAGCGGGCTTGGGTGTCCGGGGAAAGAGGGTCGACGGCGTTGGCCCGCTCGGGGACGATGTCGCCGGAGATGACCCCCGAGGCCCAGGCCAGGGACTGCTCCAGGAAATCGGCCGGCTCAAAGATGGCGTCAGCGACGCCCAGCGTGAACGCCTGCCCACCGGACAGGGTCCGGTTGTTGCTGAGCGGGTTCTCGATCATGACCTTGACGGCATTCTCCGGCCCCACCAGGCGGGGAAGGATGTAGACGCCGCCCCAGCCGGGAACCAGGCCGAGGAACGCTTCCGGAAGTGCCAGGGCCCCCGCGCCGCTGGACACCGTGCGGTAGGTGGACTGCAGGGCGATTTCAAGGCCGCCGCCCAGTGCGGCGCCGTTGATGAAGGCAAAGCTGGGGACGCCGAGGTTTGCCAGGGTGGCGTAGACGTCGTGGCCCAACTGGGCCATCCACAGGCCGTGCTCGCGCTTTTCGAGGGACTTCACGGCGGAAAGGTCCGCGCCTGCCACCAGGTAGTGCGGCTTGCCGGTCACGCCGACGCCCACGATCTCGCCGCGGGCTGCGCGCTCCCGCAGCCCTTCCAGCACCGTGCCCAGCTCCACCAGGGTGTTGGGGCCAAGGGTGGTGGGCTTGGTGTGGTCCAGGTCGTTGTCCAGGGTCACCAGGGCGAAGGTTCCCGGGCCCGGCTTGCCTTCCACTCCGGGCAGGGCGATGTCCTGGACGTAGGAGTGGGTCACGGTTTCGTTGGGGAAGAGGTCTGCCAACTTGCGGTAGTCTGCGGCGCTCATGCCAGGGCTCCTTCGGATGCGGCTGCAGTGGAATTCCCGGAGGGGGTTCCGCTGTAATCGGGGTGGTGCGGGTTCTCCCAGATCATGGTTCCGCCCATGCCCAAACCTACGCACATCGTGGTGATTCCGTAACGCACGGAGGGATCTTCCTCGAACTGGCGGGCCAGCTGGATCATCAGCCGGACGCCGGAGGAGGCAAGGGGGTGGCCCACGGCGATGGCTCCGCCATACCGGTTGACCCGGGGGTCGTCGTCGGCAATGCCGTAGTGGTCAAGGAAGCTCAAGACCTGGACGGCAAAGGCCTCGTTGATCTCGAACAGGCCGATGTCATCGATGCTGAGTCCCGCGGTCTTCAGCGCCTTTTCCGTGGCGGGGACGGGCCCGATGCCCATGACCTCCGGTTCCACGCCGGCGTAGGCATAGCTGACCAGCCGCATCTTCACAGGCAGGCCGAGCTCGGCGGCGGCGTCGGCGGAGGCCAGGACGGCCGCGGTTGCGCCGTCGTTCAGGCCGGCCGAGTTCCCGGCGGTGACCCTGCCGTGGGCGCGGAACGGTGTCCGCAGGCCGGCCAGGTCAGCCAGGGTGGTGCCGGGGCGGGGTGGTTCGTCCTTGCTGTGGACGGTCCAGCCTTCGCCGGGCTTGCGGGCGGCGACGGGAACCAGGTCAGGCTGGATCTTCCCGTTCCGGTAGGCGGCGGCCAGCTTGTCCTGGGAGGCCACGGCGTAGGCGTCGGTGCGCTGTTTGGTGATGGCCGGGAAGCGGTCATGCAGGTTCTCAGCCGTGTTGCCCATGTTGAGCGCGGCCGGGTCCACCAGGCGCTCGGACATGAAGCGCGGGTTGGGGTCGGCGCCGGACCCCATGGGGTGGTGTCCCATGTGCTCCACTCCGCCGGCGATCACCACGTCGTAGGCGCCGAAGCCGATGCTGCCCGCGGTGGTGGAGACGGCCGTCATGGCACCTGCGCACATGCGGTCGACGGCGAAGCCGGGGACCGTGCGCGGCAGGCCGGCGAGGAGGGCGGCGGTGCGGCCAAGGGTCAGGCCCTGGTCGCCGGTCTGGGTGGTCGCCGCGATGGCCACCTCGTCAATCCGCTCTGCCGGCAGCGATGGGTTCCGGCGGAGCAGGCCGCGGATGCATTTCACCACCAGGTCATCGGCCCGGGTTCCGGCGTAGATTCCCTTTTCACCGGCCCTGCCGAAGGGTGTGCGGATGCCGTCAACAAAGACGACGTCGCGGACAGTGCGCGGGGATGCGCCGCTTCCGTGCTGGCTCACGTGTAACTCCTCATCGAGACGTAGCGCCGGGGTGCATGCCGGAGTACGGCTGCAGTTGGCGTCGGTCCCACCGATGTTACTCGTGAGTAACTTAGCCCGCAAGGGCTGGAGCCGAGGTTACTGGGCGCCCCCGGCAGCGACTGCTTTGGGTTCCTTGGCAGGCAGTGGCTGCGGGTTCAGGAACGCCCCGGTGATCAGCGGGGCGGTGAGGTCCACCTGCCAGGCCCGGGCGCCCAGTGCACGCAGCTCAGCAGCGACGGATTCGACGGTTACCTCAGCCGGCGGCCGCCAGGCAACGCGCCGCAGGTAATCGGGCGTCAACAGGTTCTCCAGCGGCAGTTTCAGTTCCTCCGCCTTGGCCTGGAGGAGCGGCCGGGCGGTGGCCAGCCGGGCGGCAGCTTCCGGGTCCCGGTCCGCCCAGACCCGCGGGGGTGGCGGAGCGTTGGTGGCCAGGTGCAGCGGTGGCAGCTCTTCCAGGGCCCTCGCTGCGGCAATGCAGCGCAGCCACCGCGGTGCTTCGCGCTGTGCTGCGCGCCCATGGAACCCCTTGGTGGCCAGCAGTTGCGGGACGGTGGCCGGCATGGCCTTTGCCGCGGCAACGAGGGCGGAATCCGGAATGAGCCGGCCGGGTGCCACGTCGCGCTTTTGCGCCAGCGAATCGCGCTCCAGCCACAGTTCGCGGACGGCGGCCAGCTGCCGCCGGTCCCTGATCTGGTGCAGGCCCGAGGTCTTACGCCAGGGGTCCACCCGTGGAGGTGCAATGCCGGCTTCGAGGATGGCGGCAAACTCCTGCTCGGCGTACTCCAGTTTTCCGTCCGCCTGCAGCAGCTCGATGAGTTCTTCGCGCAGTTCGGTGAGGACTTCTACGTCCAGGGCGGCATAACGCAGCCACGGCTCCGGGAGCGGGCGGGTGGACCAGTCGGCGGCGGAGTGCTCCTTGGCCAGCCCGAAGCCGAGCAGCTGCTCGATCACCGCGGCCAGGCCCACGCGCGGGAGTCCGGCCAGGCGGGCGGCGAGTTCGGTGTCGAAGAGCTTGTCCGGCCACATGCCGAGCTCGGACAGGCAGGGCAGGTCCTGGGTGGCCGCGTGCAGGATCCATTCCACGCCGCGCAGTGCGTCGTTGATGATGTCCAGGTTTTCGAACGGCTCAGGGTCGATCAGCCAGGTCCCGGCGCCCTCGCGGCGGATCTGGACCAGGAAGGCGCGCTGGCCGTAGCGGAACCCCGAGGCCCGTTCGGCGTCCACGCCGGCGGGGCCGGTGCCGGCGGCGATGGCAGCGGCACAGCGTTCCAGGCCGGATTGGGTTTCAATGACCAGCGGAACGCCGTCCCGGGGAGAGTCAAGGTCGATGATTTCGGGGATGGGGCTGTCAAAGCCCTCCACCGTGATGTGGGGCGCGGTATCAGCAGCCGGGACGCCGGCTGTGGTGTTTTCCGGAATGTTTGGGGTCATGATGCCCCCAGTTTACCGGGCTGCCCCATGACCGTTCTGCTGGCTGCGCCGGCGGGGCGGGAGGGCGGTGACGCCGTCCGGCAGGGGCGGCAGCCCGGCGAAGGTGCATACCATGTCCGACCACGCCTCGAGGTGGGCCTGGACGTCGGCAGACGCGGGTGTCCAGGAGGCCCGCAGTTCGATGTCGATGGACCCCGGCCGCCCGGCCAGGGTGCCGAAGCTTTCGGACAGGACCCGTGTGGCCGTACCCCCGGCTGCCCGGTAGGCCGCCTTGTGGTTTTCCAGTGCCTCCACCAGCCAGGTCCACGCCACGGTGCCGAGCAGCTGGTCGTTGCCCATTTCGGGTTCAAGCTCGGCGCGGATATAGGTGACGATCCGGAACTCGCCGTCCCACACCGCTGAGCCGTCCGGGTCATGCAGCAGGATGAAGCGTCCGGTGGCGAGTTCCGTCTCGTCCTCGTCGGCCGGCCCCGAAGCGGCTGTGCCGGATGCGGCGGCGAAGGCCATGGCCGCGGGACCGTGCACGGGCGTGGATGGCACGCCGGCGCCGGGCGCCAGGACTTCGGCGCCCAGCGCGACGGCGAAGGGCGCCAGCCGGGCGGGGGCGGGGATCTCCGCCAGGCGCAGCTCCTTGCGGCACTGGGCTTTCCTGAGGGTTCCC
The DNA here is from genome assembly GCF_029581595.2 of Arthrobacter sp. NQ7. Lineage (NCBI taxonomy): Bacteria > Bacillati > Actinomycetota > Actinomycetes > Micrococcales > Micrococcaceae > Arthrobacter > Arthrobacter sp. NQ7. Next base: position 243,689 of record NZ_JARFXU020000004.1, on the reverse strand, counting down.
AAGGCGTGGAGAAAATCCGGGGGAACCTGGTCAAGTGCGTTCACCTTGGCAGATTACGGGGCAGGAGGGGGTGGAGTGGGAAGGCTCGCCGTCAGCAGCCGGTCACCCGGCCCGGCCGTCCTGGTAGTCCCGCAATTCATGCCGGATTGCGGCGGCAAAGGCATCAACATCCTCCTCAGTGGTGTCGAAGGAGCACATCCACCGGACTTCCCCTGCCGCCTCGTCCCAGTCGTAGAACCGGAAGGAGCCGCGCAGCCTGTCCGCCGCGCCGGGGGGAAGGACGGCGAAGACTCCGTTTGATTCCGTTTTCTGGGTGGGCCGGACGCCGGGGATGGTGTCGACGGCGGCACGCAGGCGGGCGGCCATGGCATTGGCGCGGGCGGCCGAGCGCAGCCACAGGTCGCCTTCCAGCAGGGCGATGAACTGGGCGGACAGGAACCGCATCTTGGAGGCCAGCTGCATGTCCATCTTGCGCAGGTAGACCAGGCCGTGGGCCGCCTCGGGGTTCAGGGCCACCACCACTTCGCCGAACAGCAGCCCGTTCTTGGTGCCGCCGAAGGACAGGATGTCCACGCCGGCGTCCCTGGTGAACGCCCGCAGGGGCACGCCCAGGTGCGCTGCGGCGTTGGCCAGCCGGGCACCATCCATGTGCAGCTTCATCCCCTTGGCGTGCACGTGGTCGGCAATGGCGCGCACTTCCTCCGGCGTATAGCAGGTGCCCAGTTCCGTGGTCTGGGTAATGGAGACTGCCAGCGGCTGGGCGCGGTGCTCGTCGCCCCAGCCCCAGGCTTCCCTGTCGATCAGTCCGGGCGTCAGCTTGCCGTCGGGGGTGGGCACGTGCAGGAGCTTAAGCCCGCCGACGCGCTCCGGTGCGCCGTTCTCGTCCATGTTGATATGCGCGGTGGACGCGCATACCACCGCGCCCCACCGGGGGAGCAGGGACTGCAGCGACAGGACGTTGGCACCGGTGCCGTTGAACACCGGGAAGCATTCAATGCCGGGGCCGAAGTGGTCGACCATCAGCTCCTGCAGGCGCGCGGTGTAGTCGTCCTCGCCGTATGAGACCTGGTGCCCTTCATTGGCGGCGGCCAGTGCTGCCAGGACTTCGGGGTGGACGCCGGAGTAGTTGTCGGAGGCGAAGCCGCGGACATTGGGATCGTGCAGCCGCAGTCCGGCACCGGTTTCTGCTGTTGTCGTCATGGGATTGGTCACGCTTTCAGTCTAGGTTCAGTCACGGCCGCGGTCAGTCTGCCAGCCGGAGCCGGGCGCCATTGAGTTCGGCGGCCGGCGCGTCGAAGAGGCGTACGACGGCGGCGGCCAGGTCGGCGACGTCCGTCGCCCCGGGGAACTTCCGCTCCGGGTGGGCCCGGCGCAGTGCATCGTCCACCAGGGCCTTGACCACGAGGATCGTGGCCGCGGGCTGGCCGCCGCCCGCTTCCGGGATCCGGCGGAAGCCGTCAGCCAGGGCCATGGTCCACGCTTCCGCGGCGGCCTTGGCCGCCACGTAGCTGGCCACCGCGGCGGCCGGCTTCTCCACCGCGGTGGAGGAGACGATGGCGAACCTGCCGGAGCGGGAAGCGGCGACGTCGTCGAAGAAGACGCGTGAGGCGTTGCGGAGCGTAGTGACGGCGCCGCGTTCCAGGAAGTCCCAGTCGTCGTCGGACTGGTCGGTGATGCCCTTGGCGCCGCGCCAGCCGCCCACCAGGTGGATCACGCCGTCCACCCTGCCCAAAGCCCCGCCGACGTCGTCGCGCAGCCTCCGGACGTCCGCCAGAACCGCGAGGTCGCACGTGAAGGGCGTGACGCCGTCGCCCGCCTGGCGGGCTGCCGCAGCAATCCGCGTCCGGTCCGAGCCCACCGTGGCCACCCGGTGTCCCGCCAGGGCAAGGGCGCGCGCCACGGCGACACCGGACGCCCCGCTGCCGCCGGCCAGCAGGACGTTAAGTGGTCCGTCGGCTCCCGGTTCCCGGGCAGCCGTGCTCACAGCGCTGAGCGGCCGGTGATGCCGGCGGTGGACTCGATGACCGGGCGCATCTTCTTTTCCAGTGCTTCGTAGAACATGGACAGCGGGAACTCGTCGTCCAGGACCTGGTCCGTCAGGCCCCGCGGCGTTCCAGCCAGCGGCAGCGCATCGGGTCCCTTTGCCCAAACGGACGCCGGGTTGGGGGTGACCGTTGCCGACACCAGCTGGTAGGCCGCGAGCCAGTGCGCGGTCTTCGGCCGGTCAATGGAACGCCAGTACAGGTCGTCGATGCTGGCTCCCAGGGCGATGACGGCATCCGCCACCTCGTCCCAGTCGATGGTAAGCCTGGTGTCCGTCCAGTGCAGGACGTGCTGCTGGTGCAGCCAGGCGAACAGGAGCTGGCCGCCCAGGCCGTCGTAGTTGCGGACGCGGCTGCCGGTGATGGCGAAGCGGAAGATGCGGTCGAAGATGATGGCGTACTGCACGAGTTTTGCGTGCCGCCGGGCCTCGGGATCGGCGTCTTCGTCCCTTTCGATCCGGACCGATTCGCGGAACGCGGTGAGGTCGCAGCGCAGTTCCTCCAGCGAGTACAGGAAGTATGGCATGCGCTGCTTGATCATGAAGGGGTCGAACGGCAGGTCGCCGCGCATGTGTGTCCGGTCATGGATCAGGTCCCACATGACAAACGTTGCTTCGGTGAGGTCCTGGTCGGCGAGCAGTTCCGCAGCACCTTCGGGCAGTTCCAGCGAGGTGATGTCCGCGGCGGCTTTCAGGACCCGCCGGAAGCGCGCAGCTTCCCGGTCGGCAAAGATGGCGCCCCAGGTGAAGGTGGGGGTCGTGCTGACGGCTACGGTCTCCGGGAAGAGGACGGCGGAGTTGGTGTCGTAGCCGGGCGTGAAGTCAACGAACCGGATGGGCACGAACAGCTTGTTCGAGTAGGCGCCGGCCTCCAGGCCGGCGATGAACTCCGGCCAGATGACCTCGATCAGCACCGCCTCCACCAACCGGTTGCTGCTGCCGTTCTGGGTGTACATGGGGAAGACCACCAGATGCTGCAGGCCGTCATGGCGCTGCTCCTGCGGCTGGAAGGCCAGCAGCGAGGACAGGAAGTCCGGGACCTTGAAGCCGCCGGCCGCCCAAGCCTCGAAATCGGCACAGGCGGCATCGAGGTAGGCGGCATCGTGCGGAAACGCAGGGGCCAGGGCGCGGATGGCGCTCACGATGGTCGCTGCGTACCGGTTGGCTTCCGCATGGTCGGCGGCGTGGGGCACGGAGCCGTCCTGGACCTGGAGGGCCTGCAGGGCGGTTGCCGCGCCCTTGAGCCGGAGCCAGTCCTGGTTTTCGGCGGAAATACCGGTAACGGCGGTGGTCAGGGTCTCTGTCATCGTCGGCTGCCTTTCTGGTTGCTTGCTTCTCTGGCGAGCGTAACAAGCAACCAGCAGCACTTATGCCAAGAAGGGTCTATCGTAAGTAAGCCTTATCCTCCATGGCGTAGTCGCAGGTCCGAGGCACGTCCGTTACTGGGGGTCCAGCCCCCGTGAATCCGCGGCACGGGAAGCCGCGACCTCAGGACCCGGCCTTTCCTGCGGCATCGTCCTTGGCAACCAGACGCAGGGAGACCGAGTTGATGCAGTAACGCTGGTCGGTGGGCGTCCCGTAGCCCTCGCCCTCGAACACATGGCCCAGATGGGAGTCGCAGGTGCCGCAGCGCACTTCGATTCTGTCCATCCCCAGCGTCCGGTCGTGGATGTAGCGCACCTTGCCTTCGGCGAGCGGCGCCCAAAATGACGGCCAGCCGCAGTGCGAATCAAACTTCTCGTTGCTGGTGAAGAGTTCAGCGCCGCACGCCCGGCACTGGTACACGCCCTCGGTGTGGGTGTCCCAGTATTCACCGGTGTAGGGCCGTTCGGTTCCCGCCTGGCGCAGGACACGGTATTCCTCCGGGGTCAGTTCCTCCCGCCACTGGGCGTCGCTCTTCTGGACGGTGCCTGCCGCGCCGGCGCTGCCTGCCGCCGTCGTATCCTCCCGGCTGTCCCGGGATGTTCCGCCCGCAACGCCTGGTCCCTTGTTGCCGAAGATGCTGTTTCCAAAGATGCTCATAGCCTTCCCAACGCTCAGGAGTCGCCGATAAATCCCGAGCCCGCGTACAGGTGGAGCACCGGGACGCCGAGCTGGTCCTGGGCCTTGTTGGCCCAGTCAGTATGGAAAGTGTCAGCCACGGCATGCGGCCTGGTGATCACTACCGCCTGCGCGGCGCCGGTTTCCCGGACCGCGGCAACCAGGCCATCCACGGCTTTGCCCTCCACTACCTGGCCAGTGACTCCGGCGCCCAGCCCGGCAAGGGCAGCGAGCGACGCCGCAAGGGTTTCATCAGCGTGCGCGCGTTCGGCGGCGGCGTCCGGGTTGCGGTCGGCCAGGTCCCGGAACGCCTTCGCCACGTCCAGCATGGAAAGGTTCTCCAGGAAGTCCACCAGCAGGTGCCGCTCGGTGTTGGCCGGCACCAGGACCAGCAGGCGGCTGTCCGATCCATCCACCAGCCGTTCAATGTTCACGCGGTCGTCCGCGCCCAGGGGTTCTTCGGTCAGGATGACGATGGGATCACTCATGGCCTTAGCCTAGCGCCGCCCCGGCACGCCTGCACCGTGGGTTCGCAACAGCCGCGGGAACGACTGCAACGGCATGCCGGGCCGGTCCGAAAATGCCGGGCCGGTCCGAAAATGCCGGTATCTGCGGCGGCGCCGGTAAGAATAGACCCATGGCACCTTTCCGGCGAGCGCGCCCTGCAATGACTGCACCCCCGACTGATTCCGGGGGAGTGTCGCCGGGGGCGAAGTGGGCTCTTGCGGGGGCCATCGCGGGAGGATCGGTGGCAAGCCTGCTGGGAGCCGGCTCCTCGGCGCTCGCCGTCTATTTCGCCCGCCGCGTGATCACGCCGGCACGGCAGCGTGCTGCCGACAAGGAAGTGCTCGCCGTGATCCGGGACGGACACCAGCAGCAGGTGATCCTGGCTGCCAATGACGACACCACTGTGGACGGGGTCTACGGGTTCTTTTTCGACGGCGGCAAGGGCCACGCGCGCATCGGCCGCATCGTTTCCTATTCCCCCGCGGAGCGGACCGTCCTGCGGGAGGTGGAGGCCGTCTACAGCGGCGATCTCTCCACGGCCCGCTGGGGCTGGTGGAGCGGGGCCACCTATCCCGACCCGGCCGCCGTCGGAATTCCCGCGGAGGACGTGCTGATTCCGGTGGAGCGCGGCGAAGCGCCCGCGTGGCTGGTGCGCGCAAAAGGGACCGCCCGCACCTGGGCCATCATGGTGCATGGCCGCGGGGCCACGCGGCAGGAAGCGCTCCGGGCGGTAGGCCCGGCGCTGGAACTTGGCCTGACCAGCCTGCTTGTGTCCTACCGCAACGATGGACTGGCGCCGTCGGCCGACGACGGACGGTACGGACTGGGCTCAACGGAGTGGCAGGACATCGAAGCCGCCATCGAATACGCGCTGGCCAACGGTGCCGAGGAGATTGTGCTGTTTGGCTGGTCGATGGGCGGAGCGATCTGCCTGCAGACGGCCGACCTGTCGCGGTACCGGCACCTGATCCGGGCCATGGTGCTGGACGCACCCGTGATCGACTGGGTCACCGTGCTGGCCCACCATGCACAGCTCAATCGGATCCCCTCGCTGGTGGGCCGGTACGGGCAGCTGATGCTGGGGCACCCCCTGGGGCGCAGGCTCACCGGCCTGTCGGCGCCGGTGGACCTGAAAGTCATGGACTGGGTGTCGCGCGCTGTCGAACTGCGGACGCCCACACTGATCATCCACAGCGTCGACGACGAGTACGTGCCGTACGGACCCTCCGCCCTGCTCGCGGAACGGAACCCGGAAATGGTGACCTTCGAAAAGTTCAACCACGCCCGGCACACCAAGGAGTGGAATGTCGATCCGGAGCGCTGGGAACGGGTGGTGAAGGCCTGGCTGCGGCAGCAGCTCGCTCCGCGCCTCAATCCCGGTTCGACTGCGGGGCCAGGGCTGGCCACCCGGCAGTCCCCCGCAGGGGAGTGACGTGGCACGGACCGCTCCCGGAACGGTAATGGCCCGCGGCCGGAAGCTGGCCGCGGGCCTCTCCGGCCTGGTGACGGCAGCCCCGGGCGGCCACATGCAGGCCTCGCACGCCCCCTTTGACGGCTCACTGCTGGGGGAGGTTCCGGTCTGCAGCGGGACCGACGTGCAGGCCGCCGTCGACACTGCCCGCCTGGCGCAGCGGCCCTGGGCAGGTGCGTCCGTCGCACACCGGTCCGCCGTGATCAGGCGTTTCCGCGCGCTCCTGCTGGACCGGGAGCAGGACATCCTCGACCTGGTGCAGGCCGAGAGCGGCAAATCACGGCTGAGTGCGTTCGAGGAACTCGCAGACGTGATCCTTACGGCGGACTATTACGCGCGGACGGCGGAAGGGTACCTGGGCCCGCGGCGCCGGAAGGGCGCCGCGCCGCTCCTGACCCGCACCACCGAATACCGCGTCCCCAAGGGCGTGGTGGGCGTCATCAGCCCGTGGAACTATCCCCTGACCCTGGCGGTCTCCGACGCCATCCCCGCCCTGCTGGCCGGAAACGGCGTCGTCCTGAAACCAGACGCACAAACACCCTTCACGGCCCTGCTGATGCTCGACCTGCTCCGGCAGGCAGGCCTTCCCGGCGACCTGTTCCAGATCGTCACGGGGCCGGGGCCGGTCATTGGGCCGGTGCTGATCGGCCTGGTCGACTTCCTGATGTTCACCGGATCGTCCAGGACCGGCAAGGCCGTGGCACGCCAGTGCGGTGAACGGCTGATCGGCTTCTCGGCCGAGCTGGGCGGCAAGAACCCCATGCTCGTGCTTGCCGACGCCGACATCGGCAAAGCCGCCGCCGGGGCCGTGCAGGCATGCTTTTCCAACTCCGGCCAGCTCTGCGTCAGCATTGAGCGGATCTACGTGCACGCCGACGTGTACGACACGTTCCTGGCGGCCTTCGTCGATGCGGTGAAGCATATCCGCCTGGGTCCGGGACCGGACTGGACCATCGGCATGGGATCGCTCACCAGCGCGGCGCAGGTTGAGCGGGTTGACCGCCACGTCCAGGACGCGATCGCCAAAGGCGCCCACGTCCTCACGGGCGGGCGCCGGAGGCCGGACCTCGGGCCGCTCTTCTACGAACCGACGGTCCTGGCCGGTGTCACCGACGACATGCTCCTTGCCAGGGAGGAAACGTTCGGACCGGTGGTCGCCGTGTACCGGGCGCCGGACGACGACGCCGCCGTTGCCATGGCCAACGACTCCGACTTCGGCCTGAATGCCAGCGTCTGGTCTGCCCGGCACGGCGAATCGGTGGGCCGCAGGCTCCTGACCGGCACCGTGAACGTCAACGAAGGATATGCCGCCACCTGGGCATCCCACGACGCGCCGATCGGCGGCATGAAGGACTCCGGCGCCGGCCGGCGGCACGGCCGGGAAGGCATCCTGAAGTACACCGAGCCGCAGACCATCGCCGTGCAGCGGCTGCTCCGGGTGGCACCCGCCCCGGGCATGTCCAACCGGGCCTACGCACGCCTCATGAAAGCGGCCATCACCCTGATGGGCCGCTTCCCCCGCAACCGGTAGGCCCCATGCGCCCGCCGACAACCAGGAGAACCCCCATGGCCAGAGGAACCCGGCTGTCCGGCGCAACCGTCCTTATCACCGGAGGTGGCAGCGGGCTGGGCCGCCGGATGGCCCTCGAAGCTGCCCGGCGCGGCGGCCGGGTACTGGTCTGGGACCTTGATGCCCGCGCCGGCATCGCAGTGCGCGATGAGATCAGGGCGGCCGGCGGACGTGCCGAGGCACAGGCGGTCGACGTGACCGACCGCAGGGCTGTCCAGGAGGCCGCCGCTGGCGCCGGAACGGTGGACGTCCTGGTCAACAATGCGGGGGTGGTGAGCGGCCGTAAACTCCTCGACGCCACGGACCAGGACATCGAAAGGACCATGAACGTCAACGTCATGGCCCTGTATTGGGTTACCCGCGCCTTCCTTGGCGGGATGGTGGACCGCGGCCGGGGGACGGTCGTAACAATTGCGAGCGCTGCCGGGCTGGTGGGCGTGGCCCGGCAGACCGACTATTCCGCCAGCAAGTTCGCCGCCTTCGGGTTCAATGAGTCGCTCCGGGCGGAGCTCCGCGCCGGACACAGCGGCGTCAACACCCTGGTGGTCTGCCCCTACTACATCGACACCGGGATGTTCGACGGCGTACGCACCCGATGGCCCCGCCTCCTGCCCATCCTGAAGGAAGAGCAGGTGGCGGGCGCCGTCCTGGACGCGGTCGAAGCCGGGCGGCACAAGGTGGTCCTGCCGCCCATCGTGAACCTTCTCCCGGTCCTGCGGATCCTGCCCGTCAGCGTTTTCGACCGGCTGATGGACGTGCTGGGCGTCAACCGCACCATGGACCACTTCACCGGCCGGGAAGGATAGGACCGGCAGGGATCCAGGCTGGTCCCAGCCTGCGTCAACAGGGGGATCCAGGCCCCTATACCGGGCCACCGCGTGGGTTTATCCTTGCTGCTCAAGGGGGGACACCTGCAATGAAATGGGGCCCCACATGCGAATAACACGACGACAGTTGCTACAAGCCGGTGCGGTGGCCGGCGCGGGACTGCTGGCTTCACCCGGTTCGCCGGCCGCGGCGGCACGCGGACCTGCCTCCCGGCAGCAGGACCTGTTCACCGAGCAGCTTCCCACCCTGGATGAGCTGGGTGTGCTGGACATGCAGAAGGGAGGCAGTACCGCCCTCTGGGTCCGCAACGCCTGCCACAGGTTCCACGCGCAGATGGGACTGACGGACACCCTGGCTTACCAGGAAGCGGGGTCGTCCCGGACCTACCTCGGTCCTGTCATCATCGCCCGGAAGGGGACGCCCTTTGAGCTGACCGTCCACAACGGTGCCGAACGGCACCCGCTGGCCTTCGCGATTGACAAGGAACTGGTTCCGGCCGGAACCGATGACGCGCGGCGGCCGCGCGCGTCCGTCCACCTTCACGGCGGCAACACCAGCCCGCAGTCCGACGGCGGCCCGGACCAGGCGTTCGGTCCCGGCCATTCCTACACCTACCACTACGGGAACAACCAGGACGCTTCCGGACTCTGGTATCACGACCATGCCCTCGGGCTGACCCGCCTGAGCGTCTACGCCGGACTGGCCGGCGGATACCTGCTCCGGGACACCCCCGGCCGCGGCGGATCCGGGATCGACACCGGCGACGGCACCCACCTGCCCCCGCCGCCCTACGAGGTTCCCCTGATCATCCAGGACCGCATGTTCAACCCGGACGGTTCGTTTGCCTACCCGCCGAACCCGGACCTCAAGGGACCCGACGGGGGACCGCGGCCCTGGGCACCCGAATTCTTCGGCGACGTCGCCACGGTCAACGGCAAGTGCTGGCCAAACCTCGACGTCGCCCGCGGCAAGTACCGCTTCCGCGTCTTCAACGGCTCGAACGCCAGGTTCTACGATCTTAAGTTTGATGCCGGCGGCTCCGCGCTGGCCTTCCACCAGATCGGGTCCGACGGCGGACTCCTCAATGCCCCCGTCCGGCTGAACCGGCTGGTCATCGGCCCCGGCGAACGGGCGGACCTGGTGGTGGACTTTGCCGGGCTCCGGGCCGGAACGCGGGTGGTCCTGCGCAACAGCGCCCGCGTACCGTACCCCGACGGGCCCGAATCCATCGTGCGCGGCGGCCTGCCCCTCCCGCAGATCATGCAGTTCAACGTGCAGTCCCGGACCGGCTACACCGTGCCCCTGCCTGCCCGGCTCAGGGAACAGGACATCACCAGTCTTCGGGAGGCTGAACCAGCCCGCACCCGGCAGATGGCCCTGGTGGAAGTAGCCAACGCCGACGACGTCCCGGTGATGGCCCTGCTGAACAACAGGATGTTCGACAGCCCGGACGTTACGGTCGTGCAGAGTGACACGCTGGAAGAGTGGGAGCTCATCAACACCACCGTGGACGCCCACCCGATCCACCTGCACTTCACCCAGTTCCAGGTGCTCAACCGGCAGAAGTTCGACGCCGACTCCTACCTGGAGGCCACCGGCTACATTGATCCGGCCACCGGCCTTGTTACGCCGGGGCGGGGAAGCACCGTTGAAGCCGGGCGCTTCCTGATCGGCCGTCCCAAGGAGGCGCCGGATACCGAGCAGGGGTGGAAGGACACTGTGGTGGCGCTGCCGGGGGAGGTCACCCGGATCCGGGTTCCCTTCGGTGCGGGGGCGGCAGGCGGAGCCCCGCTGGCGATCGGCTCATCCTTCAAGGGCGAATACGTGTGGCACTGCCACATCCTGGAGCACGAGGACAACGACATGATGCAGCGCTACATGATCACGTAGCAGGGGGCTCCCGGACGGGTCGCTGCCCGGGCCGGGACGAGCCGGCTGCCAGGGAGCTGATGGGTGCGGTGACAGCGTCCGTCAGCCTGGCCAGGTCCGCCGGCGCGAGTTCGATGTCCAGGCCGCGCCGGCCTCCCGAAACCAGTATGGTGCCGAAGGCCAGCGCACTGGAGTCCAGCACCGTGGGGGAGGGCTGCCGCTGGCCGAGCGGGGAGATGCCGCCCAGGACATAGCCGGTCCGCCGCTGGGCCGCTCCGGGATCGGCCATGGCGGCTTTCTTGGCGCCGAGTGCGGCGGCCATCGCCTTCAGGTCGAGGCTTCCGCTGACCGGGACAATGCCGACTGCCAGCCTGCCCTCCACTTCCACCATCAGGGTCTTGAAGACACGGGAGGGATCGATCCCCAGGACTTCGGCAGCCTCCGCGCCGTAGCTGGCAGCCGCGGGATCGTGTGTATACGGGTGAAGCACAAAGGAAACCCCGGCCGCGGTCAGTGCCGCTGTGGCCGGGGTTCCCTGCGTGCTGTTTTTTCGCCCCATGAAGCCCGGTCAGGCCTGGGTGCGGGAGGCCGCAGCCACCTTGCGCTTGATCCTGCCCAGCATGGCGGTCATGCCGCGCATGCGCAGCGGGGTAATGGCACGGGTGAGCCCCAGCAGTTCCGGCATGTCGTCCGGTACGGCCAGGATTTCCTCGGCGGACAGGCCGTCCAGGCCCTCGTGGAGTACGCCGGCGAAACCGCGCGTGGTGGGTGCCTCGGCAGGTGCCTTGAAGAACAGGTGCACCGCGCCGTCGTCGTTCCCTGTCTCGATGGTGAGGAACAGCGGCGACTGGCACTCAACCACCTGCTCCAGGAGCTCGGGGTGGTCCTTGAGCCGTTCGGGAAGTTCCGGCAGCCCTTCGGAGAACTCCAGCAGCAACTGGAGCCTTTCGGGTTCGGACACGGCCTGGAAATCGTCCACAATGGCCGCCAGGGCGGAGGGCAGAGCTTGAGTAGTCATCATTCCCAGTCTACGCGGGCGGGTGTGCCTCAGGCTCCGACGGCGACCGGAACGGAGCCGCGCTCAGCGCCCTTCACGATGGGCACGCGCACGGCGTTGCCCCACTCCGTCCAGGATCCGTCATAGTTGCGCACGGATTCGAAGCCCAGCAGGAATTTGAGGGCGAACCAGGTGTGGCTGGAACGCTCGCCGATGCGGCAGTAGGCCACCACGTCGTCGCCCTCGGACAGTCCGGCCTCGCCGAGGTAGATCGCCTCAAGCTCAGCGCGGCTCTTGAAGGTCCCGTCTGCGGCGGCGGCACGGGCCCAGGGAATGGATGCGGCGGTGGGGATATGGCCGCCGCGCAGGGCACCTTCTTCCGGATAGGCCGGCATGTGGGTGCGCTGTCCGGTGTATTCCTCCGGGGAGCGGACATCGATGAGCGGGCCGTTTCCCAGGTGCGCCAGGACGTCCTCCTTGAAGGCGCGGACCGGGGCATCCTCGCGCTCCACCACCGGGTAGGTGCCCGGAGCGGGGGACGGCCTGTCCTTGGTCAGGTCCCGGCCTTCGGCAACCCACTTGTCCCGGCCGCCGTCGAGCAGCCGGACATCCTCGTGGCCGAAGAGCGTGAAGACCCACAGGGCGTACGCAGCCCACCAGTTGGACTTGTCGCCGTAGATCACCACGGTGCTGTCGCGGGAAATGCCCTTGGCGGCCGCGAGCTTCGCGAAGGCCGCACCGTCGATGTAGTCGCGCGACACTTCGTCGTTAAGGTCTGTGTGCCAGTCGATCTTGACGGCGCCGGGAATGTGGCCCGTTTCGTACAGGAGGACGTCCTCGTCGGATTCGACCACGACGAGCCTGCCGTCTGCCGCGGCCCCGTTTTCAATGGCAGCCGCGAGCCATTCGGTGGACACGAGCCGCTCCGGGTGGGCATAGGCTGCGAACTTCTCATTCTGTTCAACCGGGTAGGGCATGGTTTGGCCTTTCAGTAAGAGCACGGGAAACCGTGGAACCGGCATTGGAACCTGTTCCCACCCTAGCCAGCGCCTGTGGCGTTGTCCGTATTCCGTTAACAGGGAGAAATGTTGCCTTGCTCACGCCGCGCGGTGCGTGGCAGCCGGCAAGCCCGGGCGCGGCCGGCATTGCCGGTATCCTTTCTGGGGACCAACCACCAGCAGAACGGACCACCTTGGTACAGATCGAACAGCTTGCCGCCCGCACCCCGGCAGTTTCGGTGGACGAGCTCCTCAAGGGCTTCTACCCGTCGCCCCGGTTCGGGGAGGTCTCCTTTTCGAGCTACCGGCCGGACCCCCGGCAGCCCAGCCAGGCCGCGGCGGTGCGGGCACTGGAGGGATTTGCCGACGGCGTGAACTCCGGCAACGGGGGCGGCCTCTTCAAGAAGCTGTTCGGCAAGAAGGACGAGTCCCGGGCCGGCATTTACCTGGACGGCGGCTTCGGCGTGGGCAAGACGCACCTGCTGGCGTCCCTGTGGCACGCATCGCCGGGCCCCAAGGCCTTCGGCACCTTCGTGGAATACACCAACCTGGTCGGCGCCCTGTCCTTCCGTAAGACGGTGGAGGCCCTGAGCAGCTACAAGCTGGTGTGCATTGACGAATTCGAACTGGACGACCCGGGCGACACGGTCCTGATGTCGCGGCTCATGCGCGAACTGTCCGACGCCGGCGTCAAGCTGGCCGCCACCTCCAACACCCTGCCGGGGTCGCTGGGGGAGGGGCGGTTCGCCGCCGTCGACTTCCAGCGCGAGATCCAGGTGCTGGCGGACCAGTTCGACGTCATCCGCATCGACGGCGAGGACTACCGGCACCGCGGCCTCCCGGCGGCCCCGGCCCCGCTGCGGAACAGTGAACTCAACGCCCACATGAAGGCCGAGTTTGACGGCAAGACGGTGGCGCAGGACGAGTTCTCCACCCTCATCCACCACCTCGCCGGCGTGCACCCCAGCCGCTACCGGCAGCTGATCGACGGCATCGACGGCGTGGTCTGGCGCAACGTGGAAACCATCAGGGAACAGGCCGTGGCCCTGCGTTTCGTGGTCCTGGCGGACAGGCTCTACGACAAGGACGTACCCATCCTTGCCAGCGGCGTCCCCTTCGACCAGCTGTTCACCGAGGAAATGATGACCGGCGGGTACATGAAGAAGTACTTCCGTGCCGTGTCCCGCCTCACCGCCCTGGCCCGCGAGGGCCAGAACCACGAACCCTCCTAGGCGGACGGCTTCCCGGGCCGGACGCCGGGCCGGGGCTGCAGTGCCCACCGCACCACAAGCCCGGCCAGGAGTGCCCAGAAGGCGGAGCCGATTCCGGCGAAGGCCAGCCCCGAGGCGGCCATCAGGAACGTGACCGCCGGGGCAATCCTGTCTTCGGGATCGGCCAGGGCAGCGGAAACGGCCGAGGCGAGCGTTCCCAGCAGGGCCAGGCCTGCCACGGCCTCCAGCATCCCGGGCGGCGCCTGGTTCACCACGGCCACCAGCCCTGCGGAAAACGCCGCCAGCACCAGGTAGGCCAGGCCCGACACGAACCCGGCCAGCCAGCGCCTGTCCCGGTCGCTGCCTGCCTCCTCGCCTGCCGCCAAGGCCGCACTCAGGGCCGCGAGGTTGATCGCATGTCCGCCGAAAGGGGCACCCGCCACAGTTCCCGCTCCGGTCACGAGCATCGCCGGGCGCCATGGCGTGCTGTAGCCAAACGACCGGAGGACGGCCACTCCCGGGACGTTCTGCGACGCCATGGTCACCACGAACAACGGGATGGCAATGCCTGCCAGTGCCTGCGGGCTGAACGCGGGAGTGGTCCAGGACAGAGCGGGCACCATCGCGGCCGGCTCAACGGCTGTGCCAACCAAAGCCAGCGCGACGCCAATGACCCCCAGCGCCACGAGCAGGGCGGCGGGCACCGACCACCGGGGAGCAAACTTCATCATCGCCAGCCAGCAGATAATCACCGGTGCCACGAAAACGGGCACCGTGCCGAGGGCCTTGAACGGCGCAAGGCACAGCTGCAGCAGGACCCCGGCCAGCATCGCCTGGGCCAGGGACGACGGAATGCGGGCCATCAGCCGGCCGAGCGCCGGCACCATCCCGGTCAGGGCCAGCAGCAGCCCGGCGGCAATGAAGGCGCCGACGGCGGCCGGCCAGCCGCCGTCGGGCACCACCGAGGCAGCCAGCAGCGCCGCACCCGGGGTGGACCACGCCAGTGTCACCGGTACCCTGGAGCGCCACGAGAGCACCAGGACGCCGAGCCCGACGGCGAGCGTCAAGGCCAGCAGCCCGGACGCGGCCTGGGCGGGGTTGGCTCCTACTGCTTTGAGCCCGGCCAGGACGACGGCAAAGGAAGAAGTGAACCCAACCAGTGCGGTGACGATTCCGGCCACCACGGGCCTGGAATCGATCCGGGTCCGTCCGGCCTGTGTTGTCTGGTCGGGCGCTGGTGACTTGGGCATACCGGCAGGTTACCGGCGGGGCTTGGGGAACCCGCAATCGCGGCTGCCAAGACGCTGGTTAAACGCCAAAGGCGCGGGTGCCGCCTCACGGCGGGACCCGCGCCCCGTTGACGTGCCGGGCAAGGCCCTGGCCAAATCCTTTACGGAGCCCTGTCTACCGGCGGAACCGGATTTTCAGGAGCTGCAGGCGGAACCTGTCCGGCGGCGGGTGCCTGTCCCGGGGTTCCGTTCTTGTCAATGAGCTTGGAAGCGCCATCCTGGATCTTGTCGACGTGGCCTGCGTACTTGCCGCCGGTCCTGGTGTCGACGAAATCGCCGGCCTTGGTGATGCCGTCCTTGATGGCCTGCTCGTTGCCGCGGATGAGACCCTGAGCCTTGCCCTTTAGATCGTCAATCAAACCCACGAGCACCTCCCTTCGATCGCGGAGCCAGGTCGCTCCTCGCGCCTTCGATCCTAGCGGTGGCCTGGAGGTGTGCCAAGGGAATTCGCCCGCAGCGGATAAGGGGAGACGAAAAAAGCAGCTCCGGGGAGCTGCTGTGGATGGTGGGCGATACTGGGATCGAACCAGTGACCTCTTCCGTGTCAGGGAAGCGCGCTACCGCTGCGCCAATCGCCCCGAACCGGAAGACCGGCTGTGGGATGTAAGAGAGCGGACGACGAGATTCGAACTCGCGACATCCACCTTGGCAAGGTGGTGCTCTACCAGCTGAGCTACGTCCGCGTGTGCAGGATGAACCGGTAAACCGGTGGTACTGCGGGCAAGTTGCCTTGCCAGTGGGCGATACTGGGATCGAACCAGTGACCTCTTCCGTGTCAGGGAAGCGCGCTACCGCTGCGCCAATCGCCCATTGAATCCGAAAATCCGGAAACCATGGTTTTCACCGAGGTGGGTACGGGATTCGAACCCGTGTATACGGCTTTGCAGGCCGCTGCCTCGCCTCTCGGCCAACCCACCGTGTTAGCGTCAATTCCGGGGAATATTAGCTGTGACAGTGTCCTGCGAGCGGACGACGAGATTCGAACTCGCGACATCCACCTTGGCAAGGTGGTGCTCTACCAGCTGAGCTACGTCCGCATTTTGGAGGTCTGATTCCTGCCGTTTCCGGCATTTCCTCGCGTTCCAACGAGTAAAAACAATATAGGAGGTTGCGGGATTCTCCAAATCGACGCTGTCCCGCAGGCCGGCACTCCGTCTGCTTCCTTGTGTTGGCGCGGATTTTGGGACTTACAGGCATGTAATTTACGACGGCGGCCCGGGCGCGCTTAGTGCCTAAGAGCGCTTTGAAGCCTTCGGCGGGAAGGGTGCACACCCCTCTGCAAAGGGCTGCAGGCCGGACCCGAACCACGATTTTTGAAAAGCGCCGATGGTGGGCTAGCATTCAAATGCATCGGGGCGATTGGCGCAGTGGTAGCGCGCTTCGTTCACACCGAAGAGGTCACTGGTTCGAACCCAGTATCGCCCACCGCAGAGGTCCGTTTCCGCTCATCAGCAGCGGGAACGGGCCTTTTTTGTGTGCGGCTCCCGCCCCCGGAGCTTTTGTCGGCCCCCTGTGAAAGAGTCTTTTCCATGACTGATCCGCTTCTCGCCCACGCCACTGAATACGGCCGCATGTATGCACGGTCAACGTCCGAACAGTTCTCGGTTCCGTCCATCACCACGGTGATCAGCCAGCAGCCGCACGGCCTGGACGGCTGGTTCGGCTACATGGGTGCCAGCAGCCTGGCCAACGACCCACTGCTGGCGGATTGCCTGGGCAGCCCGGCGAAGATCAAGCAGGCCATCAACCGTGCGGCCAAGGCCGCCGAAACCTACCGGGATGACGCCGCCAGGCGCGGGGACCGTGTCCACTACTACTGCGAGCAGGTGGCACTCCGGGCGCTGGGACGCCCGCACGCAATGAAAGAGGCCCGCGAGGCGCTGGCCGCCAACGGGGAGGAAGCCTTCGCCGTCCGTTTCGACGAATGGTGGGAGCTCTTCCGGGTGGAGCCCATCGCGCCCGAAATCACTGTCTGGAACAATTCCGTGGGGTATGCCGGGACGCTGGACCTCGTCGCCCGGATCAACGGGCGCGTTTGCCTCATCGACTACAAGACCAAGGGCACCACCCGGGACGGGCTGGTCAAGCCATTGGACGACAAAGTGGTGATGCAGTTGGTGGCCGGCATGAAGGCGGAAGAAAGCCTCGTGGACCCGGAGGCCGGCACCTGGGAGCCCTGGAAGTACGGGGACAACCCCGTGCTGCTGGCCGTTGCCATCGGCGAGACGGAAGTCCGCCCGGTCCGCGCCAACCCCGAAGTCCTCAAGCACCATTGGTGGAAGTTCTGCGCCCTTCGCCGGGTCTGGGAACTCTCGGCCGACACCGTCAGTGCCGGCACGGCCCTGCTGCCCATCGCCCCGCCGCCGCTGGCCCAGGCCCGCACGGCGTAGCGGGGCCCGCCGCAGGAGAGTGCACCTAAACTGGACAGGTTCCCTTTACCGCCAACCGTGAGGACTTAGAGCGCATGGCTATTCTGAATATCCGCATCATCGGTGATCCTGTGCTGCGCACAGTTGCCGATCCCGTGACGGATTTCGGACCCGAGCTTGCCAAACTGGTCGCCGACATGACCGAGACCATGGAAGACGTGGACGGCGCGGGGCTCGCCGCTCCGCAGGTCGGCGTCAGCAAGCGTGTCTTCACTTACCGCATTGACGGGGTCGAGGGGCACATCATCAATCCTGTGCTCGAAAACAGCGATGACTACCAGCAGGACCACGTGGAAGGCTGCCTCTCCATTCCCGGCCTCGGTTTCCCGGTCCGCCGCTTCCGGTCCACCCGGGTCACCGGCGTGGACATGCACGGCAACCCTGTCTCCCTTGAAGGGGAGGGCATGCTGGCGCGGTGCTTCCAGCATGAAAACGACCACCTGGACGGCATCCTCTACACCGACCGGCTCGAGGGTGAAGACCGGAAGGCCGCCCTGCGCTCCATCCGCAACGCCAACTACGACGCCGTCGCCGGACGCACTACGGCCAAGCGCGCCAAGAGCGTCGGGTCGAGTTTCGGCGGGGCAAGCTTCGGCGGGACCAGCGCCCCCGGCTCCAGCTTTGGTGCGGCCGGGTGAGGGTCCTCTTTGCGGGCACGCCCGCCGTTGCAGTGCCGTCACTGGACGCACTCATCAAGGCCGGGTTCGACGTCGTTGCCGTCCTGACGCGTCCCGACGCGCCGATTGGGCGCAAACGGGTGCTGACGCCGTCGCCCGTTGCGCAGCGGGCTGCGGAACTGGGCATTGACGTCATCCACGCCGCACGGGTTGACGCTGAAGCCATTGACAAAATTTCCGCGGTACAGCCGGACGTGGCGGCCATCGTGGCGTACGGCGGACTGGTTCCCCCGCCCGCCCTGGCCATCCCACGGCACGGCTGGGTCAACCTCCACTTCTCCCTGCTGCCTGCCTGGCGCGGAGCCGCGCCTGTGCAGCGGGCCGTCATGGCCGGCGATGAGATCACCGGTGCTGTCACCTTCCAGCTGGAGGAAGGCCTGGACACCGGACCGGTGTTTGGCACCTTGACCGAATCGGTGCGGCCCCAGGACACGGCCGGTGATCTCCTCGAGCGGCTGTCCCACAGCGGCGCCGTGCTGCTGGCGCAAACACTGTCGGCCATCGACGCCGGAAAAGCGGCCCCGCAGCCTCAGGCGGGTGACGTCTCGCTCGCACCGAAACTGACGCTGGAGGACGGCCACCTCAATTGGTCCCATCCTGCCCTGGCCATCAGCAGGCAGGCACGCGGCGTCACTCCCGAGCCGGGTGCCTGGACCGTGCTGGACGGGCAGCGGGTCAAGCTCGAACCTGTCCGGCTCCGGCCGGAGGTGTCGGGCCTCGCGCCGGGAGCGGTGGCCCTGCAGGGGAAAGTTGTGCTGGTTGGGACTGGATCGCATGCGGTGGAACTCACCCGGATCCAGCCCGCCGGTAAAAAGATGATGGCCGCCGCCGACTGGGCGCGCGGCATGGCTTCACTGGAGAGCGTGGTGTTCGAATGAGCGGGTCCGGCGGCAACGCAGGCGGGCGTGGAAGTGCCGGGGGACGCGGCAGCGCAGGAAAGAGCGGTCCGGGCGGCGGGGGAGCTGCCGGCAGCGGCCGCGGCAGGGGCGGACCACGGGATTCCAGTAACCGCAATGCCAAGGGACGCGAACGCAACCGGGGCCCGCAACGGAGCTTTACGGAGCAGGCGCCGTCGCAGCGGACCAGGCGTGCCGATCCCGCCCGCCTCGTGGCCTTCGAAGTGCTGCGCGCCGTGGCGGAGGAAGACGCCTACGCCAACCTGGTGCTGCCGGCGCGGATCCGCCATCACCGCCTGGACAAACGGGATGCCGGCTTCGCCACGGAACTAAGCTACGGCGCCCTGCGCGGCCAGGGCACTTATGACGCCATCCTGGCGCGCTGCGTGGACCGGCCGCTGGCCCAGCTCGACCCCGCGATCCTCGATGCCCTGCGCATCGGCGCCCACCAGCTGCTCGCCATGCGCGTCCCGGCCCACGCTGCGCTGGACCAGACGGTGGGGCTGGCCCGGGCCGTCATCGGGGCGGGTCCGTCGGCCCTGATCAACGCTGTCCTCCGCAAAGTCACCGCCCACTCCCTTGACGAGTGGCTGGACCTGCTGGTGGCCGGCGAGACCGACGAAACCAAAATCGCGTCGCTGAGGTACGCGCATCCAGAATGGATTGTCCGGGCCATGCGGCAGTCGCTGGTCGCACACGGCCGGTCAGCGGCCGAGATCAACGACCTGCTCGAAGCGGATAACGCCGCGCCCGTGGTCAACCTTGTGGCCCTGCCCGGCCTGGGCAGCCTGGAGGAGGCCTTGGACAACGGGGCCACGCCGGGCGAACTGGTGGAAGGTTCCGCGTTGTCCAGCGGTGGAGACCTCGGCCGGCTGGCGTCCGTGCGGGCCGGCACCACCCGCGTGCAGGACGTCGGTTCCCAGCTCGTGGCAAGGGCCCTTGCTGCCGTGGAGCTCCCCGCTGCAGAGCTCTCAGGTACAGATCTCCCTGCCGCCGGCTCCGGCGGTGAAGCGTGGCTGGATCTCTGTGCCGGCCCCGGCGGTAAGGCTGCGCTCCTTGGTGCCTTGGCGCACCAGCGCGGCGCGACGCTCCTGGCGAACGAACCGGCCCCCCACCGGGCCAAACTCGTCAGCCAGGCACTGTCCGCCGTCCCGCATGACAGCTGGCAGGTCCGTACGGGTGACGGCCGCGAAGTGGGCGCCGAGCAGCCGGAACGGTTCAGCCGGGTCCTGGTGGACGTCCCGTGCACTGGCCTTGGAGCTCTTCGGCGCCGGCCTGAGTCCCGGTGGCGGCGCTCTCCCAAGGACATCACCGATCTGGGCCCGCTGCAGCGTGAACTGCTGTCCTCCGCCCTGGCGGCTGTCCGGCCCGGGGGAGTTGTAGCCTATGTCACCTGTTCACCGCATCCGGCCGAAACCACGGCGGTAGTGGCGGATGTCCTCCGGAAACGCACCGACCTTGAACTCCTCGACGCCGGCGCAGCCCTCGACGCCGTGAGCCTGACCGGAAACCTCGGTGCCGGCCACGAACTGACAGCACAGCTCTGGCCGCATATCCATCACACTGATGCCATGTTCCTGGCCCTCATCCGGAAGAAGGCCTGACCCATGCACCTTCAGCGAAAGGCACACCACGTGACGCAATGCTGCATCAACCCGAGCATCCTCTCCGCCGACTTCGTCAACCTTGAAGCCGAACTGCAACGGATCAGCAACGCCGACGCCGTGCACGTGGACGTCATGGACAACCACTTCGTCCCCAACCTGACCCTCGGGCTGCCCGTCGTCCAGCGCATCCAGGCGGTCAGCCCGGTTCCGCTCGACGCCCACCTAATGATTTCCGACGCCGACCGGTGGGCACCCGGGTTCGCTGACGCCGGCCTGGCCTCGGTGACGTTCCACGCAGAGGCATCGATAGCGCCCATTAAGCTGGCCCGCGAACTGCGCAGCAGGGGATCGAAAGCGGGAATGGCGCTGCGCCCCGCCACACCCGTGGAACCGTACCTGGACATGCTGCCTGAGCTGGACATGCTGCTGATCATGACGGTGGAACCCGGTTTTGGCGGTCAGGCGTTCCTGGACGTCACCCTGCCCAAGATCCGCCGCGCCCGGGCCGCCGTCGAAGGTTCCGGACTGGGGCTCGCCATCCAGGTTGATGGCGGCATCAGTGAAGACACCATCGCCCGCGCCGCCGAAGCCGGCGCCAATGTCTTCGTTGCCGGCTCCGCTGTCTATGGTGCCGACGATCCCGCCGCGGCCATCGACCTGTTGCGTGAAAAAGGCCGCCGGGCATTACGCCCGGCGACGGAATAACCGGAAGCGCCGGCCGGTTGTGGCACAATAACAACACACATACGTGCTCCGGGGTCGGTGTAAGTCCGAACCGGCGGTGACAGTCCGCGACCCGCGAGCCGGTGGTTCCCCAAGGAACCGTCGGCGGACGGTTGAACCGGTGGAATTCCGGTACCGACAGTTAAAGTCTGGATGAGAGAAGCACGTACAGCTGTATCTGCGGACCCTACGGTCCCGCAGCGTTCTGCTGTCGTAAATCCCCGGAGCCATCGCGGTTCGAGAGGGAAGGAACGACAGGGATGAACCCCCAGCGATGGCTCTTTGATGCCACTACTCCTGCCACGTCCATGGCAGGCACCACCACCAGGTCCGCCGCATGACGGCGCGTGTGGAGCTCCAGCCCGCCGACGGGGTGGTCACCGCTTTCACTTCCGGGGAAACCCAGGCCATGGGCCTGGCCCTGCAGGCCGCCCTCAAAGGGCCGCGGGGAGCGAATCCGCTGGTGGGCGCCGTCGTGATCGACTCCGGGGGCCGGCATGTGGTCACGGGCTACCACCGGGGTGCCGGCACCGCCCACGCCGAAGCCGACGCCATCACCCAGGCCGCTGACGCGGGACTCGACCTCTCCGGCTGCACCATGGTGGTCACGCTGGAGCCGTGCAACCATGTGGGCCGCACCGGACCCTGCACGGAAGCCATCATCGGCGCCGGGATCACCGATGTGGTGTACGCCGTCGACGACCCCCATGACCCCGCTGCCGGCGGCGCCGCCACCCTGCGTGCCGCCGGGGTCCGCGTCCGCAGCGGCCTTGCCGCCGAGGAGTCCCTGGACCTGAACCGGCAGTGGTTTGAGGCAGTGGCCGCCAAGCGCCCCTTCGTTACGCTCCACATCGCCCAGACCCTGGATGCCCGGATTGCCGCCGAAGACGGTACCAGCCAGTGGATTTCCAGCCCGGAGTCGCTGGCGGACAACCACGGAATCCGCGGCCGCATCGATGCCATCCTGGTGGGAACGCAGACCGTCCTGGTGGACAACCCCCGCCTCACCGCCCGCGATTCATCCGGCCAGCCGGCGCCCAAGCAGCCCGTCCGGGCGGTCATGGGGCTCCGCGACGTGCCCGCTGACGCCGCAATCCTTGGCGACGACGGGCTGGCCGTCCACCTTCCAACCCGCGATCCCCGCGAAGCCCTGACCCTGCTGTACGAATCCGGCATCCGGCACGTCATGGTGGAGGGCGGCTCACGGATCCTCAGCGCTTTCCTGTCGGCGGGCCTGGTGGACGAACTCATCGTGTACCTGGCCCCCACCCTGCTGGGATCCGGAACGCCTGCCCTGAACGGACTGGGGATCACCAGCCTTCCGGACGCCCAGCAGTGGGAATGGGATGCGTCCGACGGCGGCGCGGTCCGGACGCTGGGCAGGGACCTACGGCTTCACCTCAGACCGCAACGCAGAGTTGCACTCGACCACCCACCAACCCGCGACACTGCGGAACAAGCCCAGGGAGGCTACTGATGTTCACCGGAATTATTGCCGAACAGGGGCGGGTGCTGTCCGTGGAGCGTGACGGGAACACCAGCGCCACCGTCCGGCTGCACGCACCCTCCTCCACCGGGGGCCTGGCATTGGGCGGTTCGATCGCCGTGAACGGCGTGTGCCTCACGGCAACCGCCATCGACGGCCAGGACTTCAGCGTGGACGTCATGGGCGAGACCCTGGTCCGCAGCACCATCGGCGAACTCGCCGCAGGAGACTCCGTCAACCTGGAGCGCTGCGTGCCGGCCGGCGGCCGCCTCGACGGCCACGTGGTGCAGGGCCATGTCGACGGCGTTGGTGTCCTGCTGGAACGGGAGCCGCAGGGGAACTGGGAGCGGCTGCGCTTCGGTGTCCCCGCGAACCTGGCCCGGTACATCGCCGAGAAGGGCTCCATCGCCATCGACGGGGTCTCCCTCACCGTGACGGCTGTCAGCCCCGCCGCGGAGGCAGAGCCCTGGTTTGAAGTCGGGCTCATCCCCACCACCCTGGCCGAGACCGGCCTGGGGACTAAAACCACCGGAAGCAGGGTGAACCTGGAAGTGGACGTCCTGGCCAAGTACACCGAACGGCTGCTGGCCTTCCGGACCGACGGCGCGGCAACCGGCACCGGCGAAGCAGCACGTGCGGGAGGTGCGCTGTGAACGCAGCCGTGCGCCTGGAACCCGCCGCAGCAGATCCCGCCACGGCTGCCCTGGTTGCTGAGGGACACGGAACCGTGCCCGCCAGGGGGCTGGACCCGATCGGGGACGCGGTGCGTGCCCTGGCCGCCGGCCGGCCCGTGCTCGTGGTCGACAACGAGGACCGCGAAAACGAAGGTGACATCATTTTCGCCGCCCAGCACGCCACGCCGGCACTCATGGGCTGGACCATCCGGTACAGCTCCGGCGTCATTTGCGTGCCCCTGACGGGGGACCGGGCCGACGCCCTGGCACTGCCTCCCATGACCGCGGTCAACGAGGACGCCAAAGGCACCGCCTACACCGTGTCCTGTGACGCCGCCACCGGCGTGAGCACGGGCATCTCGGCCACGGACCGGGCACTCACGGCCCGCATCCTGGCCGATCCGCACGCCTCACCGGCCTCGATCACCCGGCCGGGGCATATTTTCCCGTTGCGTGCCGTTGATGGTGGTGTGCGGGAACGCCAGGGCCACACCGAAGCCGCCGTGGACCTGTGCCGCCTCGCTGGACTGGAACCTGTCGGCGTCATCGCGGAAGTGGTGTACGACGATGGCGAGATGATGCGCCTCGACGGGCTCCGTTCGTTCGCAGCTGAACATGGGTGCCCCCTGATCTCCATTGAGGACCTGGTGGCGTATCTTGAAGCCGGGGCCGGGGGAGCCCAGGGTGAGGATGCCCGGGTAACACCGGGCGAAGAAAAGGAGAAACGATGACGGCAGCCGCAGCCAGCGACGACAGCCACCAGGAGGGCCCCGTGGGACACAAAGGTGTATCCGGCGAGGCACCCCATCCCGTCAGCGGCGGACCGGTCGTGCAGTTGCCCACCGCCTTCGGCG
Source organism: Arthrobacter sp. NQ7 (assembly GCF_029581595.2). Lineage (NCBI taxonomy): Bacteria > Bacillati > Actinomycetota > Actinomycetes > Micrococcales > Micrococcaceae > Arthrobacter > Arthrobacter sp. NQ7. The sequence goes on along the minus strand of NZ_JARFXU020000004.1, from coordinate 219,522 downwards.
ATTTCGTGGCGCAGGCATGGACGGACCTGGTCACCGGCGTGGAACATCTGGCCGTCAGTTCCCCCGCCGCGCCCACCGACGGAAAAGCACCCCTGGTGCGCCTCCACTCCGAGTGCCTGACCGGCGATGTCTTTGGGTCGTACCGGTGCGACTGCGGCGAACAGCTCGCCTACGCGCTGGAACTGATCCGCGACAACGGCGGCACCCTGCTCTACCTGCGCGGCCAGGAGGGCCGCGGGATCGGCCTGGCCAACAAGATCAAGGCCTATGCGCTCCAGGAGGCGGGCTTTGACACGGTAGAGGCCAACGAACAGCTGGGCCTGCCCGTCGATGCCCGCTGCTACAAGGCCGCCGCCCAGATCCTCGCGGAAATGGGGCTGCACGAGGTCCGGCTGCTCAGCAACAATCCGGACAAGCAGAACAGGCTGGCCAAGGCAGGGGTGAAGGTCGTGGAGATGGTGCCCACCGAGGTCCCGTCCCGCGAGCAGAACATACGTTACCTGCGGACCAAGAAGGACCGCATGGAACACCGGCTGCTGCTGGACACGCACATCACTCCCGTGACTGTCACCGCAGCTGAAGCCCTTTACGACCACGAACAAGACTGAACTTCCACAGAACGAACGGAACCAAGATCACATGAGCGGACACGGCGCGCCCGACATCGACCTCAGCACCCTCAACCCGGCGGAAACCTCGCAGCTGAAGCTGGCGATCGTTGCAGCCAGCTGGCACACCCAGATCATGGACGGGCTCCTGGACGGCGCCCTCCGGGCTGCCAAGGACGCCGGCATCGCGGAGCCCACCGTCCTTCGGGTACCCGGCAGCTTTGAGCTGCCGGTGGCCGCCGCGCGGCTGGCACCGCACTTCGACGCCGTGGTGGCCCTCGGCGTCGTGATCCGTGGCGGAACCCCGCACTTCGACTACGTCTGCCAGGCTGCGACGTCGGGCCTGACCGACGTCAGCGTCTCCACCGGCGTGCCGGTCGGCTTCGGTGTGCTCACCTGCGACACCGAACAGCAGGGCCTCGACCGCGCCGGCCTGCCCGGATCCAAGGAAGACAAGGGCCACGAAGCCGTCACCGCAGCGCTGACCACCGCCGTCGTCCTCAAGCAGTACCGCAGCTAGGCACCGCTGCGCTGCACGGGCGCGGTGTGTATTCGCTCACATCGCGCCCGTCATGCAACGGCCCGGGAAGCGCCGCCGCGGCCGCACCAAGTAGGCTGGAGGGCGTGAAGAATTTCGAGACGCTGTTCGCTGAGCTCAGCGAGAAGGCAGCCACCCGTCCGGAAGGCTCCCGCACCGTCGCAGAATTGGAGTCCGGTGTTCACGGCATCGGCAAAAAAGTCGTTGAGGAAGCAGCCGAAGTATGGATGGCTGCCGAATATGAATCCGATGAAGCCGCGGCAGAGGAAATTTCCCAGCTTTTGTACCACCTGCAGGTTCTGATGCTCGCCAAAGGCCTGACCCTGGAAGACGTCTACAAGCATCTGTAGCCACCGGCCGGCGCATTTGCCGCCGTGCCCGCCGTGGCCTGCACTGCCTGACGAGACCAAGACCTTCCACCCCAGAAAGAATTCCCCATGCTGCGAGTAGCTGTCCCCAACAAGGGCTCCCTGTCCGAAGCCGCCTCCGCCATGCTCTCCGAAGCCGGATACCGCCAGCGGCGCGACAGCCGCGAGCTGGTGATGGTGGACCCCGACAACGACATCGAGTTCTTCTTCCTCCGTCCCCGTGACATCGCCGTGTACGTGGGCCAGGGAACGCTCGACGTCGGCATCACCGGCCGGGACCTCCTGCTGGACGCCGAGGTGGAAGCAGAAGAGCTGCTTCCACTGGGGTTTGCCGCCTCCACCTTCCGCTTTGCAGGGCCGGTGGGCGACTTCAGCTCCGCCGCCGAACTTGACGGCAAACGCCTCGCCACCAGCTACGACGGCCTGCTGCGCAACTACCTGGCCGAACGGGGCATCAACGCCAAGGTGGTCAGGCTCGACGGTGCCGTGGAATCCTCGGTCCGGCTCGGCGTCGCCGACGCCATTGCCGATGTCGTCGAAACCGGCAACACCCTCAAGGCCGCCGGCATGGAAATCTTCGGAGACCCCATCCTGAAGTCCGAGGCCGTCCTGATCCGGCGCACCGGCAACGGTGGCGCGGCCAACGGCACGGCCAAGGAAATCGAGGTCCTCATCCGGCGCCTCCAGGGAGTCCTCGTGGCCCGGCAGTACGTGCTGATGGACTACGACATCCGCAAGGAGCTCGTGGAGAAGGCGGCCGGCCTGACCCCCGGACTCGAATCGCCCACCGTCTCGCCGCTGCGCGACTCCGACTGGGTGGCGGTCCGGTCCATGGTGCCCAAGAAGGAAACCAACCGGATCATGGATGAGCTCTACGACCTCGGCGCCCGCGCCATCCTGGTCAGCAGCATCCACGCCTGCCGCATCTGATACCGGCCCCCACCAGAGCACCACAGAATTCCAGGAGTTCCCATGGCAGTAGCAGTACGGGTCATTCCCTGCCTTGATGTTGACGCCGGACGCGTCGTCAAGGGCGTCAACTTTGAGGGCCTCCGCGACGCCGGCGACCCCGTGGAGCTTGCCCACCGCTATGACAACGCCGGCGCCGACGAACTGACATTCCTTGACGTCACGGCCTCCTCCGGCAACCGGGAGACCACCTTTGACGTGGTCCGCCGCACCGCCGAGGAAGTCTTCATCCCCCTGACGGTGGGCGGCGGTGTCCGCGGCGTGGCCGAGGTGGACAAACTCCTGCGCTACGGCGCGGACAAGGCCTCCATCAACACCGCTGCCGTGGCCCGCCCCGACGTCATCGACGAGATCACCCGGCACTTCGGCTCCCAGGTACTCGTCCTGTCCGTCGACGCCCGCCGCACCCGCCCGGGATCGAAGCCCACGCCGTCGGGCTTCGAAGTGACCACGCATGGCGGCCGCACCGGAACCGGCATCGACGCCATCGAGTGGGCAAAGGAAGCAGCTGACCGGGGCGTGGGCGAGATCCTGCTGAACTCCATCGACGCCGACGGCACCAAGGACGGCTTCGACCTCGAACTGATCAAACTGGTCCGTGCCGCCGTCAGGGTCCCGATCATCGCCTCCGGCGGTGCGGGGGAGCCGGCGCACTTCCCGCCGGCGGTCGCAGCCGGCGCTGACGCGGTGCTGGCCGCCTCCATCTTCCACTGGGGGCCGGACAACATGATGCACCTGGTCAAGGACGCCATCCGGGACGCGGGCTTCGAAGTCAGGTAGCAGTGGGTGAGCCTGTCGACGCTGGATTTCGACAGGCTCAATCTCCGGTGGTGGGGACTAGAGCCCGACTTCGGCTGACTGCAGGAGGGCGACGGCGTCGGGCTGGCCTTCGAAGGTGACCAGGGCGTGGCGGGTCCGGCCGTGGGCGTGCATCAGCAGTTCGCCCGGCTCCCCGACAATCGCCACGGACACGGGTGCGCGCTTGGCAACGTGGCGCGGACCGGACGGCCGGACCAGCACAATGCCAAGGTCCACGCCGCGGTACAGGATGGCGGCACGCTTGACCAGTTCATCCCAGAGTGCATCCGAGTAGGCCTCGTCCAGGGCCCTGGGCGCCCAGCGGTCCACGGCGCGGCGCACGTCTTCGGTATGGACGAAGTACTCGATCAGGTTGGCGCTTTCGTCCAGCGCCTTGATGCTCATCGGGGAAAGCGCCGGCGGACCCGCGCGGAAGGTGTTCACCAGCCGGGCATAGTCCTCGGTGCTGGTCAGCTTGGCCGCGAGCTTGGCGGTCGCCTGGTCCGATGCCTTGGCCAGGCGCTTGATGATCAAACCGAGCCCGACGGCGGCCTTGCGCTCCCGCAGGTAAAGGTGCGCGGCAAGGTCCCTGGTACGCCAGCCCTTGCACAGCGTGGGCGCATCAGGGCCCGCCGCAAGCAGGGTTTCGGCCAGGACTTCTCGGGACGGTTCGACGAAATGCATCACTTGGAAAACTAGCACGAGAGCTGCGCAGTTGGGCAGCACGGCGGTACCCGGTGGCGTGCCGTTGTTCACAACAGGAGAACGTGCCCGTGAAGGCACTAGACTTGATCCGATGTCTGAGCAGCCAACCCCCGTCCCAACCGCAGGAACAGCCGCGTCCGCGCCCGTGCCGTCAGCCGTGGCGCCGTCCGCAGGATCCGCCCCGGCCGCACCCCCCGCCAGCCCGCTTCCGGAAGGGCTTGCCGCGGCGCTCAAGCGCGACGCCGCGGGGTTGGTGGCCGCAGTGGTGCAGCAGTACGACACCAACGAGGTGCTCATGCTGGGCTGGATGGATGACGAGGCCCTGCACCGCACCATGACCACCGGACGGGTGACCTTCTACTCCCGCTCGCGGCAGGAGTACTGGCGCAAGGGTGACACCTCGGGCCACGTGCAGTGGGTTAAATCCGTGGCGATGGACTGCGACGGCGACGCACTGCTGGTGCGCGTCGACCAGGTGGGTGCCGCCTGCCACACCGGCACCCGCACCTGCTTTGACGGCCGGGCCCTCGACGTAGTGGCCGGCCAGGCAGGCTGACCGGCAGGCGCCGGCAGCGCAGCCGCATACCCGGCCGCGCCACCCAGCAAGCACACTCCAGGCGCTCCCAACGCGGGCCCCTTTCGAAGAACAGGCGGACAAGCATAGCCATGCAGGACCTTGGAACCATCAGCCCAAGCCTCGAGGAATTCCGGGAACTTGCCGGCCACAGCCGCGTCATTCCTGTCCGGCTCAAGGTCCTCGCCGACGCCGAAACCCCCATCGGCCTCTACCGGAAGCTGGCCCAGGGCCAACCCGGCACCTTCTTGATGGAATCCGCGGCTGTGGGCGGAGCCTGGTCCCGCTATTCCTTCATTGGGGCCAGGTCGCGTGCCACCTTGACCACGAAGGACGGCCAGGCGCACTGGCTCGGTGAACCGCCCGCAGGCGTACCGGTCAGCGGCAGCCCCGTCGACGCCGTCCGGGACACCATCGACGCCCTGCGCACCGACCGCTTCGACGGGCTGCCGCCCTTCACCTCCGGCCTGGTCGGCTTCCTCGGCTGGGAAACCGTCCGGCACTGGGAACGGCTGGTCAGCCCGCCCGAGGACGACCTGCAACTGCCCGAGATGGCGCTGAACCTGGTCACCGACATGGCAGTGCATGACAACGTGGACGGCACAGTCCTGCTGATTGCCAACGCCATCAACTTCGACAACAGCTCCGAGCGGGTGGACGAGGCCTGGCACGACGCCGTGGCACGCGTCAAGGAACTCCTGGCGAAGATCAGCGCACCGGTGGTGCAGCCCGTCTCCGTCCTGGCTCCTGCCGCCCTGGACTTCGCCTCCAGCGTCCAGGAGCGGTGGGACGAGGCCGAATACCTTGCGGCGCTGGACCGCGGCAAGGAAGCCATTGTGGACGGCGAGGTCTTCCAGGTGGTGATTTCGCGCCGTTTCGAGATGGAATGCCAGGCGTCCGCGCTGGACGTGTACCGGGTGCTGCGGAACACCAACCCCAGCCCCTACATGTACATCTTCAGCCTGGCCGACGCCGAAGGCCGCGAGTACTCCATCGTGGGGTCCTCTCCGGAAGCACTGGTGACGGTCACGGGCGGGGAAGTCATCACCCACCCGATCGCCGGCTCCAGGCCGCGTGGCAAGACGGTGGAGGCGGACAAGGCCCTCGCCGAGGAGCTCCTCGCGGACCAGAAGGAACGCGCCGAGCACCTCATGCTGGTGGACCTGTCCCGCAACGACCTCTCGAAGGTCTGCGTGGCCGGCACCGTGGACGTCACCCAGTTCATGGAGGTGGAGCGCTTCAGCCACATCATGCACCTGGTGTCCACCGTGGTGGGCCGGCTGGCACCGAAGGCCAAGGCCTATGACGTACTCAAGGCCACCTTCCCGGCCGGCACCCTGTCCGGGGCGCCCAAGCCCAGGGCACTGCGCCTCCTCGACGAGCTGGAACCCCACCGCCGCGGCATCTACGGCGGCGTGGTGGGCTACCTCGACTTCGCCGGCGACATGGACATGGCCATTGCCATCCGGTCCGCCCTGATCCGGGAAGGCCGCGCCTACGTGCAGGCCGGCGGCGGCATCGTTGCCGACTCCGTAAACCCCACCGAGGCCCTCGAAACCGTCAACAAGGCCGCCGCCCCGCTGCGCGCCGTGCACACGGCCGGGTCGCTGCACAACATTTCCGCGGAATCCCTCCCCGGCGGGACGGAGTCCTGATGGCGGATCCGGGTACCGCTGCTGACCGCCCCGGAAAGGCCGGGAAGAGAAGGCCGGTGCCGGTGTGGGCGCGCAAGTCGACGCTGGTCATGCTGATCACCCTCCTGGCCCTGGCTGCCTTCGGGACCACGACCCAGACGTGGATGAGTGCCACCCTGGACCCCAACCAGGTGGGCCAGGCCGGCGCCGCCCAGAATGCCATCCAGGTCCAGGGCAGCAAGGCGGCCACCACCGTCACGGCACTGGCCCTTGTAGCGCTGGCCGGCGGCCTGGCCGCAGCCATTGCCGGCAGGATCGCCCGGTGGGTCATCACCGCCATCATCGTCCTTGCCTCCGCCGGCGTGGCAGCCGCTGCGGCCACTGTCCTCGCCGATCCGCTGGCGGCGGCACAGGGGAGCATCGCAGCCGCCACGGGTGTCTCCGGAAGCCAGGCGCACGTTGAACTCACCGCCTTCCCGGTGCTCGCCGTCGTCGCCGGCTGCCTGCTGGTGCTGGCCGCCCTGCTGATCGTGCCCGCATCCCGTTACTGGAAATCGCGGACGAAATATGACGCACCCGCCACCGCGGGGGCCGCGGCACCAGTGGGCCCGGTGGATGAAATCGACAGCTGGGACCGGCTGTCGCGCGGCGAGGACCCGACCTAAGGCCAGGGGCTGCCGCCGCGGTCCGGGCGCCGACGCCCGCCGATACGCGGGTGGCAGCCAAAAAATGGCAGAATGTAAGCAGTATCCACCCTGAGGAGATTTTCCATGAGCAAAGCACCTGCGTCCGTTTCCAAGTCAGGCACCCGCACGGTGGCCCCCGGCGTCATTGACCACAGCCAGGAACTGGGCCACGGCAACAGCCCGGCCGCCTGGACCTGCGTCATCGTCATGCTCGTCGGTGCGCTCATCGCAGCCATCGCCTTCGTCATCGCCAGCACGCCCATCTTCATCGGCGGCGCCGTGGTCATGGTCATCGGCCTGATCCTCGGTTACGTCATGCGCAAGGCAGGCTACGGCGTCGAAGGCAGCAAGCTGAAGAACTCCGGCCACTGATGGCGACTGTTCTCGACGACATCAACGCCGGTGTCAGGGAGGATATGGAGGCCAGGAAGCGGCTCGTTTCCCTGGCTCAGCTGAAGGACCGTGCCCAGGCCGCCGCGCCTGCCCGCGACGCCTGGGCGGCCCTTGGCGGAACCTCCCCAACCCGGGAACAGCTGAAAGTCATTGCCGAAATCAAGCGCCGCAGCCCCTCCAAGGGCGACCTCGCCAGCATCGGCGATCCGGCGTCCCTCGCCAGGCAATACGCCGACGGCGGGGCCTCCGTCATCAGCGTCCTCACCGAGCAGCGCCGCTTCAACGGCTCCCTCGCCGACCTCGACGCCGTGCGCGCCGCCGTCGACACCCCGCTGCTGCGCAAGGATTTCACGCTCGACGAGTACCAGGTCTGGGAGGCCCGTGCCCACGGGGCCGACCTCATCCTCCTCATCGTGGCCGCGCTCTCCGACGCCCAGCTGTCCGAGTTCAGCGCCCTCAGCCGCGAGCTTGGCATGAACGTGCTGGTGGAGACCCACACCGAAGAGGAAATCGAGCGGGCCGTGGCGGCCAACGCCCGGATCATCGGCGTCAACGTTCGCAATTTGAAGACGCTCGACGTCGACCGCTCAGTCTTTGCCTCCCTGGCAGGGCTGATACCCGCGGAGGCAGTCGTGGTGGCCGAATCAGGCGTCCGCGACGCCGACGACGTCACCCACTACGCCGCCAGCGGCGCCAACGCCATCCTGGTGGGCGAGGCTTTGGTCAGCCACGCCACTCCCCGGGAGCGGATTGCCGAATTCACTGCGGCAGGTGCCGCAGCCATCGCCGCCCGGGCCTGACCACACCTGGACGCAAACCCCTGCGGGTCCGGCTTGCCGCCGGCCCCAGGAACATCGTCCGGCGCCGCCGGACCAGCATGCTTTTTGACCGACCAACTCTGAACAGGACAGGACTGATGGCTGACGCACCCTCAGGAAAAGCTGACAACATCACTACGGAAGCATTCCTGCAGGGCGGATCCCTCCGCCACGCCCCGGGGCCGTACTTCGGCAACTACGGCGGCCGATGGATGCCCGAGTCGCTGATCGCCGCCCTGGACGAACTGGAAGAGACCTTCAACAAGGCCAAGGACGATCCAGAGTTCCGCGCACAGATCGCGGACCTGAACAAGAACTATTCCGGCCGGCCGTCCCTGCTGACCGAGGCCAAGCGGTTCTCCCAGCACGCCGGCGGGGTGCGGGTCTTCCTCAAACGCGAGGACCTCAACCACACCGGGTCCCACAAGATCAACAACGTCCTGGGCCAGGCGCTGCTCGCCAAGCGCATGGGCAAGACCCGCATCATCGCCGAAACCGGCGCGGGCCAGCACGGCGTGGCCAGCGCCACCGCGGCTGCACTCCTGGGCCTGGAATGCGTGGTCTACATGGGCGCCGAGGACTGCCGCCGCCAGGCGCTGAACGTCGCCCGGATGGAACTCCTGGGCGCCAAGGTGATCCCGGTGACCAGCGGCTCGCAGACCCTCAAGGACGCCATCAACGACGCCCTCCGGGACTGGGTGGCCAACGTCGCCAACACCCACTACCTGCTTGGCACGGCGGCCGGCGCCCACCCGTTCCCGGCCATGGTGCGTTACTTCCACGAGGTCATCGGTGACGAGGCCCGCGCCCAGATCCTGGAGCAGGAAGGACGCCTCCCGGATGCCGTCTGCGCCTGCATCGGCGGCGGTTCCAACGCCATCGGCATCTTCCACGGGTTCCTGGACGACCCCTCCGTAAAGATCTACGGCTTTGAGGCGGGCGGCGACGGCGTGGAGACCGGCCGGCACGCTGCCACCATCAGCCTGGGCAAGCCCGGCGTCCTCCACGGCGCACGGTCCTACCTGATGCAGGACGACGACGGCCAGACCATTGAGTCGCACTCCATCTCGGCGGGCCTGGACTACCCCGGCGTCGGCCCGGAGCACTCCTACCTGTCCGACATTGGGCGGGTGAGCTACGAGCCCATCACGGACAGCGAAGCCATGGAGGCCTTCCGCCTGCTGTGCCGCACCGAGGGCATCATTCCCGCCATCGAGTCCTCGCATGCCCTGGCCGGAGCCATCAAGGTAGGCCAGCGCCTGGCCGCCGAGGACCCAGCCACCGCCGGCGAAAAAATCATCATCGTCAACCTGTCCGGGCGCGGGGACAAGGACGTGGCCACCGCCGCCGAATGGTTTGACCTGTTGGACAAGAATTCCGCCGAATCCGAAATCGGCAAAGAGGGGGAGCAGCTGTGAACCACGCAGAGATGACCAGCAAGTCGGCAGCCGCCATTGACCGGGCCCGGGCGCAGGGACGCTCCGCCCTCATAGGCTACCTCCCCGCCGGCTACCCCAGCGTGGAGGACACCATCGCCGCCGGCATTGCCCTGGCGGAGAACGGTGCCGACCTGATCGAGATCGGCATCCCGTACTCGGATCCGGTGATGGACGGCCAGGTCATCCAGGCCGCCACCACCGAGGCCCTCGCCAAGGGCTTCCATGTCAGCCAGGTCTTCGACGTCGTGGCCGGCATCACCAGCAGGACCGACGCCGCCGTCCTGGTCATGACCTACTGGAACCCCGTGGTCCGCATGGGCGTGGACGAATTCTCCCGCCGGCTGGCCGAGGCCGGGGGAGCCGGGCTCATCACCCCGGACCTCATCCCTGATGAAGCAGCCGAGTGGATGGACGCCTCGGACAAGTACGGCCTGGACCGGGTGTTCCTCGTGGCCCCGTCCTCCACCCCCGAGCGCATGCAGCGCACCGTGGACGCCAGCCGCGGCTTCGTCTACGCCGTCTCCATCATGGGCGTCACCGGCGCCCGGACATCGGTCAGCACGGCGGCGAAGGACGTTGTGGCAGCAGCCCACGCGGCAGGTGCCGAACACGTCTGCGTAGGACTTGGCGTCTCCACCGCGGACCAGGTCCGCGAAATTGCCGCCTACGCAGAAGGCGTCATCGTAGGCACCGCCCTGGTGGCAGCACTGCGGGACGGGGGAGTAGACGCCGTCGCCGCCCTCACCAAGGACCTCAGCACGGGACTCGTGCCGGAAACCGGCCGCACCCAGGAAGCCGGGGCCTAGGCCATGCAGCCATTCCTCCAGGCGGCAGCCCTGGCCCCCGGCCTGGTTCCCGCCAGCATCCCCAGCCCGGACTGGTCCGGCTTCGACATCCCCCTGCCCTGGGGAACCTTGCGGATCCACGCCTACGCCCTGTGCATCCTGGCCGGCATCATCGTCGGCCTGTGGCTGACCTCCGTCCGCTGGGCCAAGCGCGGCGCCCCTGAAGGCAGTGTCTGGGACATCGTCATCTGGGCCATCCCGCTGGGCATTATCGGCGGCCGGCTCTACCACGTGGTGTCCTCCCCGGACGCCTACTTCGGCCCCGGCTTCGACGGCACCGGAGACCTCTCCCTGATTCCGCAGATCTGGCGCGGCGGCCTGGGGATCTGGGGTGCCGTGGTCCTGGGCGCCGTGGGTGCCTGGATCGGCTGCCGCCGCAGCGGGGTCAAGCTCAGCGCGTTCGTGGACGCGGCTGCGCCCGGGCTGCTCCTGGCCCAGGCGGTGGGCCGTTGGGGAAACTACTTCAACCAGGAACTTTTTGGCGGCCCCACCACGCTGCCCTGGGGGCTGCAGGTCGACGCCGACAACCCCAACTTCCCGGCCGGCATGCCCGCAGACACCCTGTTCCACCCCACCTTCCTCTACGAATCGCTGTGGAACCTGGCAGGCGTGCTGATCCTGCTTGCCCTGGACCGGCGCTTCCACTTCCGCCGCAGCCGGCTCTTCTGGCTCTATGCCATGTACTACACGCTGGGCCGCGTGTGGATCGAAGCGATGCGGATCGACGACGCCGAACAGATCACCATCTTCGGCATCACCACGCGCCTGAACGTGTGGACCAGCATCTTCGTATTCCTCGCGGCACTGATCGCCTTCATCCTGCTGGGCCTCAAGGGCCGGCCGGACCCCGACACCGTCTACCTCCCCGGCCACGAGCCTGTTGGGGACAGCACGGAACGCCCGGATGCCGGGACAGTCACAGAAGTCCGTGATCCGGACGCCGTTGTCTCAGATAGTGATTCGCGTGGTAATCTCCCTGATAACCAAAGCGGTTCCAGGCGTGCTTCCGACCCCACGGAAGAAGCCGAGGCTGCACCGGCGGGCTCCAAGCCCGGACCGGATGCAACGGCTGCCGGGCACTCCGGCAGCACAGCCACAGGGTCCGCATCGGAGGCCGGCTCCGGCAAGTAGGACGCCGGCCAGGCAGGGCAGCAGAGCCACCGCTCGAAGGGCCCGCAACCACAATGTCGTGGCATGGGGCACCATCCGTACAGCGTGAAGCTGCTGGCCGGTGTTGTCCCGGGCAGGGGCCTGCGTAACCGTTAGTTCAGCAGGCTGCGCTGACCTACAATTTCCAGTAATCAACACTTTGTTGTGCCCTTGCAACGGCGCCGACGAGTGGGGCCAACGGTGTCCCTTCCATACGCACGATCAGGAGGAAGGACGTCTCCCATGACCCAAACTCTTAACACTCCCAGCTGGTCTGAACCGGATCAGCCCGGGACTGCACTGTCGCCGTTCAAGCGCTTCGCCGCCATGCCGGAGGCTGCCGGGCTGTACAACCCGGAGCAGGAGAAGGACGCGTGCGGCCTTGCCATTATCGCGACCCTCCGCGGCGAGCCCGGGTACGACATCGTTGATGCCGCCCTGACCGCGCTGCGCAACCTGGAACACCGCGGTGCCGTGGGCGCCGACGAGGGAACCGGGGACGGAGCCGGCCTGCTGATGCAGATCCCGGACGAATTCTTCCGCGCCGTCACCGAGTTCGAACTGCCGGCCCCGGGCCAGTACGTTACCGGCACTGCCTTCCTGCCTGCCGAGCAGCGGGAAGCCGACGCCGCCAAGGCCGGCATCGAAGGCCTTGCCGCCGATGAGGGCCTGAAAGTCCTCGGGTGGCGCGAAGTGCCCGTCGTCGCCGACCTCGTCGGGGCCATGGCGCGTGCCTGCATGCCCTACTTCTCCCAGCCGTTCCTGGCCGCCGCCAACGGGGAGGAACTGGACCGCAACGAACTCGATGCCCGGGCCTGGCGCATCCGCAAGCGGGCCCAGAACAAGTTCGGCGTCTACTTCCCGTCGCTGTCCTCCCGCACCATCGTCTACAAGGGCATGCTCACCACCGCCCAGCTGGAGCCGTTCTACCCGGACCTGTCCGACAAGCGGTTCAAGACCAAGCTGGCGATCGTGCACTCGCGCTTCTCCACCAACACCTTCCCGTCCTGGCCCCTCGCGCAGCCGTTCCGGACCATCGCCCACAACGGTGAAATCAACACCGTCAAGGGCAACCGGAACTGGATGCGTGCCCGCCAGTCGCAGCTCGCCAACCCGCTGCTGGGCGACTCGCCGGAAGAGCTGTACCCCATCTGCACCCCCGGCGCCTCCGATTCCGCGTCCTTCGACGAGGTAGCGGAACTGCTGTGGCTCTCCGGCCGGCCCATCACGCACGCGATCATGATGATGATCCCCGAGGCCTGGGAAAACCACGCCACCATGGATCCCGCACGCCGTGCGTTCTACGAGTACCACTCGCTGCTGATGGAACCGTGGGACGGCCCCGCCGCCGTCTCCTTCACCGACGGCAACCTGGTGGGCGCCACCCTGGACCGCAACGGCCTGCGCCCCGGCCGCTTCTGGATCACCGAGGACGGCCTGATCGTCTTCGCCTCCGAGGTGGGCGTCATCGACGTCGAGCCCTCCAAAGTGGTCAAAAAGGGCCGCGTGTCCCCGGGCAAGATGTTCCTGGTGGACACCGAGGCCGGCCGCATCATCGACGATGAAGAGGTCAAGGCAGAGGTTGCCGCGGCAAACCCGTGGGCCGACTGGGTCAAGGACAACCTGATCGACCTCAACGAACTTCCCGAGCGCGAGCACGTGGTGCACACGGCAGCTTCCGTCAACATCCGCCAGCGCACCTTCGGCTACACCACCGAGGAACTGAAGATCCTGCTGGGCCCGATGGCCCGCACCGGTGCCGAGCCGCTGGGCGCCATGGGTTCGGACACCCCCGTGGCGGTGCTGTCCAAGCGCCCGCGCCTGCTCTTCGATTACTTCGTGCAGTCCTTCGCGCAGGTGACCAACCCGCCGCTGGACGCCATCCGCGAGGAACTGGTCACCTCCCTGACCTGCGCCATCGGCCCCAACGGCAACCTCCTGGACACCAAGCAGGTCCGCCAGCCGCAGGTCCAGCTGCCCTTCCCGGTGATCAACAACGACCAGCTCGCCAAGATCGCCAACATCGAGGACGCCGACGGCAACCGCGTGGCCATGAAGGTCCGCGGCCTCTACCGGCCCGAAGGCGGCGAGAACGCGCTGCGCGCACGGCTGACCGAAATCTGCGAGCAGGTGTCCGGCGCGATCAACCGCGGCGTGCAGTACATCGTGCTCTCCGACCGCGACTCCAACGCCCAGTGGGCACCCATCCCGTCCCTGCTGCTGGTCAGCGCCGTGCACCACCACCTGCTGCGCAGTGCCAACCGCACCAAGACCGCCCTGGTGGTGGAGGCCGGCGACGTCCGCGAGACGCACCATGTTGCGGTCCTGATCGGGTACGGCGCATCCGCCGTCAACCCGTACCTGGCCATGGAATCGGTGGAGCAGCTCATCGCTGCCGGCGACGTCACCGGCGTCACCCCGCAGGACGGCGTCTACAACCTCATCAAGGGCCTGGGCAAGGGCGTCCTGAAGATCATGTCCAAGATGGGCATCTCCACGGTGGCCTCCTACACCGGCGCCCAGACCTTCGAGGCACTGGGCCTCGGCCAGGAACTGGTGGACGAATTCTTCGCCGGCACGCACTCCCAGCTGGGCGGCGTGGGCCTGGACGTCATCGCGGCCGAAGTTTCCGCGCGGCACCAGATGGCCTACCCCGAGGGCGGCATCGAGCAGCCGCACCGCCCACTGCTGGGCGGCGGCGAGTACCAGTGGCGCCGCGACGGCGAGCCGCACCTGTTCAACCCGGAGACCGTCTTCCGGCTGCAGCACGCCACCCGTGAACGCCGCTACGACATCTTCAAGGCCTACACCAAGGGCGTGGACGACCAGTCCACCAACCTGATGACCCTCCGCGGCCTGCTCAAGTTCAAGAACGAGCGCCCCTCCGTGCCCCTTGAGGAAGTGGAGCCCGTCTCCAGCATCGTCAAGCGGTTCTCCACCGGAGCCATGAGCTACGGCTCCATCTCCCAGGAGGCCCACGAGACGCTGGCCATCGCCATGAACCAGCTGGGCGGCAAGTCCAACACCGGGGAAGGCGGCGAGGACGTGGACCGCCTGCTCGACCCCAAGCGCCGTTCCGCGGTCAAGCAGATCGCCTCCGGCCGGTTCGGTGTCACCAGCCTCTACCTCACCAACGCCGACGACATCCAGATCAAGATGGCTCAGGGTGCCAAGCCCGGCGAGGGCGGCCAGCTCATGGCGCAGAAGGTCTACCCGTGGGTGGCCCGGACGCGGCACTCGACCCCCGGCGTCGGGCTGATCTCCCCGCCCCCGCACCACGACATCTACTCGATCGAGGACCTCGCGCAGCTCATCTATGATGCCAAGCGCGCCAACCCCTCGGCACGGGTGCACGTGAAGCTTGTCTCGGAAGTCGGGATCGGCACCGTGGCGTCCGGCGTGACGAAGGCGAAGGCCGACGTCGTACTTGTCTCCGGACATGACGGCGGCACGGGCGCCTCGCCGCTGAACTCGCTCAAGCACGCCGGTGTCCCGTGGGAGCTCGGCCTCGCCGAGACCCAGCAGACGCTGATGCTCAACGGCCTGCGCGACCGCGTGGTGGTGCAGGTGGACGGCCAGCTCAAGACCGGCCGCGACGTGGTCATCGCCGCCCTGCTTGGCGGTGAGGAGTTCGGCTTCGCCACCGCCCCGCTGGTGGTGGAAGGCTGCATCATGATGCGCGTCTGCCACCTGGACACCTGCCCCGTGGGCGTCGCCACCCAGAACCCCGAGCTGCGCGCCCGCTTCAGCGGCAAGCCGGAGTTCGTGGTGAACTTCTTCGAGTTCCTGGCCGAGGAAGTCCGCGAGATCCTCGCGGAGCTCGGTTTCCGGAGCCTCGAGGAGGCCATCGGCCACGCCGAAGTCCTGGACACCCGCGAAGCCATCGACCACTGGAAGGCCGAGGGCCTGGACCTGGATCCGATCCTGCACGGCCTGGAGTTCGACGACGACGCGCCGCTGCGCAACATGACCGGCCAGAACCATGAACTGGACAAGCACTTCGACCAGCGCCTGATCACCATGGCCACCGAAGCGCTGACGGACCGCAGCCCGGTGAAGATCACCGTGGACGTCATCAACACCGACCGTTCTGTGGGCACCATGCTGGGCCACGTTGTCACCAAGACCTTTGGTACCGACGTCCTGGCAACCGACACCATCGACATCACGCTGAACGGCACCGCCGGGCAGTCGCTGGGCGCCTTCCTGCCCGCAGGCATCACCCTGCGGCTCTTCGGTGACTCGAACGACTACGTGGGCAAGGGACTCTCCGGCGGCCGGATCATCGTCCGCCCGGACCGGACCAACGTGTTCAAGGCGGAGACCAATGTCATCGCCGGCAACGTCATCGGCTACGGCGCCACCAGCGGTGAGCTGTTCCTGCGCGGCCAGGTGGGCGAACGCTTCCTGGTCCGCAACTCCGGTGCCACCGCCGTCGTCGAAGGCATCGGCGACCATGGCTGTGAGTACATGACCGGCGGCCAGACGCTGATCATCGGCCGCACCGGCCGCAACTTCGGCGCCGGCATGTCCGGCGGCACCGCCTACGTCCTGGACCTGGATACCGCCAAGGTCAACAAGGACGCCCTGCAGTCCGGCGAACTCCAGCTCCGCGAGCTGGACGCCGAGGACCGCGACATCGTCCACGGCCTGCTGGTCAAGCACGTGGAAGAAACTGACTCCCAGCTGGCGGCGCGCCTCCTCGAGAACTTCGATGACACCGCTGCCCGCATCACCAAGGTGCTGCCGCGCGACTACGCGGCCGTGCTGCAAACCCGTCTCGACGCCATCGAAGAGGGCCTTGACCCGGACGGCGAAGAAGTATGGTCTCGAATCCTGGAGGTGACCGGTGGCTGATCCACGCGGATTTCTGAAAGTACGCCAGCGTGAAACCCAGCCGCGCCGTCCCGTTCCTGTCCGCATCATGGACTGGAAGGAAGTCTATGAGGCGCAGGAAAAGGGCACGCTGAAGGCCCAGGCCGGGCGCTGCATGGACTGCGGCGTCCCGTTCTGCCACCAGGGCTGCCCGCTGGGCAACCTGATTCCCGAGTGGAACGACCTCATGTGGCGGGACAAGGGCGAGGAAGCGATCGAGCGGCTGCACGCTACGAACAACTTCCCGGAGTTCACCGGCCGGCTCTGCCCGGCACCCTGCGAGGCGTCCTGCGTGCTGGGTATCAACCAGCCCGCCGTGACCATCAAGCAGGTTGAGGTGTCGATCATCGACGAGGCCTGGGACAACGGCTGGGTTAACCCGCTGCCGCCCACGCGCCTCACCGGCAAGACCGTGGCCGTGGTCGGTTCCGGCCCTGCAGGCCTGGCCGTCGCCCAGCAGCTCACCCGGGTGGGCCACACCGTGGCCGTCTACGAGCGGGACGACAAGATCGGCGGACTGCTCCGCTACGGCATCCCCGACTTCAAGATGGAAAAGGAGCAGGTGGACCGCCGCGTCGAACAGATGAAGTCCGAAGGCACCCGCTTCCGGACCGGCGTGGCCGTGGGGACCGACGTGACCTGGGAGCAGCTGCGCCGGCGTTACGACGCCGTCGTGGTCTGCACCGGCGCCACCGTCCCGCGCGACCTGCCCATCCCGGGCCGCGACCTGGACGGCATCCACTTCGCCATGGACTACCTGGTTCCCGCCAACCGCGCGGTCGCTGGGGAAACCATCGAAAACCAGATCAACGCGCACGGCAAGCACGTGGTGATCCTCGGCGGCGGCGACACCGGTGCCGACTGCCTGGGTACCGCCCACCGGCACGGCGCTGCCTCGGTGACCACCCTGGCAATCGGCAAGCAGCCGCCGTCGGAGCGTGCCAGCCACCAGCCGTGGCCGACGTTCCCCACCCTGTTCGAGGTGGCCAGCGCCCACGAGGAAGGCGGCGAACGCACCTACCTCGCCTCCACCGTCGAGTTCGTTGGCGAAAACGGCAGGCTGACCGGCGTCAAGGTGGCCGAGACGGAATTCGTGGACGGCAAGCGCCTGCCCAAGGCCGGCACCGAGCGGATCATCCCGGCCGACTTGGTGTTCCTGTCCCTTGGCTTCACCGGCGCTGAGCCGGCCGGCATCACCGAGCAGGTGCACGCCGAGTTCGACGGCCGCGGCAACGTGGCCCGCGACGGCTACTACATGACCAACACCGAAGGTGTATTCGTCGCCGGTGACGCCGGCCGCGGACAGTCGTTGATCGTGTGGGCCATCGCCGAAGGCCGTGCCGCCGCAGCAGCCGTGGACAAGTACCTGATGGGAAGCACCATCCTCCCCGCTCCCGTTGCGCCGACGGACCGCGCCATCGCCGTCCTCTAGCCACAGACCCGGGGGATGCACCGAGGGTTCACCTCGCCGACAACTTAACCAATGCAAGAGACCAATAGGGTAGGTATATGAGACGCGCAAAAATTGTGGCTACGTTCGGCCCGGCAATTGCCAGCTACGAGAACACCCTGGCTGTGCTGGAGGCCGGCGTTGACGTCGCCCGCATGAACATGAGCCACGGCGACTACACCGTGCATGACAACACCTACGAAAACGTGCGGAAGGCGGCCTCCGACCTGGGGAAGGCCGTGGCGATCATGGCCGACCTGCAGGGTCCCAAGATCCGCCTGGGCCGTTTCGTCGACGGCCCGCACGCGCTGGCCGTCGGTGACATCTTCACCATCACCACCGAGGACGTCCCCGGTACGCAGGAGATCTGCTCCACCACCCTGAAGAGCCTCACCGAGGACGTCAAGGTGGGCGACGCCCTGCTGATCGACGACGGCAAGGTGGCCCTGCGTGCCATCGAGGTGGACGACGTCAAGGTGGTCGCCGAGGTGACCGTCGGCGGCATGGTGTCCAACAACAAGGGCATCAACCTTCCCGGCGTGGCCGTGAACGTCCCCGCGCTGAGCGAAAAGGATGAGGACGACCTCCGCTGGGCCCTGCGCCGCGGCGTTGACCTGGTGGCACTGTCCTTCGTCCGCGACGCCTCCGACATCACCCGCGTGCACGAGATTATGGACGAGGAAGGCCGCCGCGTGCCGGTCATCGCCAAGATCGAGAAGCCGCAGGCCGTTGAGCAGCTGCCTGAGATCATCGACGCGTTCGATGCCATCATGGTGGCCCGTGGCGACCTTGGCGTGGAGCTTCCGCTGGAGGAAGTGCCGATCGTGCAGAAGCGTGCAGTGGAACTGGCACGCCGCTGGGCGAAGCCGGTCATCGTGGCCACCCAGGTGCTCGAGTCCATGATCGACAACCCGCGCCCCACCCGTGCAGAGGCGTCCGACTGCGCCAACGCCGTCCTGGACGGTGCCGACGCCGTCATGCTCTCCGGTGAGACCAGCGTGGGCAAGTACCCGATCGAGACCGTCAAGACCATGGCCCGGATCATCGAATCCACCGAGGTCCACGGCCTGGAGCGCGTCCCCCCGCTGGGCACCAAGCCCAGGACCCGTGGCGGTGCCATCACCCGTGCCGCCGTCGAAATCGCCGACCAGCTGGACGCAAAGTACATCTGTGCGTTCACCCAGTCCGGCGACTCGGCCCGTCGCCTGTCCCGCCTGCGCCCCATCAAGCCGGTCTTCGCGTTCACCCCGGTGGAGCAGGTCTGGAACCAGATGGCGCTGACCTGGGGCATCCAGCCCGTGCTGGTGCAGATGGTGGACCACACCGACGCCATGACCGCCCAGGTTGACCGCAGCCTGGAGGAAATGGGGCTGGTTGAGGACGGTGACCTGGTGGTCATCGCTGCCGGTTCGCCTCCCGGAAAGGCCGGCTCCACGAACTCCCTGAAGGTGCACAAGGTAGGCGACCTCGCCGACTCCACGCGCGCCGGAGAGTTCGTGAGCAACAAGGAAAAGCTCGGCCCCTGGCCGGAAAAGAAGAAGAAGAACCAAGCCGCCCAGGCCTAGGCTTCAACGCAAAAGGACCCCTGCCGGTTGGCGGGGGTCCTTTTCGCTGTGCTGGCGTGGCCGCCTTGGTGACCGTTACTGTGGGGCCGCCTTACCCTGGGGCCGCCTTACACTTGGGCGGCCGGGCCGTCGTCGTAATGTCCCGAGGCCCGGCCGGCCGGCTAGTTGACCTGGTTGATGATGGTTTCGGCAACCTCGCGCATGCTGAGGCGGCGGTCCATGGAGGTCTTCTGGATCCAGCGGAACGCTTCCGGTTCCGTCAGGCCCATCTTGGTGGTGAGCAGGCTCTTGGCGCGTTCGACCAGCTTGCGGGTGGCGAACTGTTCCTGCAGGTCCGACACCTCGCTTTCGAGGGCCTTGATCTCCTCGTGGCGGGAGAGCGCGATCTCCAGGGCGGGGATGAGGTCCGCCGGGGTGAACGGCTTGACCACGTAGGCCATGGCGCCGGCGTCGCGGGCACGCTCCACCAGTTCCTTCTGGCTGAAGGCGGTCAGCAGCACCACGGGGGCGATGCGGGCCTTGACGATCTTTTCGGCCGCAGAGATGCCGTCCATGACAGGCATCTTGACGTCCATGAGGACCAGGTCCGGCTTCAGTTCCTCGGCGAGCTGGACGGCCTTTTCGCCATTGTCCGCCTCACCCACAACGTCGTAGCCTTCGCCGCGCAGGATCTCGATGATATCGAGGCGGATGAGGGTTTCATCCTCTGCCACAATGACGCGGCGCGCCGGCTGGGACGTGGGCTTGGACTCCGTCTGTTCAGTCACGGGATCTCCTTGAAAAGGTACGGCGGGACATCACTATCTTAGGTGCCACCGCGGCTGTACTTGGCTTGCAGGGGTTCGTTTGCGGCGACGGCGGCGCGATTCTGGAATTCAGCCTATCTGCATGTAGAGTAATTCCGCGTACGTGAAGCGATCGCGTTGCTCACAGTCAGCTGTGGGCGTACTCTTGCTCCTCGTATTCCGCGCCCGAGTGGCGGAATTGGCAGACGCGCCGCACTCAAAATGCGGTATCGAAAGGTGTGTGGGTTCGAGTCCCACCTCGGGCACAATGTTTCCGCAGGTCAGCGGCGTATTGGCGTGAGCAGTGTTGACAAAGCTTGACTTAATGAAATCTCAGGTCTAGACGCTGCCGCAGGGACCGTAAGGCCGCCGCCGCTTTAGGCGGTAGGAGCTGGGGCGCGTCCTGGCGGGAGATCACCTTGACGGCCTCGCGCTTCTTGCCGTAGGAGTAGTCTCTTGGGGTCGCAGCAGTACTGCTTAGGGAGTAACCCCAGATACCTCCCCGGGACGATGCGGGACGTGCGGCTGCCGATTAGCGTCGTTGGTATGACAACCATCAAGAACTCCGGGCAGGGATTTTCCTCGGACCGCATTCGCCGCGCCGTCGCCTCCCTGATGCTCTTTGAGGCCCAGTCCCTGGCGGTGATCTCGGGACTGCACCTCTCCGGTGTCATCGCCGGCGGCGCCAAGCACTACAACCCGGCGGCCGCCGGGATCGCCGAAGCAATCATTGGAGTGGTCCTCATTGCCGGCGCCGTGCTGGCCATACGCAGTCCGGCGCGCGGGCGCACAGCAGCGGTAGTGGCAACGGGTTTCGCTATCGTGGGCTTCCTCGTCGGGTTCGGTTTTACGCTCAGTGGCGGACAACCTGCTGACGTGGCCTATCACGCTACGGTGCTGCCCTTGCTGGTCGTCACGCTGTCGCTGTCACTCCGAAAAACCAAGGCCCGCGGTCGCTCCGCACATGCCCACGCGTAGCCGGTGATCAGCGTGAAGGCCGGTTCGACGCCTGGATTGGTGAAGTGCGCGAGCAGATCGGCGCAGCAGACGAAAGAATCGCCAGGTTCCGGCCGTACTGCTGTGACATGTCGTAGGCTGAGCGCACTATACGGACAGCGGGCGGGGAGCAGTATTCCATCCGCAGAGTGAACGAAGGAGATATTCATGTTGCTTTGGATAGCCATCATTATCGCCGTTCTCTGGCTGCTCGGCCTGTTGGCCAACATCGGCGGCGGACTCATTCACATCCTGCTGGTAGTGGCCGTGATCGTCCTGATCATCCACTTTGTCCGCGGCAGGTCCCGCGTCTGACCGCAACGTCCGACGCGAAACCTGTGGGACAAAGAAGAGGGAAGGCCAATCGGGCCTTCCCTCTTTTGCGTTTGCTCTCCTGGTCAGCTGCGGGGCTGCGTGGCGAACGGTTACTTTTCGGCCCTTCCGGGTTCTCCTTGATTGTGCCGCTGGGTTGACGGCGGAAGCCGCGCCGCTCAACCATGGCCACAGCCGACAAAACCAATGCCTTGGGCAACACCACCGCTCTTCGTTGCCGTCTTCAACTCGCACGGACGGCCCGAGATGATCGATCTGCAACATTCGTGGGGTGCCGATCCGATGCATTCAATCCTTATACGACAGAGCCCTGTAGGACTGGCCACATCAATCGGGAACTACGACGTGGCAACGGTATTAGAGACCGCTTGTTGTTCCGCGGAGGCAAACCGTGCGGAAGAGTTGCAGATGCAGCCTAGGCATGGAGACTGCACCGCCTGCCGATACCTGCGGCTCGACCGCTCTACCGGCCTGCGCATTCCTAGTCCATGACTTCGTCGGTGCCGCTATGGTTTGTGGATGGCTCGCTCGCATGCCTGCCAATAGCAGCGGTCTGCCTGTGGTCGGAGGACGAAGCGGTTGGGCATACCCGCTCCTTGTCGTTGCCGCCTTTGCTTCATCCACAGGGCCGCGAAGGCTAGTGCAAGCGACTTCAAGACGGACATTTTCTTGTCCGGTTCAGGAGTATTTCAATCCAGCGAACCTCAACTGCTGAAGGCGGCGTCGAAGCTGGTTTGGGAGGCGGGGAAGTCGAACTTCTTCAGCGCTGCGAGGGCTTCGGGGGCGCCGTGGAGGCGGTCCATGCCGGCGTCTTCCCACTCGATGCTGATGGGTCCGTTGTAGCCGATGGCGGTGAGGGCGCGGAAGGAGGCTTCCCAGGGGACGTTGCCGCGGCCGGCGGAGACGAAGTCCCAGCCGCGGCGCGGGTCGCCCCAGGGCAGGTGCGAGCCCATGACCGTGTTCCGGCCGGTGGGCCGGAGCTTGGTGTCCTTGCAGTCCACGTGGTAGATCCGGTCCTTGAAGTCCCAGATGAAGGAGACCGGGTCAATGCCCTGCCACATGAAGTGCGACGGGTCCCAGTTCAGGCCGAACGCTTCGCGGTGCCCGATCGCTTCCAATGTTCGGACGGTGGTCCAGTAGTCGTAGGCGATCTCGGACGGGTGGACTTCATGGGCGAAACGGACCCCGCATTCGTCGAAGACGTCCAGGATGGGGTTCCAGCGGTCGGCGAAGTCCTGGTAGCCGGCGTCGATGACCTTTTCCGGGACGGGCGGGAACATGGCGACGTACTGCCAGATGGAGGAGCCGGTGAACCCGACCACGGTGTCCACACCGAGGGCCTTGGCGAGCCGGGCGGTGTGTTTCATTTCCTCGGCGGCGCGGGTGCGGACGCCTTCGGGATCGCCGTCGCCCCAGACCGTGGACCCGACGATCGCTTCGTGGCGGAAGTCGATCGGGTCATCGCACACGGCCTGGCCCTTGAGATGGTTGGAGATCGCCCAGACCTTCAGGTTGTACTTCTCCAGGATGGCGAGTTTGGCGTCAACGTAGCCGGGTTCGTCCCAGCGCCAGGCGTCCAGGTGGTCGCCGGAGACGGCGATTTCCAGGCCGTCATAACCCCAGCCGGAGGCCAGGCGCGCGACTTCCTCGAAGGGCAGGTCGGCCCACTGGCCGGTGAACAGGGTGAACGGGCGGGTTTGTTGATCGGTCATGATGGTTTCCGTTCTGGGAGGATGGCTTATGCCGCGGCGTAGGCGATGACGTTCTCTTTGGTTGCCTGGGCCTTGTCGAGCTCGGCCACGACCCGGCCGGCCCGCATGACCATGACGCGGTCGGAGAGTTCGAGCAGTTCGGGGAGTTCACTTGAGATGACGAGGACGGCCACCCCTTGGCGGGCGAGCTGTTCAATCAGGCGGTGGATTTCGGCCTTGGCGCCGATGTCGATGCCCTTTGTTGGCTCGTCCAGGATGAGGACCTTGGGGTTGCTGGCCAGGCAGCGTGCGATGATGACTTTTTGCTGGTTGCCGCCGGAGAGGGACTGTATCGGGGTTTCGGCCGACGGGGTCCTGACATCGAGTTCCTTGATGTAGTCGGCTACCATCTTCTTTTCATAGCCGCGCTTCAGCACTCCCCAGCGGCTGATGTGCTTTAGGAGTGTCAGCGTGGTGTTTTCCCGGATGGACAGCATGGGAATGATGGCTTGGAGCTTCCGTTCCTCGGGGACGAGGGCGATTCCCGCTGCGATCCCGGCTGTAGCGTCGTTCAGGCGGAGCTTTCGCCCGCCGATCTCGACGGTTCCTGCGTCGGCCTTATCGGCGCCGTAGATGCAGCGGGCGACCTCGGTACGGCCGGCTCCGACGAGTCCGGCCAATCCGACGATCTCCCCTGCGTGCAGCTTCAGATGCACGTCCGCGAAGGCACCTGCGCGGCTTAGGCCGCGGGCTTCGAGTACCAGATCACCGCGTTCCCGGGGGACGTGCTCGTAGAGATCGACGTCTTTGCCGACCATGAGCTGCACGACGGAGCGGGCGTCGAGCTGGTCCGCCGGGACGGAGGATGCAACGGTCTTGCCTTCACGGATTACGGTGATCTTGTCGGCCAGGGTGAAGACTTCCTCCAGTTTGTGCGACACGTACATGATCGCCAGGCCTTTGCCCCGCAGTTCGTGGACCAGCTTGTAGAGTTTGTCAACGTCCTGCTCGGTCAGGGCGGTGGTGGGTTCGTCCATGATGATGACCCTGGCGTCCTGCGCTATGGCGCGGGCGATTTCGACCATTTGACCGTCCACGGTGGAAAGGGCCATGGCGGGGGTGTCGAGGTTGAGGTGCGGGGCGACCTGGTCGAGGGCTTTCCGGGCGCGTTTGCGGATCTCGCGGCGGGAGAGGAACCCTTTTTTACCGCCCCAGTTGCCGAGAAGGATGTTCTCCGCGACGGAGAGGTCCGGCACGAGGTTGTGTTCCTGGTAGATGGTGGCGATGCCGGCGGCCTTGGAGGCGACGGTGCTGGCGTGCATGAGCTGGCCGTCGACGTAGACCCCACCTTCGTCGGGAGTGTAAAAACCGCTCAGTGTCTTGATCAGCGTTGATTTTCCGGCGCCGTTTTCACCGCAGACGCAGTGCACCTCTCCGGCATGAAGCTCAAAGTTCATGCCGGAGAGGGCGACAACGCCCGGAAACAGTTTTACAAGGTTGCGTGCTTCGACGATGGCCGGAGCACCTCCGGGCGTTGGGGTCACGGCAGTTCCCTCCTCAGGAAGGTAAGTCCGTCACGGGCGAGTGCGTCCATGGACGGTGCCACAGGGCGCCACAGGGACACGGCTTTGGCGATTTCTTCAACGGTGGGCAGGAAGGACTCCACGACGATGGAACCCTGGTAATCGATCGTTTTCAGCGCGTCAAAGGTCTCGGACCAGGGGACGTGGCCGCTGCCGGGCGTTCCGCGGTCGTTTTCGGAGACCTGGAAGTGGAAAACCTTGTCACCGGCTGCCGTTATGGCTTCACCGATGTTCTTCTCTTCGATGTTCATGTGGAAGGTGTCGAGCATGAGGCCCACGTTGTCCCGGCCGATCAGTTCGCACAGTTCCAGACCTTGCTGGACGGTGTTGACCAGGTCCGTTTCGAAGCGGTTGAGCGGTTCGATGGCGAGGGTGACGCCGCGTTCGGCCGCGTAGTCGGCGACTTCGCTGAGGCTGTCGGCCGCCCACTGGCGCTGCTGGCGGCGTTCTTCCGGGGGAAGCAGCCGGGCTTTGCCGGTGGCGGAGTACATCGGGCCGGCCACGTGCGGGGATCCGACTTCCTGGGCGATGTCGACGCACAGCTTCAGGTAGTCGATGCCCTGCCGCCGCTTCTGGGGGTCCTCGTGGGAGACGTCCCGGTCCGGTCCGAACGCCCCGCAGATGGATACGGGCAGCCCGGTGCGCTCGGAGGCCTTCTTCAGCGCTTCCGCGCTGACCACGGCAGGGTCTTCGATGCAGACCTCGATGAGGTCGTAGCCCATGTCTTTGGCAACGTCGAACTGGTCAACGTCCTGGTCGGTGAAGGGTGAGACCAGGATGAAGGTGCTGATCCCGAATTGGTATTTACTCATTGGGCCACAGCTCCTGTTCCAGCTTCTTCATCTCGTTGATGGCCTTTTCCGTGTAGGGGTCCAGGAACTCCAGGTGGCCGCCGCGTGCCATCATCGCGAACGGGTTCGATGCGGCCGGAAGGAGTTCGAAGGTCAGGTAACCGTCGAAGTTGATGTCCTTGAGTGTCTGCAGGGTCGGGCGGAAGTCGATGTGTCCTACTCCGGGGGCGGCACGGTTCGAGTCTGCGAGGTGGACGTGGTTGACCTTGCCGCCGGCGCGGGCGAAGGCGCCGTGGATGGTGTCTTCCTCAATGTTCATGTGGAAGAGGTCGCCGTGCACACCACCGTTCTTCAGACCTGTAGCGTCCAGGAGCTCGACTGCGCGGTCGAGCCGGTTGAGGAAGTGTGTCTCGTAACGGTTCCACGGTTCGAGGGTGATGTTCACGCCCACGCTTGCGGCGTATTCACCGAGTGTGCGGACGTTCTCCACGGCCCAGTCCCATTCCTGTTCGTCGCTGGCCAGAGCCTCGGTCTTGCCGACCGGGGATGGTCCGACGATGATGGTCGGGGCTCCGACGCCGGCGGCGAAGTCGGCGACGGATTTGCCGTAGTCCAGTGCCTTCTGCCGGTTGGCTGCGCTGGGGTTGATCAGGTCACGTTCCTCGCCGAACCAGATGCTGCAGATGGAGCTGACGTCGATGCCGGCATCCTTGGTCAGCTTGTTGATCTCTTCGACGTTGTGTGTTGCGGGTTCTCCGACGAGTTCGATGGCGTCGTAGCCGTAGCGGGCTACACGGTCGATTCCTTTGGCGATGTCTTCCTGGTAGTAAACGATGGCGTTGTAGGAATATTTGAAGCGGGACACATTTTCTCCTTGAATTACTGTCGGTGCTGGACGGGCCAGACAGTGGCGCCTGGCCCGTCCGGGTTAGTTGAGCCGGACTGGCCTAGTTTTTGAAGATGTTTCCCCAGAGCTTGGGGTCATCGACGTTTTCCTTGGTGATGAGTTGGGTGTCGGTCAGCTGCATCTTCGGGACCTGCTTTCCGTCCAGAATGTCGACCTCGGCCTGCAGGGCGAGGGCTCCCATCTCGAACGGGTTCTGGTCCATGGTGGCGTCTTGGACGCCCTTGCGGATCCGGTCCAGGGCCAGCGGTGTGCCGTCCACTCCGACGAGCGGGATGTGGCCAGCGGCCCCGACGGGGGCGCCCTTGTTGATCTGAGAGAGTCCCGAGACGACGCCGCGGACCATTTCGTCGTTGTGGCTAAAGAGGCCGCTGATGCTTGGATCCGAGGTGAAGTTGTCCACCGTCAGCGAGAGGGCGTTATCGGCCGTCCACTGCGCGTCGCGGGAGATAACCTTGATGCCGGGGTTCTGCTGGATGCCTTCAGTGAAGCCCTCACCGCGGAGGATCGCGTGGTATGCACCCTTCGCTCCCTGGTATTCGAGTACCGTTCCCTTGTTCCCCATCAGCTTGGCCAGCGCGTCGGCGCCAAGCTTCCCAGCCTTCTTGTTGTCGAAGGCAACGGCGGCATCGGCGACGTCACCGGGAATCACCGAGTCAACCGTGGTGACCGTCTTGCCGGCGTCGTGGATCATCTGGACCCCGGGAGCGAGTTCTGCCGAGTTGTTCGGGCTCAATACGATGCCGTCCACGCCCTTGGCGAGCTGGTCCTGGATCTGGCTGATCTGGGTGCTGGAATCGCCCTTGGCATCCAGGACGGTCACGTCGACGTTGAGTTCTTTGGCCCTGTCCTTGATGCCTTGTCCGAGGGCGACCATGAATTCAAAGCTCTGGCTGTAGAGCAGTACCGCGATCTTTTTTGGCTTGGCTCCGCCGCTGGCGTCCTGGCCCGATGAAGAGGGGGATGCGCCGCAACCGCTGAGGGCGATGGTGGCGGCGGACACTGCCGCTAGGATCGCCAATTTAGGTGAGGTCTTCATTGACTTGCTCTTTCTGTAGGTTATTCCGACGGGTGCACCGACGTGCGGTGGCATCGAGGAGGTTAGGCGGGTGTCCGGGCCGTCTGGTCCTGGCCGGCTTCGGTCACCTTGGGGCTGCCCGCTTTCTGGTCTGCGGCGGGCGCGGGTCCGATCTTGCGTTTCCTCGAGAGGTTCCGCTTGACGTACTTGTAGCGGTAGACGTCCAGGGCGGCGGCAGCGAAGATGACTACGCCTTGGACGATTTTGTCGTAGGAGGACGGGATGCCCAGAAGGTTCACGGCGTTGGAGACCATGGCGATCAGCAGCACGCCCAGGAGCGTGCCCTTGATGTTGCCCTGGCCGCCAAAGAGGCTGGTGCCGCCGATGACGACGGCCGCGATGATGGTCAGTTCGATGCCGTCTCCGGCGCGCGGGCTGCCCGAGGCCAGGCGGCCGGTGAGCAGCAGGCCTGCCATGCCGGCTGAGAGGCCGGCGATGACGTAGGCGTTCATGGTCACCCGGTCGACCCGGATACCGGCCAGCAGTGCGGCTTCTTTGTTGCCGCCCACGGCGTAGATGGACCGCCCGTAGGTGGTACGGGTTAGCGCCAGGTGTGCCAGGTAGGCTAGCAGCAGAACCGCCGGGATGAGCAAGGGGACGCCGGCGATTTTTGCGCTGACCATGTTGGTCAGCAGCTTCGGAACCGGGGTGATGTTGCCGCCGTCGGTGTAGGCGAAGGCGATGCCGGATCCGGCGGACAAGGTTGCAAGGGTTGCGATCAGCGGGGATATTTCCAGTTTCGTGACCATCAGCCCGTTCAGGGCGCCCACCACCCCTCCGACGGCCAGGCCGGTAAGGAGGCCGACTTCGGCGGGCATGTTCATTTTCACGATGACGCCCATGGACAGCACGGAGGCCAGGGCCGCGGTGGATCCGACCGAGACGTCGATGCCTCCTGTCAGGATCACGAAGGTCATGCCGATGGCGAATACGCCCAGGATGGTGCACTGGTAGAGCAGGTTGACCAGGTTCACCGGGGTCAGAAACACCGGGCTGAGGAAGGTCAGCAGTACACCGAAGAGCAGGACGACGACGAGCAGACCCTGCGCGCCGATGAAGCTGCCGACACCGGAAAGCTTTGATCGGGTCTCGTCCCCGGACCTGCCGGGGCCAGCCTTGCTGTTAACCGTGCCGGCTGCGCCGGTGGCTGTTTGTGGCTGCATGGTTGTTTCTCCAGTCATTTCGACACTTCCTCAGGCCGGAAGTGCTAGTTGCTGCCGAAGAGTTCGGCGTTGGTCTTTAGGGAAATGGGCGCACCGTCCTTGCGGGCGGAGTCGGCGGTGGCCATGACCAGCTGCAGGCTCTGGATGTTGTCGGTGACGTCCGTTTCAGCCTTCTGGCCGGTTTCGATGGCGTCGCGGAACGCAGCCAGTGTTCCCAAACGTTCCTCGACCGGCAGGGGATCCAGGTCGACGTGCATGACGCCGGAGCGTTCCACCGCGCCGGCGAGGAAGACGGTGTCGAACAGCGAGGCGAAGTTGATCGTGACCTCGTTGTTCTTCCACGTGATGGCGCCCTTGCTGCCTTGGATTTCCCAGTCACCGTCCCAGCTGGTCTGCGGGCCGTAGGAGCTCCACGAGCCGGTGTAAACAACGCGGGCACCGTTGTCGCAGTCGAACTGCACAACCGCGGAGGCGTTGCCCTTGAACCTGGACGTGCCCGTGTTCCAGGACCGTGCACGCACGGCTGTGGGCTCTACCCCGACGATGCCGCGGAGCTGGTCCAGGTGGTGGATCATCGCGTCCACGATGAGGGGTTCATCCATTTCGAGCCGGAAGCCTTCGAACGGGGGGTTCTTCTTGTAGTCGATAAAGACGTGCTCGAGGTCTCCGATGACCCCTTCGCTGATGAGGCGTTGGACGGTCCGTGCCGCGCGCTTGAACCGGTAGTTCTGCGACACCATGGCCTGCTTGCCGGATTTTTCCGCCGCTTCGATGATCCGGATTCCGTCCTCAAGGCTGTGTGCGAGGGGCTTCTCGATCAGTACGTGCACACCGGCTTCGAGGGCCGGGATGGCCACTGCGGCGTGGTATTCGGGTGGAACGATAACCAGGACCGCGTCAAAGGTTTCCTTGTGATTCAGAGCTTCTTCGATCGTGGCGTAGGCCGGGATTCCATACTGTTCACCTGCGGCCCCAGCCGCGACCGGGTTGACGTCGACGACGCCGGCGAGGTCCCAGGTCTTGCTTTGGTGAATGACGTTCAGCCATGAGGCGCCCCATGCGCCGAGGCCTACCTGGATGATTTTCACTGCTGCACTCCTTCTAATTGTTTGATGTTTGGAACCTCGCTCCAGTGACCGCTTGTGTTGGATTCGAGGATGCTCTGGGTAAGGACGGCGGCCCGCAGCCCGTCCCGGAACGTGGGCAGACCCTCCGGGCTTCCCCCGCCGATGGCGGCGTAAGTATCGGCGACGAAGGCATTGAAGGCATCCTGGTAGCCCTGTGGATGCCCGGCGGGGAGGACGGAAAGTCGCGCTGCGTCCGGCGACAGGGCGTCCGGGTCGCGGACGAGCAGCTGGGAGCCGGCCCGTTTGCCCAGCCACAATGTCTCAGGTGCTTCCTGATCAAACTGCACAGTGCTTTCGGTGCCGGAGATCTCGATCATCAGCCGGTTTTTCCGGCCCGGTGCGACCTGGCTGACCAGAAGGTTTCCGACAGTGCCGCTATCAGTGGTGAATACCGCCGCAACGAGGTCTTCCGTCTTGACGTCCTCGTGGTCAGCCCGGCCGGAAAACAGAGTTCGGCTAACAGCGCCGATCCGGGCGATCCGGTCATTCGTGACGAATTCGATCAGGTCGCACAGGTGGGAGCCAATGTCAGCGAACGCGCGTGATGGGCCCCCGAGACCGGCGTCCACCCGCCAATTGTCGTCATCCCGGGACAGCAGCCAGTCCTGGAGGTACGACCCCTGGATGGAGGAGATCCGCCCCGTCTGCCCGGCAGCAATGCGTTCCCGGGCTTCCCGCACCATGGGATGGAACCGGTACACAAAGGGAACGGTAGCAACCGTCCCGGTGCTCGCGGCCAGCTCCACCAGACGGGCGGCATCCTGCACATTCGTAGCCAGGGGCTTCTCGCAGACCACGTGCTTGCCGGCTGCGAGCGCGGCCTCCGCCACGGCTAAATGGGTGGCATTCGGGGTGCAGACGTGGATGACATCGATCGCATCGTCCTCTATGAGGTTCTGGACGGAGGGGTAAGCCTGCGTGATGCCCAGACGGTCTTTGGCGCGGGCGGCACTGGCAGGGCTTGAAGATGCGATGCCGGCGACTTCCGCCCCCGCAGCACGGGCGGCTCGGCTATGCACCTGAGCCATGAACCCGGCGCCGACGAACCCGGCCCGTAACCGGGAGGGGGCTGTCGTGGTTCTGTGGTTTTCCATGCCGAAACAGTGACATGCACGACAGGGCTTTCGTCAGTCGCCCAGCAAAAGTCTGCACCTTCTGACGCTGGTAGGTAGGTAATCCACTCCAAAGTTGCACTTTTTGATGCTGCGGGCATTGACGAGTGGACGGGAACATTGAGGCGCCTGACACTGGGTGAAGATAAGGGCCCGTCGGGGCCGAGTGAGTCTGATGAGCCACGACCTCGGTCTCATCATTCGCCTCTTTCGAGTTTTGAAATGGAGAGACATGGACAACGGCGGCCCCAGCGAACTTCTGCATATCCTGCGGGACGGACGCCCGCGAACCAGGGCGGACCTGGCCGGAATAACGGGCTTGGGACGAGGTGCGATCAGTTCTCGCCTGGAGCCACTCGTAAGACTCGGACTGGTTGCGCCAGTTTCGGGTGCGCCATCCACCGGAGGCCGCCCGTCAGCACGGCTAGCCTTCAACCCGGGTGCCAAGCTGGCCGCCGCCGCGGACGTCGGCGCCACCCACGCGACCCTGGCTCTTACGGACCTATCGGGAACAGTGCTCACGGAAACCACTGAACGACTTGAGATATCCAGCGGACCTGAAGCTGTTCTGGACTGGCTAACGATGACGCTGACGGGCCATTTGAAAGCGATGAAGCGCCCTGCCACGGATATCATCGCCTTCGGTATCGGATTACCCGGTCCGGTGGAACACTCCACCGGAAAGCCGATCAGCCCCCCGATCATGCCGGGCTGGGACGGATTCGATGTCCCCGCTTACATTCAGCAAATCTTTGACGTTCCCGTCCTAGTCGA
The DNA here is from genome assembly GCF_029581595.2 of Arthrobacter sp. NQ7. Lineage (NCBI taxonomy): Bacteria > Bacillati > Actinomycetota > Actinomycetes > Micrococcales > Micrococcaceae > Arthrobacter > Arthrobacter sp. NQ7. Next base: position 187,771 of record NZ_JARFXU020000004.1, on the reverse strand, counting down.
TAACGACGTCAATCTTATGGCCCTCGGGGAGCGGGCGACGCGCTGGCCCGCTGAGGACAACATGATCTTCCTCAAAGTCGCTACCGGTATCGGTTCGGGTGTAGTCAGTGGTGGCGTATTGCAGCGCGGCGCGGCAGGGGTCGCTGGAGACGTCGGCCATATTGCTGTTTCCAGAGGAGCAGGAATCCTATGCCGCTGCGGCAAGAGCGGCTGCCTGGAGGGAATAGCCGGCGCACCCGCCATTGCCGCGCAACTCCGTGAAATCGGGCTTCAGGCCATCACCGGAAACGACGTCGTCGCACTCGTCCGTTCCGGCGATTTGGCCGCGATTCAAGCAGTGCGCCAGGCAGGGCGTGACATCGGAGAGATGCTGAACATGTGTGTGAGCTTGATTAACCCCTCGTTGATTGTCGTAGGCGGATCGCTCGCACAATCCGGAGAACATCTGATCGCCGGGATACGCGAAACGGTCTACGCACGTTCAACCCCGTTGGCGACCCAACACCTGAATATCACCCAATCCGAAACGGGGCCGGAAGCTGGAGTGGTTGGTGCCAGTATCCTGGCCATCGAGTATGCCCTCGCCCCTCACCGAGTCAATCACCTCGCAGCTAGGCTGAATTCCGGCGAAGATGAAGACAATCATGGTCTCCAGAAAATGGGGCACGCCGCCCACACATCCCAACCGCGCCAGGGCATGACGCCCGAGCAGTTGCAGGACGCATTTCCCTGATCAAGTCGTCACAGGAGGCGATGCCACTGTGATTAGTAAAGGAGAAGGCGGGGCAGGAGTCACTTCCAAGCGCCCACCGCATTTTCCCAAGGCAAATCGCCCGTGCAACCGGGTAAAATTACGCATAACAGCCGAGGTCGTTCCAGTCGGTCGTTTGAGCCTCCGGCGACCGCTTGCTAACGGTCGTGCCGCTCTCAGCACTGCCCAAGTGCTCGGCTGGTGAGGAGGATGGTATGCCTCAATCGGAGAACGCGAACAGCGGCCGACTGCGACTATATAAAGTTCCTGAGGGGCTCACTCCCGAACAACGGTTCGAACATTGGCGTGTCTGGTATGGCAGCGCTGTGGAAACCCCAATGCGCTTGGAGAAGATTGCCCGCACGACTCCCTTGTCCGTCAACCCCTCAGCCATCAATCTTGCCGGGCCGGGCTTCAGCCTTATAGAAATGCATAACGCTGCCGCTCGGGGCTTGTGGACGCCCAACCCCGACGCCACGGATGTGCGCCTGGCCTATTTCCGCAAAGCACCGGGCCTAACCCTCACCCTCGACGGGGTGCCTGAGCCAATATCACCAGGCTCCGTGAGGTTTATCGATACCTCGCTGGGCGGAAGTTTTGATGCGCCCGAAGGCTTTCACGCCTTGCAACTCAACATTGACCGCACCAGCCTCAATGTGAGTCAAGCAGCGCTGCGTTCCTTGCTTCGCCTGCCTGACCTTGCCAATCACCCAATTGTGGGCACTTTCGTGATCCCTGCTCTGCTGAGCTGGAAGCGGCCCGGCATCGACGGCGAAGCGTCGGGCACCGCAGAAATCCTCCGATCTGTTATGGCGACCCTTGTGGGTTCCCTGCTCGAAACCGCAGTCAATGATGAGACGCAGAAACCGGCCCTAAGCCGCGCAGTGAAGAAATATCTTGATGCCAGTTATGACAACCCGAATCTTGATGTGGCTATGGTCGCGGAGAAATTCAATCTCTCCCGTCGCTCTTTGTTCTACTTCTTCCAGAACGAAGAATTTCACTTGGGCCAGCGGATACGCGCAATAAGGACCCGCAAAGCCCTCGAACTCCTCCTTCAGCCCAACGCCCAAAGGATCACCTACTCAGAAATCGCGACCATGTCTGGATTCACCAATGTGCAAAGCCTGCGCCGTGCGGTAAAAGAATTCACCGGAATGAACGTGAGGGAGATACATCGATCTGAAACCGTTGTCCAGGACGCGCTGCGACAACTGCGAGAGTCCTTGAACCCGTAGATATCCACCTCTCCGGGCTTTGTAGCGGTCGAGCAGATGTTCAGCTCGAAGTAACAAGCAGGCAGGTGCAAAGTCCCGGACAGCTCGGGATTCGGCCAACGAACCCTTAAAACGTCGATAGTGGAGATTCCGTAAAGGCCGCTTAGCGCCTCGACGAGTCTTCGCCTCTGCCCGACGGCGGGAACTCACTCCGCGGTGGCGACCCCGAGGTCGGCGGCGTGGCTGCTCGATGTCGCGGCTGGTGATCCCGCCGACATCGTGGCTCGAGAGCGTGACGCGGACCTCGGGGTAGGTGAGCGTGAGGTCGGGGTGGTGGTTGGCCTCCTCGGCGGAGGCGCCGCTGCGGTTCACGAGTTCCAGTCCGGTGGAGAACTTGCGGGTCTTGAAGTTGGCGGTGAGAGCCTCGCCGATCAGGTGCCAGCCGGTGAGCCCGGCCTCGGTGAGCTCGGCGGCGGACAGCTTCCGCTGGGGATCAGTCATAGTGTCATCATGGCTCCCGAGGGTCGCCCTGACCTACCCCCGGGATGCACCTGCTCCCAGTGTGATGGCCGGCACGGGAAACGCGGGTAAAACACCGCACATTGCGGGGACCACCGGCCGAGCTCGAGAAATTGGCCCTTGCGCAGGGGTGCGGGCAATGTCCACACTCTGGCCTTTGAACTGGGAGGTATATCGGTCGAACCCGCTCGGATTTCCCGTGTTTCCGCCAATTCCCGGTGTATGCAAGGCCTAGAAGACAGTTCGAGTCCCACCTCGGGCACGACAAATCGCCTCGAGAGAGGGGGTTTTTTGGTTTGAGCGTGTGTACAGAGCTTTGGCCCGTTGACTCTGACGGTTGGTTCGTGGGCTTTGGCCTGGCCGCCGCGGTGGCCTGTTCGGGTGTGTGGGTGGCGGGATCAGGACCTTGGCTTGTGGGTCCTATGCTGCTGTCTGCTGCTTTTCTGTCGTTCCTCGTTCCGGTTCTGGCTTGTTGGGCGGAGCGTCCAACACCAATTCATGGTCCGGAGTAACGGGTACTACATGATCATTCCGTTTCGGGCCCGCATGGTCGTGAAAGAGGAGAATCAACCTCTGAGTCACCCTGGACCGTCAGTGCGCCCGGGCGTCCGCCTCATTCATCCCCGAAGGACTCTGCGATGACGCGAAGTCAGGTCAGTGCCGCGACGGCCTGGGCCAGGGACTCGACCCAAGGAAGGCTTGGTCCGTATCAGGGACCAAGCCTTGCTTGGTTGTACGGCTGGGTGTGTGGAGGGAGAGTTCGGAAAGGCGGCATCCTGGTCCTGCTGAAGTCCGATGCCGCCGGACTCTATCCGGAGCTCCCACCAATAGGGTCTGCCCGCGAGCGGGGCCAGCAAGCGCTCGGGCTCAGCAACGGCTCACGACTGGGCCTTTACCAAGAGTTCGTGCCTGTGGTGGAGCAGAAACTCGTGCCTATAGTGGAGCCCGATCCAGGGTGAGGCAACAATTTCGTCTATGTCAACGGGAATTGCCCGACGGGTCGGCATCTCCACGGCTATCGGGCTGGGCTCCGGCGTATGAGGCAGGCATTCTTCCCGGCTCGGGGTCTGTGGAACATTTCGGCGCGTGCGGAGGGGCATGTCTTATCAGCTTCTCGTTGGTTCGGTGATGTCCCACCCGTCCTGCCTGCGAAAAGCAGTCTCAGGTTTCCTGCGTGGGCGTTGTGAATGGCAGGACAAGCCGGGAGTGGTGGTGGGCGTCGCGGTAGATCTTGTGGGTAACGGGCCTGCCGACCGGGAGGTGGAAGGCGTCCGGGGGGAGCAGTGCGTTGTGCTCGTCGGCGAGTGGCTCGTTGTTGGACAGTTCGACAACGAGGCGGTGTCCCGGGTTGAAGGTGTTGGCGAACGGGTAGAGGCGAACTACGTATTCTTCAATTCTCCCCGGCTCCACGGGAACCGTACGGGTGTGCGGGTGGTAGGGGCTGCCCTCGGTGGTACGGTCGTCGAGTTCGCGATGGGAGGCTTTGAGGTACCCGGTGGTGATGAGCTGCCGCTTCCCGTTTGGCGCTGTGTCCCACAGGCGCAGGATGAAGTTCGTGTCCGGCTGGTCGATTTGAACGAAGATGTGTGCGGCACCGGTGCCGATCATCTCGGTGGGTTCTTGGAAGGCTTCCGTGCTCCAGCTGATGATCTGCACCTGGTCGGTGACGGTGAGCGGCGCCTGGTAGAAGCCGTCGGGGGCGGCGTATTCGGTGCCCATCAACTCTGGTTCAGCGGAGAGCTTGTGGCGCGGTCGCAGGTAGAGGGAGGTGTACTCGATGTCCTTGGGCGGCCATGCATCCGCCGTGACCACCTCGCGGGAACCTTCCACGAAGACGGACACGGCGGGTTCGTCCATCACGCCGTTGTCGATGCCCTTGATCCAGTAGTCGTACCAGCGGAACATCTTGTCGTGCTCTTCGATGAAGGGCCGGGACTGCATGGGCGGGTACGGGCCGATGTCCAGCTTCTTCGGCCCCTTGAGCGCATTGAACAGCTCGATGGTGCCGTCCAGCGTCCAGCCGCGGCCCTGGTCCAGCTGCAGCCACACCGGGATATCGATATTCGGGGCCAGGGTGATTGGATTGCGCTCTTCGTACCAGTCGCCGTCGAGTTCGTTCATGACGATGTCGAACCACGCTTCGTGGTTTGTGGGGTAGTTCAGGACGTGCACCAGGTTGGGCCAGGCGGCTACGTCCGGGTCCTGCAGGCGTTTGGCCACGAGCTCCTTGAGTTCCTCCGGGGAGTGCTTTTCGATCATCCGGGACTTCACCCGATCCGTGAAGGCCCAGCCGGAGTCCCCGCCGCGGCCTTCGCGGGCGGCGCGGGGCATGAACCACATGACGCCACCGTGGTAGGTGGTTTCGTAGAAGTCGTAGTGTCCGCCGGAGACGAAGATGGCCTTCAGGTGGGGCGGGCGTTCGGCGGCGGCGAGGATCTGCATGGATCCGAAGTAGGAAATGCCCACCATGCCCACGTTGCCGTCGCACCAGGGTTGCTCAGCGACCCATTCGATGAAGTCGTAGGCGTCCTGGCCCAGGGAGACGCCGCCGGCGTTGTAGTTGCCGATATGTTCGCCGCCTGAGTGCCCGGAGCCGCGCAGGTCGCCGATGACGTGGACGTAGTCTTCCTTTACGATCCGGGCGATGTCACCGGCTTCGATGCAGCCGTCCCACATGGGGCTGGGCCGGCGCTGCGGCGGGGTGCTCAGGGCCAGGGCCTGCAGTTCCTTGCCGTACGGGCTCAATGCCACCAGTGCGGGCCGTGGCTTGTCATCGGTGCCCTGGTAAGCGTCGGCGGCAAGTTCCACGCCGTCGCGCATGGGGACGCGCAGGTCCTTGCGGACGGCAATTTTCTGGCCGCCGGCGTCGATCGTCTGGTATTCAGCCATGGTGGTGAATGCTCCTCTGCAAAGGCGTGGGGAATTGTGTGCGGTAGCCGTTCATTGTGGTGAAGAAGGGCGAGGGCTCAAGGGCGGGGTCGCCGTCGTAATGAAGCTCCCGAGCCGCGGGTGCGAAGGGTGAGTATGGGGATTCCGTGTCCTCAAGGCGAGCGGCCAGGCACCGGCAGGTGGCCGCGCTGACGCGGGCTTCGGTGTCCAGGCTTTCGGTGAGGGCTTCGCGGGCCTGGTCTTCATCGAGTTCAACGCCGTAGGGCGTGCCGTCCCCGCGACGGTAGGGGTGCCCCAGATACAGACGGCGGGGCCGGACCTTGTCTCGGAGGTATTCGAGGCTGGAGCGGTAACCTTCGGGGTCCACGTAGCCTGGGAACCCATTTGCGGCGCCGTGGACCTGCACAGCGTCTCCGACGAAGACGTCGTTCTGCCCGTCGATGACGTAGGCCACTGAACCCGACGTGTGGCCGGGAATCGAGTGGACCGACACGGTGACGTCGTCTCCCAACGAGATGGTCTCGCCGCCGCGTACGAGGATGGACGGCTCCATCTCCCCCGAGATCACGGCGTTGGCGGCAGCCACCTGCTTCGTCTCGCCGTCAGGATCCTGCAGGTACTGGCCCCGGCCTGAAAGATATTCGTCCACGTGCGCCCGGCGTGAGCGGAGCATGGGGGCATCGGCCTCGTGGATTACCACCTTGGCGCGCCGCCCGGTGAGTTCCCACAGGGCGTGCGCGCCTCCGATATGGTCGATGTGCCCGTGGGTGAGAAGTATCCAGCGGACGTCCTCGATGCGGCGGCCGATGGCTTCCAGTGCCGGCGCCATGCCTTCAGCGGGGGAGGACGCGATCCCGGTGTCCACGATGGCGGGTTCCGGGGCGTCGATGAAGAAGCTGTACAGCCCGAACCTGCCCCACGGTGAGACCAGAGGATGGACAGCGACAGGTGTTGTCATTGCCCGGCCTCCGTTTTTATCGGTGCAGTGTTCAGGAACGCCGCCGTCTCTTCGAACGCCCGGTGGTACTCCGGGAGCCAGGAGAAGTGCTGGACGAAGCCATGTCCGGCGCCGGCATACCGGCTGACGGTGACGGGCACCCCGGCCTCTTCCAGCCGCCGGCCGTAGAGCTCACCTTCGTCCCGCAGGGGGTCGTGCTGGGCGGTGATGATGAGCGCCGCTGGGAGCCCGGTAAGGTCCTGGCGTTTGATGGGGGAGACGAGGGGATCGGCCGGGTCCGCACCGTTCTGGAGGTAGAAGGAGTTGAAGGGCTTCAAACCCGCAGTTTCGAGGCCGTACCCGACGGCGTTCTCCCGCATCGAGGGGTACCGGTCTTCGTCGAAGTCCAGGTCGAGGGACGGGTAAAACATGACCTGGTGGGTGATCCGGTTGAACCCGTCGTCGCGGGCTTTGGCTGCGACGGCGGCCACAAAGGTTCCGCCCGAGCTGTCGCCGGCAATGGCGAGGTTCTTTCCGTCCCATTTCAGGCTGTCACCGTGCCCCGCGGCCCAGCGGACAACGCCGTAGCAGTCCTCGAGCCCTGCCGGGAAGGCGGACTCGGGGGCAAGCCGGTAGCCAACGGAGATGACCTTGTGGCCCGTTTCCTTGGCCAGGGCCCGCGCCACGTGGTCGTGGGTGTCAAGGCTGCCCAGGAAGAACGCGCCGCCGTGAAAGTAGACCAGCAGGCCGTAGGCGTTGGCGTCGGCCGGTGTGTAGATCCGAATGGGTATGTCGCCGGCTGGCGTCACGGCAGTGGCGTCTTCGACGGCGTGCAGCGGCAGGCGGTCCTCCAGCGGTGGGACCTGCGTTGCTTCGCCGGCACGCATGGCGTCGGGGTTCAGCGGGCCCGGTGGCGGCGGCGGGAGGGTGCCGAGGATCTTGGCAATTTCGGGATGCAGCGACATGGGCTCAGGCCTGTCCTACGGCGGTGGGCTGCTGGGACTTGGGCTTCTGGCCCGGGAAGACGTCGTTGACCTCTTCTTCGCTCCAGCCCTGGCGGGAGATGCGCTGCAGCTCATCGGTAACGGGCTTGCGGGTGGCCTGGAACAAGGCCAGCGCCTCCTTGACCGAGCCGGCCTGGGCCAGTGCGTCGGCCAGCGCTCCGGCGTCTTCAATGGCGGAGTTGGCGCCCTGGCCCTGGTGGTGGAGCATCGAGTGGGCGGCGTCGCCCATCAGCACCACCGAGCCGGTGTGCCAGGTGTCCACGGGGTCGATGTCATAGACGGCGCGGATGTTCACGCTGTCCATGTCCAGTCCGCGGGCAATGCCGACGATACGCTCGTCAAAGCCTTCCACCGTCTTCAGGAGGTCTTCCTTGGTGATGCTGGGCGCCCAGGTGCCGTCAGGGTTCAGGGCGGTGATATCAAAGGACATTTGGTTGCGGTGGCGCAGCGGCAGCAGGTAGACCTTGGTGCCCTTGCCGATGTACATGCGCAGGTTGTCATCGGTCACCATGCCGTGGGCGTCGTCGGCGGAAATCACCACGCGGTAGGCGTGCTCTCCGGAAAATACCGGGCCCTTGGCACTGAAGAGCTGCTCGCGCACCGTGGACTTGATGCCGTCGGCGCCGACCACCAGGTCGGCCTCGGCGGTCTCACCGTTCGCGAAGGTCAGGACGGAGCGGCCGCCTTGGTCTTCGACAGTCTCCAGCCGGTGGCCCAGCTGCACCATGCCCTCGGGGAGCACGCCGAGCAGCGCCTCGATGAAGTCACGGCGATGGATGAGGTAGGTATGCTTCTCTTCGCCGGATTCCGGCCAGGTATCCTTCATGATCGGGTCGCCGGTGGCTGTGAGGATTTGGAAGTAGTCGCTCGCGGAGCTGACGTTGGCGATCGCGTCGAAGATGCCCCACTGGCGGAACCGGGCCACGGTGGCCGGGCGCAGGCCGATGCCGGCGCCGACCTCGCCCATCTGCGGAGCCTGCTCATAGACCGTGACGTTTGCACCGAGCAGGCTCAGTGCCTTGGCCGCGGCAGCGCCGCCGTAGCCTGCGCCGACGATGGCGATCTTGAGGTTTTTGAGGTCTTCAGCCTTCATTGGATAAGTCTCTTTCGTGTGTCAGGCGGGGCCTGGGGGTGGAGGGAGTGGTGGCCTTTGTGGGTCAGGCGTGGAGCGAGAGGAAGTCGGCGGGGTTCTCTTCCAGGAGGAGCTTGAGGGTGGCGTCGTCGATGCCGGCGGCGCGCATGTCGGGGATCATGTCCTCGAAGATGTAGTTGATGGTGTGGCCCTTCACGCCCGGCCAGCCAAGGGGGCTGCAGTTTGCGTCGGCGGAGACGAGGAGTTTGTCCGCGTAGCCCTTGTTGACGAGCTTGACGAAGTGCTCCATGCGCTCGGCACGTTTGCGGCCCCAGAAGGGCGGGTCGGGCACTTCGAGGTCGTAGCCGAAGGTGTCGAAGCCGATCCGGCCGCCTTGTTCGTAGATCCAGTCGTGCGGGGTGATGGGGGCGTTCAGGCCGTCGTCGGCGTGGCCGAAGAGCACCCGGTCCAGCGGCAGGCCTTCTTCTTTGAAGATGCTCACGGCGGGTTCGGGGTCGATGGCCAGGTGGGTGAGGATCGGGGCTCCGGTGATGACGGCGGCGCGGGCCGCGGCGCGGTAGATCCGCTTGTCCAGGTCCGTCATGCGTCCGCCGCGGCTGACGCCGACCTTGATGACGCCGGCCTTGGCGCCGGTATTCCCGATGCCGACGGTGATTTCGTGGATGAAGACTTTGGCCAGGTAGTCCACGGTGGCGCGGGAGAAGTGGGGCAGGGCGGTGTCGCCGCCGACGAAGCCGGTGCAGGCCACGATGTTGACGCCGGTCTTCCGGGAGAGGGACTTGTAGTAGTCGATGTCGCGGCCGTTGCAGATGCCGGTGGCGTCCACCATCGTCCCGCCGCCGTACTCGCGGAACTTCCGGAGCTTCGGCACGGTCTCCTCATACGCCTGCTCCGGAGATTTCCACCACCTGGTGTCCAGTTCGGATCCGGGCATGCCGTAGCCGATGTGTTCGTGGACCGCCACGATTTCCAGTTCTTCGGCCGGGATGGTTCCCAGCACCGTGTTGACCTTGGTCATTCGTTCACCTCAGGGTTTCGAAAGCTTGTTGTGGGGGGGCGGCGCGTTGCTTAGCGCACGGTCAGCAGATTGCGCGGGTTCTCCACGAGGATGCGTCGGGCGTCGTCTTCACCAAGTCCGCGGGCGTGGAGGAAGGGCATGAACGTGGTCAATACGTGGCTGTAAGGCAGGTTGTACTCCGGCAGGCCCTTGGCCACGCCGATCGAGTTGCCCGAGAGGATGATCTTGTCCGCATGGCCGCCTTTCACCAGTTCAAGGATCAGTTCGGCGCGTTCCTGGTCGGTGAGGTAATCGGCGTGATCGTTCAGTCCCACGCGGTCAATGCCCACAAAAGCCCCGCGGGCCGCTACCTCAACGGCGGAGCCTTTCGCATCCCGCCGATCGAGGCCGCCAACCAGCACGCGGTCCGCGGGAAGCTGCTCGTCCAGGATGACGTCCAGGTCGTGCAGGGCGTCGGCGCCGAAACGGATGGAGACGGGCACCCCGGTTTCCCGGGCAGCCCGCGCGGATCCGCGGAAGAGGCTTTCCTCCGTCGGGGTCATGCCGGCCCGGTCAGCGGTGGTGGCGACTATTCCGGCTGCCGCACGGCGTTCCACCCTGGGGACCACCATCCCCTCGGTGACCTCCTTGCCGAAAAGATCGGCAAATTTCTCGGCCGGCCACGGGGTGGGCGGGTTGGTCTGCGGTGTCAGGAAGTACCCGCCGAGCTCTTCCTCAGGGCCCAGGCCGGTGGAGGCGACGATGTGGACGCCGGTGGATCGGGACAGCGCCTCATAGAGCTTGAGGTCGCGGCCGTGGAACATGCCGGTGCTGTCAACGATGGTCTTGCCGCCCTGCTCGCGGAAGTCCCGTAACTTGCCGGCCAGGGTTTGGAAGGTCTCCGCCCGGTCCATGGAGATGTCAGGAGCGTACTGGGCACCCGGGAGCACCGATAACAAGGCCTCGTGGACCGCGACGACGCCCAGTTCAGAAGCAGGTACAGGCCCGAGGACCGTATTGACGGTATTGCCGTCCGTGGGCTGGAACGCGTCACCGGCAGTGATGGGGGTGGTGTGACTCACTTGGCTTCTCCCTTGGAGATCGGGTGCTGAATGCAGGAGCGCCGCGGAGTTCGAAACGTGCCGTCGCTCCGTTGCGGTGTCGCCAGCATCACACAATTCTTTACACGGTGTCAAGGAAACTTTCGTGCATAAATTTACTTGACACAGTGTAAGCGTTCGCTTCAGACTGTTAGCGACATCACGTGAGTGAGGAAACAAAGGAGTTTCACCGATGACTACGACCAACACTGCGCAGGTGGGAATATCGCGAAGTCCCGGCTCGGTACGGGCCACCTTCGTGGCCGCCTACAGCGCGGTTACCCTGGCTCAGATCACCAATGCGCTGCCAGGTGCCCTCAGCGGCACCTTCGCCGTCGAATTCCGCACATCAGGCGCAGGCCTGACCTGGATCGCGGGCATGTTCCTGATGGGCATCGTGGTCTTCGAGCTCAGCTGGGGCCTGCTTGGCGACATGTTCGGACGCAAGAAGCTGCTCTACGTCGGCGCCGCGGTCAGCGTTGCCGGGTCCGTACTCGCAGCGGTGGCGCAGACCACCGGAATGATGATCGTCGCGCAGGCGGTCGGCGGCATCGGGGCGGGCATCCTGTTCCCCATCTCGCTGTCCATGATCGCGGCCATCACCCCTGACCACCGCGCACGGGCGAAGGTTATTGCCACCTGGGCAGGGTTCCTGTCCCTCGGCGCGGTTATTTCCCCCGTGCTCGCCGGCTTCACGGCGCAGTTCTTTACCGTTCCAGGCGCTGCTCCGGGCGCACCGAATGCGTTCAGCGGCTGGCGGGCCGCCTACCTGATTGCAGCAGTAATTGCCGTTCTCGTCCTCATCGTCGCTCTGCGGGCGAAGGACTCCGCCGCCGCCGAGGGGCGCAGACTGGACCTGCCCGGCCAGATTACGCTCGCGCTCGGCCTGATCGCCGCTCTCTACGCCACGGTGACCGCAGTGGATGCCGGCTTCGGCAGCGCCCAGGTGATTGCAAGCTACATCGTGGGCGGCGTCCTCCTGGTTGCGTTCGTCGTTATCGAATTACGCACCGCGCAGCCACTGATCCACCTGTCGCTGTTCAGGAACAGCTCCTACTCCATCACCGGCATTGTGGCGGTCACGGGCATGTTCGCCTTCCTCGCGATCTGCTTCAGCACCAGCGTCGCCGTCAGCGGGCTTGCCCTTGCTGAGACCTGGAAGGTCGGTGTGCTCTTCGTCTTTATCCAGGGGCCTGCATTCGCCTTCATCCCGGTTGTAGGATGGCTCATCCACCACGTGGCCCCGCGCTGGGTGCTCACTGCTGGCTTCGCGCTTATGGCCGTCTCCGGTTTCTGGCTCTCCACCTTCGCCCTGGGCACCCCGGAGGCCTTCGGCGGCACCCCTTGGACGGCATTCATCCCGCCGCTCCTGGTGCTGGGTATCGGATTCGCCCTCACCGTTGGATCTGTCACCGCTGTTGCTATCAACACCGTCCCGCCCAAGCAGATCGGCATGGCTTCGGCGACGACAAACCTCCTGCGCGACCTTGGCTTCGCCCTCGGCCCCGTCGTCGGCTCAGCCATCGCCTTCGGGATCGGAGCCACGGCCTTCGCGGGTCCCCTCGCCGGGATCCTCAGCGGGGCAGGCCTGCCCTCGGAGGCCGTCAACGGGCTGGCAAACGTGCCGCCGTTGGGCTTCCTCTCCGGCTGGGAAGGGGTGATCGCCCAGTTCTCCGGGCAGGCAACGGCAAGTGGTGCGCCGGTGCAGGCCGTCGAGGGCATGGTTCAGGCCATCAACGCTGCACAGCTTCAGATCCGGGGCGTGGCGGAGACCTCGCTCGGCCAGGGGTTCCAGGCTGTGTACCTCACCGCGGGCATCGCGGCGGTCCTCTCCGCCGTCCTTACCCTCTTCATCTCAGCACGGACCCCGGCACCTACGCCCGACGCCATCGCGGAGACCACCGAAGCCAACGCCGAAGCCACCGTCCAACGCTGACCTCCGGCGCCGACCACGACCTGCCATCACCAAAAGGAAAACCCATGACTGCACCCATCACATCCGACATCGACATCTGGGATGATGACATCCTCGTCGACCCCTACCCCACCTACGCTGCGCTCCGCGAGCAGGCCGCCGTCGTTCATCTGCCCAAGAACGACCTGTATGTGCTGACGCGCTACGACGCCATCCGTGACGCCCTTGGCGATCCGGAAACGTTTTCGTCCACCAGCATCGGGTTCAACCCCATGGTGAACGAGGCGCTGCAGGGCACCTCGCTGGCCTCCGATCCGCCAATCCACACCCAGCTTCGTGCCACGCTGTCGCAGAACCTCACCCCCCGCGCGCTCCGCGGCTTGAAGGTGGTCATTGACGGAAAAGCCGACATGCTCGTTGCCGAACTGGCCGCCAGCGGAAGCTTCGAGGCCATCGATTCCCTGGCCCGTGCGTTCCCGATCGAAATCGTTGCCGATCTGATCGGGTTCCAGGGTCACGTCAAGGACAACATGCTCCGCTGGGGCCAGGCCGCCATGCAGGTGATCGGCCCGCTGAACCAGCGCACCCAGGAGAGCTTCCCGATCGCCGGCGAGCTCTACGGCTGGTGTTCGTCGGTTATTGCCGAAGACCTGGCCCCCGGCTCCATTGGCCGCGGCATTTTCGACGCCGAGACCCGGGGCGAGATTCCCGCCGGCACCGCAGGGCACATCATCCACCAGTACCTCGGAGCTGGCGTTGACACCACCATCGCCTCCATCGGGAACATCGTTGCGCTGTTCGGCCGCCACCCTGAGCAGTTCGAGCTGGTCCGGCAGAACCCGGAGCTCGTCCCCGCGGCCTTCGCCGAAGTGCTGCGCTATTGGGCGCCGGTCCATATCTGGGGCCGTAAGGCCACCCGGGACGTGGAGATTGACGGAGCCATCATTCCAAGGGGCGCCCAGGTGGGCATTCTATTCGGGGCCGGCAACCGGGACCCGCGGCACTACGAGAACCCGGACGCCTTCCATATCAAGCGCAATCCCGTGGACCACTTGTCCTTCGGCTATGGGCCGCACGGCTGCGCCGGCCAGGGTCTGGCGAAGCTTGAGGCGCACGCAATCATCGAGGCCCTTGCCCGTCGGGTGAAATCGCTGACCATTTCCGACGAGGCCCGCGAGCCCAGTAACATCACCCGGAGTTTCGAGTCGCTGCAGGTTGAAAAGGTGGTGGCAGCATGAGGATCGAATTGGACCGTCCGCGCTGCGAAGGACACGGACTCTGCGAGGAAGCCGCCCCCAAACTGATGCACCTGGATGACGACGGCGAACTGGTCATCGATGTGCCGGAGGTGGACGGGACCGACGTGGACGCCGCCAAAGCGGCGGTCAGGGTTTGTCCCGTTGCTGCCCTGCGATTGGCCGCGGCATGACGATGCGGAGGATCGTTGTGGTCGGCAACGGCATCGCCGGACTCACTGCCTGTGACTCGCTGCGCTCGGCCGGATTCGATGGTGAACTGACCGTTGTGGGCGCGGAACGCCACCACCCATACAGCCGCCCCGCCCTGTCCAAAGCGCTGCTTCACGGTGATGACACCCTCCAGGCGCACGAACTCCCCGAACCTACCCACGATGCAACCGAGTTGCTCGGCGTCCGCGCCACGGGCCTTGACGCCGATGCCCGCCTCGTGCGCCTGGAAGGGGGCGGTGAGCTGCCCTATGACGGCCTGGTCATCGCCTCCGGTTCCCGGGCGAGGCGCCTCACTGGCGTACAGCAAGGGGATGGCTGTCCCCGCGAGCTCACCCTGCGCACCATCGAGGATGCGATCCTCCTCAAGGAACTCGTCGCCTCGCGTCCGTCCGTTATTGTGATCGGCGGTGGCCCGCTCGGGATGGAGGTAGCGTCCGGTTGCCTGCATCTGGGCTGCGAGGTCACGCTCGTCTCCGACGTCGCGCCACTGGCGCGCCAACTCGGTGCCCATCTTGCCGGTATCTTTACGACTGCCGCCATCCAGCGCGGCCTGCGCGTGGTGCAAGGCGGGCATGCCCGCCTTGCACATCACGATTCAGGGACACGGGTCGTCCTCGACGACGGCACCGGGCTCCATGCCGATCTGGTGGTCACCGCCATCGGTGACGACCCGAATATCGAGTGGCTCGCAGGCTCAGGCATCCTCACGGACGGGTCGCTGCGCGTCGATTCCCGCGGCCGGGCCCGGCCGGAGATCGTCGCCGCAGGTGACGTGGCATTCTTCCCAACCCTCCGCGGAGTTCAGCGGGTTCCCCTGTGGACGAGTGCCATCGACCAGGCGAAGGTCGCCGCCGTCGGCCTGCTGCAGGGCGACGCCGCACCGGAGTTGAACTTCACGCCGTACTTCTGGACCGAGGGCTTCGGCCTTTCCCTTAAGGCAGTCGGATTCACGCCCGTGACCGGCGAAGCCGATTTTTGTGAGCCCGGCGGGGAGAGCGGGTCGTTGCTAATGCGATGGCAGAACGACGACGGCTCAGGAACCGCCGCCGCCGTCAACTACCGTATCCCCGTCCCCAAACTGCGTCGCCTGGCTGACACAGGTCCCGCTGCATTGCGCCCTGCAGGGTCCGCCCGCGTCTGACACCACAGAACGTTAGGATTGACCCATGTCGTCGCTTCGGGAAGCCCAGAAAAAGCTCACGCGCGACATGATCGTTGAGCGCGCACTCGAACTCTTCACCGAGAAGGGTTATGCCGCGACAACTATCGATGAGATCGCGGCGGCAGCTGGCACCACCCGGGTGACCTTCTATGCCTACTACCCCTCACGCAGTGACCTGATGAGGGACTTCATGGGGCGCGTCAACGCCGTGCTGGACCGGGCGGACGGCCCGGAGGCGGGGTCTTCGGAAGCCAATCTCGTGGACGTGGTGCGTGTGGGCGAGCTGGCGGGCATTCTTGCCTGGCTTGAATCAAGGGCGGCGCTCTGGCCGGTCTTCCGCCCCTACCTCGACATCCTTGACGAGGCAGCCGCTGTGGACCGCGAGGTGCGCACCATGGTGGAGGAATGGCACGAGGAAGTCATTTCCGATCTGGTCAAGGGAATGCGTCTCGCTGGCCGCTTCTCCGAGGAAACGCATCACATCCGCGGAACCCTGGCCTTCACGCAGCTTGACTATGTGGCCACGCTCTGGACCCGGCGAAAGCTTGAACCAAACCGCGAGCATGCCCTCGAGATCCTCGCCGACAGCTGGTTCCACCTGCTCTGCGACGAAGGCTGAAGCAGCCAAGAGAAGCCCAGAAGCGGCGGTACACATTCGGATCGAATGCGTACCGCCGCTTCTGCGTCCTACGAAACAGTCACGGTGTCCTCCGACCTCCACGCCCGGACGCGGGGGCCCTATGCCAGGAGGGCATCACGCTGCGGAACGCGAAGACCTCTTACTCGTTGGCTGTGTGTGGTAGCCACTACGCCTAAGAGGTCTTCACGTATTCACGATGTATCCAACGTCCTGACCCATACAGCTAGTTCGCGATCAGCTCGGGGCCGATTACCCGTTATATCTGCATGGCAGGCTAACCAGCGAGGCCGTGCGTAGCTGTGCCCGCGGGCACGGTCGCGGCCGTGAGGACGGCCGTCTCCCGCTCACTCTGCTGCACCTCGTCGAGTTCCTTGAGCGTGTACTTTTTGGTCTCCTTCGCGGTGAGGGCGGAGATTCCTGCCAGGACCATGAACCCGAGCGCGACCATCGACGGGCCAACCCAATCTTTCAGGTCGGGGCCAGCGAGTGCTGTCGAGAGAACGGGGCCGATGACGCCCGAGATGGCGAATCCGACCTGGGTGCCAAGGGCGAGTCCGGAGACGCGCAGCCGGCCCGGGAACATCTCTGCGAAGAACGACGGCCAGGACGCGTTCACCATGGAGTAGAAGAGGGAGTAGTTGATGATGCCAAACAGGAAGATCAGCGACCAGTTGCCGGTCGTGATTGACCACAGGTAGGGCACCATGGTGATGCCTACGCCGCCCGTTGCGATGAGGAACATCGTTTTGCGGCCGATCTTGTCCACAAGGAATCCTGCCAGGGGCGTGATTCCGAGGGCGATCACTGCCGAGACTGTGGTGGTCAGGAGCATGGTCGGCTTATCCAGCTTGTATCCGGCGGTCCCGAACGCCACCGAGAAGGTCTGCATCATGTAGCTGGTGCCCGCGATGAGCGCACAGAATACGATCCGCAGCACCGCGCGCCAGTGGAAGCGCAAAAGGTGCCTGAGGGGGGCGACGTTCACCTTGGCGGCCTGGACCTTTACGAACTCAGGCGGCTCCTGGATGTGGCGGCGGATCAGGTATGCAGCGACGACCACGACGGCGGAGGCCCAGAACGGCAAGCGCCAACCCCAGGTGAGCAACTGCTCCGAGGGCATAGCAGCGATCGGGATGAAGACCAGAAGTGTGAGCAGCGTGCCTGAGGAGGAGCCCAACGTGGTGAAGCTCGCCAGGAAGCCACGACGGCCCTCGGAAGCATGCTCCAGGCTCATGGTGATGGCACTGGGCTGCTCGCCGGACAGGCACAATCCTTGGATGACGCGGATCAGCACGAGCAGGATCGGAGCAAGAGGACCGATCTGGGCGTACGTGGGCAGGCAGCCGATCAGGAAGGTGCAGCCACCGATGCCGAACAGTGTGATCATCATGACGAATTTGCGGCCGCGGCGGTCACCCAATGGTCCCAAGATGAGGGAGCCGAGCGGGCGTACAGCGTAGCCGACCGCGAACGTGATCATGGCGAGCAGCACGCTGATGCCCTGGGGCAGCTCGGGCGAGAAGAAGAGGACGTTCAGAACCAACGCCGACGAGGTGCCATACACCGCGAAGTCGTAGTACTCCAACGTCGTGCCGATCCAGGCCGCGACTGCGGCCCGGACCGGGGTCTTCTTCGGAAGTATGGTTTCAGTCATTTCGTCTCCGTTGGTGATTGGGTGAATACCGGCTGCCGCTACACCTGGGCTCTGGAAAAGAGATTCCGAGTGGAATGTCCGGTTGGTCCTGCTGTGAGCTCTCTCGCAAGTCGTGTTTACGGCTTCGCGGACCGGCCCCAGACATCAAGTTAACGTTTGCGGTGTGGGTCACACAAAGTCCGCTTTTATGTACCTACATAGCGATTCGTTATGGCACAGAGGCGAAAAACGGTAAGCCTTGGACAACAGGAAGCTCGACGTGGTTCCCTAACCAAGAGGGTTTGACGTGGGACGACTATTTCCACGACGCCGCACCGCTTCCTCAACCAGTTCGGACATCCACGGTCGGTGTCCCCGGTGAAGGGCCATCTCCGGGGGTAGTCCTTGGATGGACGGGACGGAGCCGGCGATGTCGATAGTGATGCGGCCATTGCCAAGCGGGGCGTTGGAGATGTGCAGGTCCCCGAAGGACTGGGGGAGTACGGGATCGAGCCACACGCCGCCGGCTGACACGACCGGGTCATAACGCATCAGGCTGGACACGATCTGGATGGGTGCGGTGGCTGCCCAGGCTTGAGGCGAGCAGGCGGTGGGGTACGGAACGGGAGTGCCGAGGTGGTCCCGGCTGAAGCCGCAGAACAGTTCCGGGAGGCGGCCGTCGGAGAACTCTGCCGCGTCCATTATCCCGGTGGCGATCTTCTGCGCTTCGGCGACGAAGCCGTACCGGAGGAGCCCGGCCGTGATGATGGCGTTGTCGTGGGGCCAGACGGACCCGTTGTGGTAACTGGCCGGGTTGTAGGCGCCCATGTTGCTGGCCAGGGTGCGTACGCCCCAGCCGCTGAACATTTCCGGTGACATCAGGTGCGCGGCAACTTGCGGGGCTTTGTCATCGTCGATCAGGCCTTGAAGCAGGCAGTGCCCCATGTTCGAGGCACAGGCATCAACCTGCCGTTTCCTGCCGTCCAGCGCGATGGCGTAGTACCCGCGCTCCGGGATCCAGAATTGCTCGTTGAACTGCTTCTTCAGCCGGGCAGCGCGATCGGTGAGGTCGTTACCCAAGTCCATGTCACCGGCCTCGTAGGCCAGCCATGCCCGTGACAGGTAGGCGACGTAGACGTAGGCCTGTACCTCGCAGAGCGCGATTGGTGGCTCGGCCAGGGTGCCGTCGGCAAAGTTGATGCCGTCCCAGGAGTCTTTCCAGCCTTGATTGACCAGCCCCTGGTCGTTGAGCCGTTGGTACTCGACGAAGCCGTCGCCGTCCTTGTCGCCGTAATTCACGATCCAGTCCAATGCGCGGTCGGCGTGGGGCAGCAGGGCCTTGATGGTGTCCGCGGCGAATCCCCAACGACTGACCGCACCGAGCACCATCAGGAACAGGGGAGTGGCGTCCACGCTGCCGTAGTAGTTCGACTTGCCGCCCAGGGATAGACCGCTGGAGACATCGAGCCGGACCTCGTGGAGGATCTTGCCGGGTTCCTCTTCCGTTATGGGGTCCACCACGGTGCCTTGGCGGTCGGCGAGGGTCTGGAGTGTGCCCAAGGCCAGCGAAGGGTCTACCGGCATAGCCATCACCGAGGCCCACAAGGAGTCCCTTCCGAACAGGGTCATGAACCAGGGTGCCCCGGCGGCGACGACCACGCGCTCCGGATGGTCGGGGTCCTCGATCCGCAGAGCGCCCAGGTCCTCATAACTGCGGCGCAGGGTCCGTTCCACGGAGCGGTTGGTTACCTGCAGCACGGGGATTTTCGCCACCCACTCCCGTCGACGACGGTCTGGGGGGGACAGGCTATCCCCCTCGGAATGGGTGAAAGCTGGTGCTTGGGCTCCATCGTTGCTGGGCAGAACGGTCAGGACCGTGCTCCATTGCCCATGAGCGGGTACGGACACCCGATACTGGACGGTGTTACCGGATATGTCGGCACCTGGTACGTGGATGGCGGTGCCTTTGCGGACGTCCTGCCAACTGCCCCGAATGGTGAGCATCCCGCCGTCGGATTCTCGTGTTTGCTCCCATTGTCGTCGGATACGGGCCTCCTTCACCTCGAAGAGGTCCGCGTAGTCGGCCCCCGTTTCCAGAACGATGAGGCACTCAGACGGCTCCTGGGAGTAGTTATGGACGGTGAGCTGCTCCTGGAGGCCGGCCCCGACTTCCCGCAGCCGTTCCACGATCAGTGGGCTGTCCGCGTAGCCGTCGGACCGGGGGATCCTTGCAACAAATGCGGCACGGAACGGCTCCTTTGTCTCCGCTGTAAGGGGTTCAAGCGCCTGTCCATTCACCGTGAGTCGCCAGGTAGAAAGGATCCTGACGTCAGCCACGAAGAGGCCGTGCGCACGGTCGGCCTGAATATCCCCGTTGGACGACGAAATGCAGAAGGATGAGCCCTCGACCAACGTCACAGAGCCAGCCCCTAGTGGACCGGCCGCCGTATCCGCATTCCACCCCGCCATTCTGGCCTCCTCCGCGACTACCGAAGCGGCGCACAAGCAGACACCGCGCTCGCCGCGGCCTCTTCGAAAAGACGCTACGCTTGGTTGCCAATCGCCGCCAGAGCGGAGGCGTGAAGTAAGCCGGAACTCGTCTGCGCCGGCGTCCGCAAGGGACAACGGGATGAAGGACGGCGGGCAGCGGATCAGCCGGGACGATCATTGCGGCTAAGCCACGCGCAAGCCCACGCCCCTGGTCACTTTGCGGATCTCGTCGGATTTCAGGCCGCTTGCCCCGGCAAGTTGGTAGTCGTCAAGCAGTCGGGATTTCCTGGCCAGGGCCAGTACCTGCGTGCGTTCTTCTTCTGCGGCACTCCGGGTGCCCTCGGCTGCCGCCAACTCCGCGGCCAATCCTGCAATGAGGTCCAGATGGCGGTTTCGGGTTTGGCCCGACGGGTACAGCTCGCCGCGTGCCAGCGCGGCAGACCGGATACTGGCGGCAGGCACGCCCGCGGCCTGTGCGACGGCGGCAACCTTTACGCCGTCACACACGGCCTGGGCAACGCAGTCACCCAGCTCGGCAGTGAGGGCACGCACCCGGCTGGACCGGAGCGCGATAGTCGTCCGCAGCTGGGCCAGCATGGCCAGGGCTTGCTGGGCGCGGGCAGTGGCTGGGTCCGGCTTCGGCACGCCCCGGTACCGGTAAGCGGCCACGCCGGCCCCGCCCGTCCCGGTGCCGGTCGTACGCGCAAGTATCCGTTCCTGAATCTCTCTACCGGGCACCTTTGCTCCTTGTCTTTCGTTGCCGGTGTCTCCATGTCAACGCGGCTTCCCAGCGGCAGGGGCACCTTCCCGCCGTTTGTCCCGGCGGACTGGAAGGAACATGCCGGGCGCCGGCGCTGTGCCTTCCTCAGGTCTCTCCGCCCTGCAGGTTACGCCGCGGGCAAGCCTGGGAGGCAATACCGAAAGTGCGTGGAGCAATACGCGAAAGTTCTGGCCTGCTCCGTCATAAGGGCTGCTTATCTGTCCACGCACTTTAGGTCTTATCCAAGAGCACGGCTCCTTCCCTAGGCTCGAATGAACCACCCTCATCCGTACCGGAAGCCTGGAAGAGAACATGCCTGAATTCGTGCCCGCATCACGCGTTACCCGTATCAAATCCTCACCCAGCGTTGCCGCGGCGGCCCGCGTGCGGGAGCTCAAGGCCGAGGGACGCCGGATCCTGGACCTGACGGTCGGCGAGCCGGATTTTGATACACCGCAGCACATTAAGGACGCTGCCATCGCAGCCATCGGCCGGGGTGAAACCAAATACACGTCGGTGACCGGGACCCCTGAATTGCAAAAGGCCATCCTGCAGACGCTGCAGCGCAAAACCGGCCTGCAGTACGCGCCCGGTGAGATCACCATCGGCGGAGGCGGCAAGCAGGTCATCTTCACCGCATTCATGGCAACACTGAACCAGGGCGACGAGGTGGTCATCCCCGCACCGTACTGGGTCTCCTACCCGGACATGGTGCTCGCCAACGAAGGAACCCCTGTGATCGTTTCCTGCCGGGAGGATACTGGTTTCAAGCTCACCCCCACGGCCCTTGCCGAAGCACTGACGGAGCGCACCAAGTGGGTCATTCTCAACACGCCCTCCAACCCCACCGGAGCGGTGTACTCCCGTGAGGAACTGGCCGGACTGGCCGCCGTCCTCAAGGACTATCCGGCCGTCTACGTCCTCACCGATGAGATCTACGACGAGATCCACTTCGGCGATGAGCCCATCACCAGTCTGGTGGCCGTTGCCCCCGAGCTCAAAGATCGGGTGCTGGTCACCAACGGCGTTTCCAAGGCCTATGCAATGACCGGATGGCGCCTGGGCTATGCCGGTGGGCCGGGGCCCCTGGTGGCTGCCATCAACAAGCTGCAGTCCCAGATGTCCTCCTGCCCGTCTTCCATCAGCCAGGCGGCTGCTGCCGCGGCACTTAGCGGAGACCAGGCATCCGTCCGCGAAAGCGTGCAGGTATACCGCGATCGGCGCGATGCGGCAATCACCGGGCTGAACGCCGTCAAAGGCCTGCAGTGCGCGACGCCGGATGGCGCCTTTTACGCCTACGTCAACTGCGCTGGGGTCATCGGCAAGACGACGCCCGATGGCAAGCAGATCACCAACGACGAGGACTTCACGCTGTACCTGCTGGAAGCAGCGTCTGTTGCCGTTATCCAGGGTTCGGCCTATGGACTGAGCCCATACTTCCGGATCTCCTACGCCACCGGCCTGCCGGTGATCGAGGAATCCATCGCTGCCATCGAAAAGGCCATCACGGCGCTCGCCTGACCCAACTATCCCCTTGCCTACGCCTTCCAACAACAGGAGCACCAATGATCCACGTCAAGACCAAATTCGACCGGCCCTCGGAGGACGCCATTCAGCGTCTTTCCAAGTTCTCCTCCGCCACTGTGCACGAGGCGCAGGGCCGCAAGGGGGCACTGAGCTCGAAGATTAAGCCTATCGACCGCAGCATGTCCTTCTGCGGACCCGCCGTCACCGTGGTCTGTGCGCCTCGGGACAACCTCATGCTCCAAGTGGCCATTCACTACGCCCAGAAGGGCGACGTTGTACTGGTCTCCGCCGGTGAGTACGAGGAAGCCGGAACGTTCGGCGACGTACTGGGCAATGCAATGAAGGCGAAAGGCCTGGCCGGAATGGTCACCGACTCCGGCGTCCGCGACACCAAGGACCTGATCGAACTCGGATTGCCGGTGTTCTCCGGTAGCGTCTGCATCAAGGGGACCGTCAAGGAAACCATTGGGCCTATCAACCATCCCCTGGTGTTCGGTGACGAGATTGTCTACCCTGGCGATGTCCTGCTGGGTGACGCCGACGGTGTGGTGGTGGTCCGCAAGGACGAGATCGAGGAAGTCATTAAGCTGTCCCAGGCACGCGTGGATGCCGAGGACGACCTCATCCGCCGCTACAAGGAGGGCGGCACTACCATCGAGCTGTGCAAGCTCACCGATGTGCTGAAGGCCAAGGGGCTGCTGGTCGAGGATGCTGAACTGCAGCCTGCGATGTAACTCGTTAGTTGCTGCGTAGCGGCCGTCATGACAACCTCGTTGTGACGGCAGTTACGCAGCAACTCTCTTTAAAACCAAGAGGCCCGGGTTCTTTTCGGAACTCCGGGCTTTGCCTCTTGCTTCTCTCGTGCTGCTTAGTTCATGCCGGGCAGGAGATAGGCCGGCGGACCCACCTGCGAGTCGTCCAGGTACCACATGGTGGAGCCGCTCCTGCCCGGCGGCATCATGCTTCCCTCGAACACGAACACCGGCTCCGCGGACGGGCCGTCCTCCGGGCGCCAGAAACCGTTGGTGGGGCAGTGCGAACCGGTGCTTGCTTTGAGCTGGATTCTTCTTTCCGCAGTTTTCCGGTATTGCAGGCTGGTGATCTTTTTCATGGTGGGCTCCGGGAAATTTATTGCCGAGGTGAACGCTGTTTGAGCGGACCTTTATGGCTTTTATCCTAGGACTTCGGTTGGGCCCTGAATAAGACAAAACAAAAGTGCCCTGATAAGCCTCCCTTATGGTGCCGTCCGGTCAGCGACCGGGAATGGTCGGGTATTTGCTACGGAGCATTTCCTGGAGCATTTCCTTCAGTACCAGCAGGACCGCTGAACCGGCCTCGGACAGGGGCTCATGGTCGGGGGTGCACAGTGCGATTTTGCACTGCAGCGCGGGTTCGACGATCCGCAGGACCCGGAAGTCCTCCTCATGAAATAGGGCATCCGCTGCCGACTTGGGCAGGATGGTTGCCCCGAGGTCCATGCGCAGCAGGCGGGTGAGGGAGGGGACCGATTCCACTTCGCCCACCAGCTTCAGCTTTAGGCCCTTGCTTTCGATGCCTTTCTGGACCACCTGCCGGAGCGTGTGGATTTGTTCGGGCAGGAAGAGCCCCACGGCAGCCGCCTCCTCCAGGGTGATGGTGTCCGCTGTGGCCTCTACCGGGAGTTCCCTGCGGGAGTTCACAATCAGATACAGGTCCTCGATGATGAGGGTGGTGAACTGCACCCCGCGGATGGGCCCTGGTTCATAGATGAGGGCCATGTCCAACCGGCCGTTCTTGATGGCCTCGCTGAGCACACCGCCGTAGATCTCGGTTAGGTGCAGGACGATGTCCGGGTACCGGCGGCCCACTTCGCTGATGATCCGGGGAGTGAGGCTTGAGGCCATGCTGTACGGAGCGATGGCAATGGAGACGCGCCCCGAGGGGGCAGCACCTGAAGCTGCCACATCTATCCTGGCCTGCTCCACGAGCCGCAGGATGGTCTGCGCATGCCGGTACAGGGTATGGCCGGCGGCGGTGGGTTCCACGCCTTGCTTGCTCCGGATCAGGAGCCGCTGTTTCAGCTCCGTTTCCAGGGAGGACACCTGCTGGCTCAGGGCGGGCTGGGCCACGTGGAGGGCGGCGGCCGCCTTGGTAATGCTTCCTGAGTCGACGATCTTGACGAAGTACGCCAGCTTCCGGGTGTCCATAGCGCTCCTCTTTCAGCGGGGACGGCACAGCATGCGGGGTCATACGTTGGCGCTATGGCGGGACAGGCATTACGTCTTTGTGTGATCCGAGTCTCGGGCATAGGTTAATTGCAGATGACTTTCCAATGACCAGAACATTCTATCCCCGCCAAGCCATCGCCGATTTTGATGGCTGCATATGATTCGTGCATAAGCCGGGGTAAGAGTTTATTGGCAGCATCATTGCTCCAGTGACGAAACAATAGTCCCTTACGTTCATTGGGGCGATGGCAATAGCACCGGTGAAGGTCATATTTGTTCCCTATAGGGGGATACCGCATTCGTCTTTGTGTGGCTCGGATTCCGATGCCACACTCATTTACACCCGCAGTAACCCGGCAGAGAGAGGCGCGTAATGCCCACAGTTGATCTCGTAGCGGATCTTGGTGAAGGTTTTGGTGCCTACTCGATCGGTGACGACAAGGCCCTGCTGGAGATCGTGTCCAGTGCCAACATCGCCTGCGGCTTCCACGCAGGGGACCCCGACATCATGGACGCCACGGTGGCCGAATGTGTCAGGAAGGGAGTTGGCATCGGCGCCCATCCGAGCTTCCCGGACCTCCGCGGCTTCGGCCGACGGGCCATGGACCTCACTGCCGACGAAGTCCGCACCGACGTCATCTACCAGCTGGGAGCCCTGTCAGCGTTTGCCACTTACCACGGCGGTTCCGTCTCCCACCTTGCCCCGCATGGCCGCCTGGGCAACCTGGTGGCGACACGCGCCGATTATGCGGGAGCAGTGGCGGATGCCGCCGTGCGCGTGGATCCCGCCCTGATCATCCTGGCGCAGGATGGTGAACTCGCCACGGCTGCCGCGGAGCGCGGCCTGCGGGTGGCCATCGTCGGCATCGCGGACCGCGCCTACCAGGATGACGGCACACTGGTGCCGCGCAGCGAGCCCGGCGCCGTGATCCATGACCCCGCCGTCATCGTCGAGCGCACCGTGCGGATGGTACGTGAGGGGCTGATCGAGACTGCCTCTGGCAGGGACATCGCCATCCAGGCAGACACGGTGCTGCTGCATGGTGACAACCCTGGCGCCGTCGAACTGGCCCGCCTGATCCGCAGCGAACTTATTGCCGCGGGCGTCACCATCGCCCCGTTGGCAGAGGTGCTCGCCGCAAAGCAAAAGGTGTCCTGACGATGACCACTACGACAACGCCCACAGCGCTGGATATTTTCGAATCCGGTGACGCCGCCCTGCGCGTGGTGGCACGATCGGGTGACGCGGAAGCGAACTGGTCCACTGTCCACTCCCTCGCCGGCTGGCTGGCCACGGCCGGCGTCGACGGCATTTACGGCGCCGTTCCCACCTACGACTCCGTCCTGGTTGAATTCGACCCCTACCTCACCTCCGCGCGCCAGGTCCGGGCGTTCGTTCTCCTGGGCATGCGCCAGCTGGACTTCACCGGCACCGCCATGCGGGAACCGCGCCGCTTCGAGGTGCCGGTGGTGTACGGCGGGGACTACGGGCCCGACCTGGACCGCGTGGCGGAACACCAGGGCCTGGACGTTGAGGACGTCATCGCCCGGCACACGGCCAAAACTTACGTCATCCGCTGCCTGGGGGCGCCGGCAGGATCTCCCATGATGGACGGACCCGACTTCCCGGTCCCCGTGCCCAGGCTCAAGGACCCGCGGCTGTCCGTTCCCGCGGGTGCGGTGTCAGTTGCCGGACGCCAGGCGGTGATCGCGCCCGCAGTGGCTCCGGGTGGCTGGTGCGTCATCGGGCAGACCCCTTTAATAGTCCTGGACCCGGCACGCGAACCCTTGGTGCCTTATGTTCCGGGTGACGAACTGCGCTTCTACCGCATTCCCGCGGAGGACTTCGGAAACTTCGCGGGCCAGTTCCTGGAGGCACGGCCATGACCGGGTCACTGATCATCCTGCAGCCCGGCCACTCCGTGGTCACCGACCTCGGCCGGACGAAGGGTCCGGCGTTCGGGCTGCCGGTTAACGGGGCCCTAGACCAATTCTCGGCCAAGGCCGCGAACATCCTTGCCGGCAACGAAGACAACGACCCGCTACTGGAACTCACTGCGCTGGACTTCCGGATGCGCGCCACAACCGACCTGCTGATCGCCGTCACCGGAGCGCCTCTGGACCTCACGGTGGGCGGCCGCGAATGCCCGCAATGGGAGCCGGTGTCCGTCCGGGCCGGCGAAGTCGTGGCCGTTCGGGGAATCCGGACCGGGCTGCGCGCCTACATCGCCGTCCACGGATCCTTCACGGTCCCCAGCCTGCTCGGCAGCTGCGCCCCTGACACTGTCGTGGGCTTCGGACTGAAGCTCGCCGAGGGCTTCCGCTTGGAAACCCGGAAGACCACAGCGCCCATCACCCAGCCATACTTTGGCCTGCCGCTGTTCCGGCTCGGGCTCACCAAACCCGCCTTCACCACCAACCCGGTCATCAATGTCACGGACGGGCCGGACGTGGCGGAATTTGGTGACACGGCGGACCTGCTGTTCACCACGGAGTACACCGTGAGCCCCCGCAGCAACCACATTGGGCTCCGGCTCGGTGGTGCTCTTCCGGAGCGTCAGCTCACGTCCGAAGTGCTCTCCCGCGGTGTTCCGGTCGGGGCCATCGAGGTCCCGTCCCGGGAGGAGCTGCTGGTGCTGCACCGGGGACGCGGCGTGACGGCGGGCTACCCGGTCCTGGCGGTAGTCACGAGCCGCTCACTGGACATTCTGGCGCAAGCCAGGCCCGGACACACCATCACCTTTAGAAAGACCGGCGTGGCTGAAGCAACAGCCATGCACCGCGCCGCCTGCCTTGAACTGGACAGGCTCCGGAACACTATCAACACAGTCTTCGGACTCCTCGGCATCGGCGCCGGCCAGCGCTGGCATGAACTCCCCTCAGCGTCAGGAGCCTGATCATTATGAACGCTTTTCCCACCGCCAAGGACAGCGCCCACGAACCGCTGCGCGATCCATAACCCCTGCCAACCCGGGCTCCTACGTCCAACCCATTGCCGAACACAAAAGCCCGCCCGAATTCCACCACTTTGGAGTACCAATGCCTTTTTCTGACTACACCACCGCCCTCGTCACCGGTGCATCCACCGGCATGGGCGCCGCCATCGCCGAGCGGCTGGCTAAGCGCGGCCTCACCGTCCACGCGGTGGCCCGCAACGAGGAACGCCTCACCGAGCTTGCCGACCGCACCGGAGCAGTCCCGCACGTGGTGGACCTGACCGACACCGCCGCCTTGTCCGCCGTCGTCAATGACCTGAAAGTGGATGTCCTGGTGAACTGCGCCGGCGTCTCGAGGCCGGGCAACATCCTGGATTCCTCCGAGCAGGACATCGATGAACTCATCGACGTCAACCTTCGCGGGCTGCTGCAGCTGACCAGGCTGGTGCTGCCCGGCATGGTGGAACGGGATCTCGGCCATGTGGTCAACATCAGCTCCATCGCCGGTACCTACAACTTTTACGGCCACACCGTTTACCACGCGACCAAGGCCGCGGTGCACCAGATCTCCCGCCAGCTCCGCAACGACACCGTGGGCAAGCGGATCCGCATCACCGAAATCTGCCCAGGCCGCGTGGAAACAGAGATCTTTGGCCGGAATATGGGCGGCAGCCCCGAGGCCATGGAAGAAGCCTGGCAAACCTACTACGAAGGCTACGAGTCGCTGACCACCGACGACATCGTCAACGCCCTGGACTACGCCATTGAAACCCCGCGGCACGTAAACGTGGGCATGCTGGAACTCATGCCCACCTTCCAGGTCCCCGGCGGCCTCACCTTCGACCGCCGCGGGGACTCCGACTAAAGCCACCCCGCGACGCCCAAACCCGGGAACTACCTTTCCACCGCCCAACCGATAGGCCCTCACGATGCAGTTAGTACGAACCATTAGTTTCCCGGACCCCCAGCTCCTGGCTGACCTCTCGCCACTTCCCAAAGGCCTGCGGGGCGTGGTGTGGGACATGAAGGACGAACCGGGGGAGGAGCTGGGTGGAATCGACGGCGTCATCCTGCCGTACATCGACGCGGGGGCAGTGCTGGGTTCCCTTGGGGAGGTCCAGGACCTTAAGTTCGTGCAGACTCAGTCGACAGGGTACGACGGCGTCCGCGAGGCTGCCGGTCCGGGTGCCGCGGTGGCAAACGCCTCAGGCGTCCACGCAGCTGCCACCGCTGAGCTGGCCGTGGGGCTCATTCTGGCCAAGCTGCGGGGCATCGACCAGGCCGTCAAGGACCAGCAGATTGAAAGCTGGAAGCCGCAGCGCCGCCAGTCCCTGGCGGACCGCAAGGTCCTGCTGCTGGGCATTGGGGGCATCGGCAAGGAACTCGCCCGCCGTCTGGAGCCCTTCGAAGTCACCATCACCCGGGTGGGAAGCACTTCCCGCACTGACGCGGACGGGCAGGTCCACGGCCCGGACGAACTGGTGGCCCTTGCCGGGGACCACGACATCCTGGTTTCCGTCCTGCCGCTGAACGACAAGAGCCACCACCTGGTGGGCCCGGACGTTCTGGCCGCCCTGCCAGACGGCGCCCTTGTGGTGAACGTGGGCCGCGGCGCAGTGGTGGACACCGACGCCCTGACCCGGGAAGTGTTGTCCGGCCGCCTGCAGTGCGCCATTGACGTCGTCGATCCCGAACCGCTGCCCGCTGGCCACCCGTTGTGGTCCGCGGAAAACGCGCTGATTACCCCTCACATTGGCGGTAATGCCTCAGCCTTTGAACCACGGATCCTCAAGCTCCTGAAGCGCCAGCTTGAGGCCCTCGCCGCCGGCGAAACGCCGGCCAACCTCGTCCAGCAGGGGCCGTTCGCATGAGCGCCCTTTTTGATCTGACCGGGCGGGTTGCCCTGGTGACGGGTTCGAGCCGGGGTATCGGTTCGTCCCTGGCTCGGGCGTTGGCTGATGCCGGAGCAACGGTAGTGCTCAACGGCGTCAACCCCGAGCGGCTGAAGGAAGCCGAAACGGCGCTCGCGGCCGATTATCCGCCCGGCCGGGTGCACAGCATTGCCTTTGACGTCACCGACGGAGACGCCGCCGCCCGCAGCATCGCCTGGATCGAAGAGAACGTGGGTCCGCTGGAGATCCTGGTGAACAATGCCGGGATCCAGCACCGCGTGCCGATGCTGGACCTGGACGTCGCGGACTGGGAACGGGTGCTCTCCACGGACCTGACCAGCGCGTTCCTGGTGGGCCGCGAAGCCGCACGCCACATGATCACCCGGGGCCGGGGCAAGATCATCAACATCTGCTCCGTCCAAACGGACCTGGCCCGGCCAACGATCGCCCCTTATGTGGCGGCGAAGGGCGGACTGCGGAACCTCACCCGCGCCATGACCGCAGAATGGGCAGCCTCCGGGCTGCAGATCAACGCCCTCGCTCCCGGCTACATCCACACCGAAATGACCCAGAACCTGGTCGACGATGAAGAGTTCAACTCCTGGATCCTGGGCCGGACCCCGGCGCACCGCTGGGGCACCGTCCAGGACCTCGCGGGCCCGGTGGTGTGGCTGGCATCGGACGGGTCGAACTTCGTGAACGGGCAAACCATCTTCATTGATGGCGGAATGACGGTGGTGGTCTGATGACTCTGCAAACTGGGAACCTTCCTGCCTCCGGCCCGGCCCTGGTGGCGCACGCCGCTGGTGACCTGCGCATCGACCAAGTGCCGCTGCCCCAACCAGCGCCCGATGAGGCGGTGGTGGAGGTCGCGTTCGGAGGGATCTGCGGCTCGGACCTGCATTACTGGTTGCATGGTGCGGCCGGGGAGTCGATCCTGAAGGCCCCGCTGGTGCTCGGCCATGAAATTTCCGGGACCGTCGTCCGGGCCGCGGCTGACGGGTCCGGCCCGGCCGTGGGCAGGGCCGTCGCCGTCCACCCGGCCACCCCGGGCCCAGGGGCCGCCCGGTACCCGGCGGACCGGCCCAACCTGTCCCCGGGCTGCACCTACCTGGGCAGCGCGGCCCGCTACCCGCACACCGACGGCGCGTTCAGCCGGTACGTCACCCTGCCGGTGCGGATGCTCCGGCCCCTCCCGGCAGGCATGGACCTGCGCACCGCGGCCCTGATCGAACCGGCGTCCGTCGCCTGGCACGCCGTGAACCGCGCCGGTGACGTCCGCGGAAAGAGCGCGCTGGTCATCGGCTCCGGGCCTATCGGGGCCCTCGCCGTCGCCGTCCTCAAACGCGCCGGCGCGGCCCGGATCACCGCCGTCGACCTCCATCCCAAGCCCCTGGAGATCGCCAAGGCCGTCGGCGCAAATGAGGTGATCAACGCCGCCGATACCGAAGCCATCGCCGCCGTCGAGGCCGACGTCGTGATCGAATCCTCCGGCAACCACCACGGCCTCGCCTCCGCCATCAACGGCGCGGTCCGCGGCGGCACCGTGGTGATGGTGGGCCTGCTGCCCACCGGAATGCAACCCGTCCCCATCTCATTGGCGATCGCCCGCGAACTGGATCTCCGAGGCTCGTTCCGCTTCAACGACGAGATCGACCAGGTCATCGCCGCCCTCGCGGACGGGTCCCTGCACATCGAGCCCGTCATCACCCACCAGTTCCCGCTGGCCGACGCAGTGCACGCCTTCGACGTAGCGAAGGACTCCACAGCCTCCGGCAAGGTCCTCCTCAGCTTCAGCGACGGGGACGTTCAATGAGCGGGCAGCTACCTCCGCTGGTGGTGATGGGGGTCTCTGGTTGCGGGAAGTCCACCGTTGGCGCCCTCCTGGGCCAGCGTCTGGGCAAGCCGTTTTTCGATGGCGACGACTTCCACCCCGCAGCCAACAAGGAAAAGATGGCCGCCGGGATTCCGCTCACGGACGCAGACCGGGAGCCGTGGCTGGGCCGGCTGGGGGAGTTGCTTGCAAGAAAGGAGGCCGGCGGCGGGGGAGTCCCGCCGATTGTGGCCTGTTCGGCATTGAAGCGCCGGTACAGGGACTTGTTGCGCAATTACGCCCCGGATGTTGTCTTCATCCACTTGGTTGGCACTCCCGACACTATCGGCGCCAGGATGGACGCCCGTTGCCATGAATTCATGCCGCGCACGCTGCTGGACTCCCAGTTCGCTGCGCTGGAGGAGCTGGAAGGGGACGAGGCCCATGTGATTGGCGATATCACCCAGCCCTTGGACGTCCTGGTGAAGTCGCTCGAGCTGAAGCTGAAGTCTGCGGATGCGGTCACGGTTGGGCCAAAGGCGCCGCTTCCGGGAGCCGCCCAAACTGCCTGAAGTCGGAACAGGTTTCCTCCCCGGCTCAAGCCGCCGATCCCGTGTCACACTTCGCGCCCCAACCCCCTCTCGAGGCCTCTCTCCCACCTGTATGACCGTGCCGATAATGGACCTTCCGTCGCACTGCAACTATGGCCCTGGTTGCGCGGAGGCACGCCCAGCTATCTCGCCGGGCGGAAAGACGTCAGCCGGTTCTCGTGGACTTCTTGGCACGACTGGCATCTATTGTTATGGCGGCCTTCCGGGGGGATTTACTCTCCAACTGGCCGTCGTGATGCAGCGCCAGTGGGCGTGCAAGTTGCGTCATTGCGGTTTTCAAGGAGTGTGTGAACAATGTCAACACTCTTCGTCTTGGACTGTTGTTCAGAGCTATCGTATTGCTCCGGATTCCGCATGTTTCACCGGCTTCCCAGTGTTTGCACGGCCAGGAATGCAGTTCGAGTCCCACCTCGGGCAGGACAGATCGCCTCGTCAGAGGCGATCTTGCGTCTAACTTGTTCACGAACCTTGCGGGTCGCGTCGCCCTGACGGCTGGTTACCGAGTCTTGGCGCCGCGTTGGCCTATCCAAGTGTGTGGGTGGCCGGTCCAGAACTCTGGCTGCCGATATAAAAGCTGCCATCGTTACCTGTGGAACTCGCGCGGCGGGCAGCCGGGAACTCCTGCAATGAAGGCCGGATAGCTCGTCTGGAGGTTATGCGGTTCCTTGGTTCGCGGGCTCTGCCGCTGTCCGGGCCGCGAATCCCAGGCTCCCGGGATCGACGGAGATCATCCCGCCGTCGACGGGGACGACGGCTGAGGTGATGTAGGAGGCTTTGTCCGAGAGAAGCCAAGAGATGACCTGGGCTATTTCGGTTGCTTCGGCGGGTCTGCGGGCCGGAACGAAGGATGTGGCAGTCCGATAAGCCTCTTCAGGACTCAGACCCAGATCCGCCCCGTACTCCTTCATTTCCATGTCCGCCATCTCAGTCCGGGCCCAGCCGGGGCAAATCGCATTCGCCCTGACACCCAACGGGCCGTAGTCCACGGCAATGGACTGCATGAGCATCGTCAGCCCCGCCTTGCTTGCACTGTAGCCGGCAATTCCACGTGTGGCCCGCAGCGCCGCCGCCGACGCGACACCGACGATAGCTCCGCGGGATGCCAGCAGGTGCGGCAGCGCTTTGCGTGCGAGCCGGAAGGGCCCTGTGAGGTTGGTACTCATCATTTCGTCCCAGGCCTGATCTGTCAGTTCCCCAGCTGATCCCGCCCGCACGACCCCGGCGTTTAGGACCAGTCCATCCAAGGATCCGAACCGTTCGAGGGCCGACTCAACCAGCTTCGTAACATCAGATTGGGCGTAAGTATCCGCCACCACTGGAACTGCCCCGGTTTGGTCGGCAATCAATTGCAAGGGTTCGGGACGCCGGCCTGAAATGATTACTTCCCATCCGTCGGCCCGGAGCTGATGGGCCGTTGCGCTCCCAATTCCGGATCCTCCTCCTGTGACTATGGCTACTGGTTGATTGCCCACTCTGGCTCCTTTGGGTTTGGTTGGAGATGTCGACCCTATTTAAAGGAGTGATACCCGCGCTTCGGCGAGCGGGTATCACTCCTTTTGCAGGTGGTCTAGCCGTTGATGACCTGCGGGACGCCGAGGTGCTTGAGCCCTTCGACGCCGAATTCCAGACCGTAGCCTGACTGCTTGGCGCCGCCAAAGGGGATACGTGGGTCGACGGCGCCGTGCCGGTTGATCCATACGGTCCCGGCTTCGATGCGGGCGGCGACTTCGCGGGCTGCCGGCAGGTTGGAGGACCAGACGGAGGCGCCGAGGCCGACGTCGAGGGCGTTGGCCTTCTCGATGGCTTCGTCCAGCGTGCTGTAGCGGATGATGGGCAGGGCGGGGCCGAACTGTTCTTCGGCGACCAGAGGGTTGTCGTTGTCGATGTCCGCCACAAGCGTCGTGGGGTAGAAGTAGCCGGGCTGGTCCATGTCCGGGTTCCCGCCGAGGAGGATGCGTGCTCCGGAAGCCTTCGCTGCCTCCACAAGGTTCGCTACGACGTCGTACTGTGCCTTGTTCTGCAGTGGACCCAGGACGTTGTTTTCGTCCAGGCCGTTGCCCATCGGCATGGCCTTGGCCACGGCGGTGAGTTCGTCGCAGACGGCGTCGTAGATGTCGTCGTGGACGTAGAGGCGCTTGAGCGCGGCGCAGGTTTGGCCGGTGTTGATGAAGGCGCCCCAGAACAGACCTTCGGCGATGGTCTTGGGATCGGCGTCGGGCAGGACGATGCCGGCGTCGTTTCCGCCCAGCTCCAGTGTGAGCCGCTTGACCGTATCGGCGGAAGACTTGATGATTTCCTTGCCGGCTGCGGTGGAGCCGGTGAACATCACCTTCCCGACAGCCGGGTGCTCGGCCAAACGGGCGCCAACGGTCCGGTCACCGGAGATGCCGGTCAGAATTCCTTCCGGTAGCTCCTCGTTGATGACCTTGAGCAGTGCCAGGACGGAGAGCGGGGTCATTTTTGATGGTTTGACCACGACGGCATTGCCCATCCGCAGGGCTGGCGCGATCTGCCAGGTGGTGATCATCATGGGCCAGTTCCACGGACCGATGGCTCCGACGACGCCGATGGGCCGGTAGTGCAGCTCTGCGCGCGTTTCGCCGTCGTCCACGACGATTTCCGGCTCCAGCGGCGTGGTGGCGGCAGCCCTCAGCCACGCGGCGCAGGCGCCGACTTCGAAGCGGGCATTGGGGCCGTTGAGGGGTTTGCCCTGCTCGCGGGAGAGCAGCTGGGCGAGTTCCTCGGCGGAGCGTTCGACGGCGTCGGCTGCTCTTAGGAGCGCGGCGGACCGGGCGTCGTGGCCCGTCGCGGCCCATGCCGGCTGCGCTGCGACGGCTGCGGAGACGGCCTGTTCCAGGTTCTCGAGCGTGTGGACGGGCGCTTCACCAACCGCGGTGCCTGTGGCGGGATCGAAAATCGTCCGGGATTCACCAGCCTGTGGAGCGAGGCTGGCAAGCAGGGATTCATAGGTTTCCAAGGGGTACTCCTCTTCGAGCAGGGACGCTCCCTGCAGTGTTATCGGGTTAGGTTGAGGGGCTGGCGCTGAAGTCCAGTGAGGGCTGTGCCGAGCGGGCGATGTAGCCAAAGTCGGCGATCAGGGTTGTGCCGTTGACGGGGGCACTGACGGGTGAGGCGAGGAACAGGGCGTGTCCTGCGATCTGCCGGGGTTCGATGACGGGAAGGCCTGAGCCGGCGAAGCCGTCGTCGAAGCCGAGGTCTGCGCGGGACATGGGGGTGTCCACGATGCCTGGGCACAGGCAGTTGAACCGGATCTGTGGGTGGTCCACGGCGAGTGCCTTCGTTAGCATCACCACTGCCCCCTTGGATGCGGTGTAGGGGGCCATGCCTTCGTAGGCGACGAACGCTGAGTCCGAACCGAGGAACACCATGGACGCCACGGCGCTGTCACGCAGTAGGGGGACGCAGTACTTGGCAAGCAGGAAGTTCCCGCGGACGTTGACTGCCATGACACGGTCCCAGTCCTCGGCGGACACGTCTGTTGCGTTTTGTCCCACCGGGCCGGAGATACCGGCGCAGGCAATGACGGAGTCCAGTCCACCGTAGAGGTCCTCCACCGCTTCGGCGAGCATCCGGACATCTGCTTCGACGGTGAGATCGGCCTGGACGAAGGAAACCTGGCGTCCGTCGTTGCGGAGCTGTTCTGCCGCGGCGGCGCCGTCGGGGTTGCGGTCGACGATGAGGATGTTTGCGCCCTCGGAGGCCAGAAGGTCAACGCAGGCCCGGCCTATCCCTGATGCGCCGCCTGTCACCATGACCACGCGGTCACGCAGCTGGATATCCATTAAAAGTCTCCGTTTATGTTGGTTGCCGGCTGAGTGTCGTTGCCGGTTTCGCTCGTTGTCCTTTGCCCGGGGATGTCCGGCGCAGGTCCGGACATCCCCTTCGGGGCTAGTGCTTGTTGGTGTCCTGGGGGTACTCGGTGGTGTTCAGAACGCTGAGCCGGGAGTTGAAGGGCAGGATGACCGGTTCTTTGGCGGGGTCATCCCAGCCGAACATGCGTCCGATGGAGCGCTGTTCGCGCAGGTCCACAAGCAGGACAGCTTCAACGCACATGACTTTTTCGGTCCAGAAGAAGATGAAGAGACCCTCTGCTGCTTCCCACGTCATGCACCGGTCGGTGTCCGCCAGGCCCGCCTCGCCGCCGCGGACGCAGTTCCAGGTGAAGGTGCCTGGATTCAGATAGATGTGTTCATAGGATTCGACGTCGCTGTAACGGTAGAAGATCCGCTTGCCGACCAGCCCGGACGAGCGTTCGTGCCGTGCCGCTGAGCCGTTGCTGTTGGTTTGGCTGAAGTCGGTGGTGCTCCGGGTGCGGTCGCCCACGAGAACGAAGCGCGATACGCCGGAGGTCACCGCGCCGGTGTTCCGGTCCCAGATAATGGTGACGTTTTCTGCTGCGGGCCCCTCACCCCGGACGGAGTCGATGATGAAGATCCCGGGCCGGGCTTCGATGGCTTTGTAGCCTGCTGTTGCGCTGGTCTTCTCCTGGCCGCGCTGCGTGGTCCAGGTCAGGGAGGATTCGGTGTCGAAGGTGTACTCATCGACACCGTCTTCGGCCGGGATGCTCAGGGCGGTCCCGGTGAGGGCGTGCGAGGCGGGGAGTGTCTGGTCGCCGAAGCCTTCGAGCATGGCGGAAACCGGGGGCCACTCCTCTTCGGGGATGTAGTCCTGAATGTCGGTTGAAGTCATGGTGTGTTCCTTGTTCTTTTTATTGTGTGGGGACAGGTTGTGCGGCTGGGTCAGCCGATGACCGCGGCGAAGTTGATCGAGGGCTTTTGTGCTCCCCGGGCGATTCCGGCCACGAAGAAGAGGGGGATACCGAGCAGAAGCCAGCGTGCAACGCCGCCGGCGCCGCCGAGCAGGGCGTCGTAGTTATCCAGCGTCAGGTATCCGATGACGATGAATGCGAGGAATGACAGGGAGGGTGCGATGACCGTGACCCAGAGGTTGTCCCGCATGCCGTTCCTGGCGAAGAAGAGCACTATCGCGGCTGAGGTCACCAGCAGGATGGTGATGAAGCCGGCTGTTCCCAGGGCGACGAACCAGGAGAAGACGGTGGTGATGGGGTCAGCTCCTGCGAGCAGGAAGATGCTGATGACGGCGAGGACGACGACTCCGTTGATGAACCCGGCCACGTGCGGGGCCCCGGTCTTGGAGACGGCGGAAAGCTTCTGAGGCAAAG
The DNA here is from genome assembly GCF_029581595.2 of Arthrobacter sp. NQ7. Lineage (NCBI taxonomy): Bacteria > Bacillati > Actinomycetota > Actinomycetes > Micrococcales > Micrococcaceae > Arthrobacter > Arthrobacter sp. NQ7. Next base: position 151,006 of record NZ_JARFXU020000004.1, on the reverse strand, counting down.
CGCCGGCGCGGCCAAGGGAGAAGAGGTAGCGGGAGAACATGTTGGCGAGGCCGAGGAGCATGGCCAGGAAGCTGGTAACTACCAGGATCTGCATGGTCATGCTCAGCCAGTAGCCTGCGCTGGTCTCGGCCAGGTCGAAGATCATGCCGGCGGGGTTGTCCGTGGCGACGGTCTGGATGTTGTCGATGCCGATGGCGCCGCTGATGGCCCATGTGGACATGGTGTAGAAGATGCCCACAAAGGCGATGACGAAATAGGCGGCGCGGGGAATAGTGCGGCGGGGTTCTTTTGCTTCTTCGGCGAAGACGACCGTTGCTTCAAAGCTGGTGAAGCAGGCGAACGCAAAGAGCAGGGAGATTCCCAGGCCGGGTCCGAAGACGTTGGAACCATTGAAGCCATCGAAGGTGAAGATGCTGATGCCCTTTTGGGCGATGAGGGACACCACCAGGGCAGCGACTGCAAAGGCCTCGCCGACAATGAGAACTCCCAGCACTTTGAGGCTGGCGTCGACTCCGCGCATGGTCAGCGCGGTCACTACTGCGAGCAGCACGGCGATCCAGAGGTAGACCGGGATGTTAAGACCGGTGATTCCTTCAATCAGGAGCTGGGCGAAGACGCCGAACTGGGACCACAGCCCGATTTGCAGGCTGAGGTAGGTCACGATGGCAATCCCAGCACCACCGGTCGCCCATTTCGTTCCGAGCCCTTTGGCCATGTATGCGACAAAACCACCGGCGTTGGTAATGTACCGGCTCATTCGGAGGTAGCCGACGGAGAAGAGGGCAACAAGCAACGCAGCAATAACGTAGATGACCGGTGTTCCGGCCCCAGAGGCAGAGAACAGGACCGGACTGGCGCCCACCACGGCAGCCATGGGCGCTGCCGCGGCAATGGCGAAAAAGGCAATGGCAAGGACGCCAAGTTTGTTGGCTCTCAAACCCATCGGACCGGCGGAGTCCCCGCGCTCTTCCAACCCAATGCTCGTCGGTACGTCGACTGATTCTTGATTCATGCGATGGCTCTTTCGGGAGTGCACGGGCGTTGGGCCGGTGCGGGAGAAATGGTGCCCCTGTTTCTGCGCGTCAGTGCGCCGAACAATCCGGGGAAGAAGCTGATAGCAATCGAGCAAAGCTGTAAGTGACCTCGGCCACACCAAGAACTATACGTTTGTATAGTTCGTGGTGTCAACGTCTCCCTGTCGACCAGTTGCGGGAACTAGACTTAGTGGATGACCCAGCCTCAGCCTTCGATCCGCTTGCCCTACGGGGATGGACGCGAAGCATTGCTCTCGGCAGTCATTGCCGTGGTGGGGGAGCGGGGGCTGAAGGGGATCAGCTATCGTTCGGTAGCGGGCCGTGCCGGCGTCAACCACACCCTCATCCGGCACCATTTCGGCTCGATCGAAGGCCTCCTGGCTGCCACCATGGAATGGGCTGTACAACGGTCAATTGAAGAGACCGGCCTTGAGCGGATCGCCGACTTTGACGACGATTTTGCCGACTCGCTCATCAAGACAGTGTCCGCCGAGCCGGAACTGCAACTCTTCCAATTTGAGATGCTGCTGGAATCCCGGCGAAACCCGGAGGTGCGGCGCCTGGTGGAACGGCTTTACGCCAACTACATGCGGACTGTTGAAGAAGCTCTACAGCAGCGGGGCCTGCCCGCAGACAACGCGGTTGCCCTTGCCATCTTCGCTGCACTGGATGGTCTGATGCTCCAATTCTTGACCATCAGCGATCCCGTAAAGATCAGGGCCGCAGTTATTCAAGTTGGTCGCATGGTTGCCGCCCTGGAAGAACCCAACGCCAGCTCCCGCCGGACCGCGCGTGAGCTGCAGCAAGTACCGGATGCGGGAAGCCGATAGGCCCGCGCTTCCTGAAGAAGAGCGTCCCCGCCCCGGCGCCATCAGGTGTGAGCGTCGTCTTTTGAATTTGGTGGCGCCAGTACAGCTCCATGCCGGGATGAGCCCTTATCAGCTCGACAACTGCACTTGTTCTCACGCTGAATAAGATCAGCAACTCTTATGCTCAGTCCTCCCGCCGGCTGGTCACGCATAAGAGGTTGGCTGCTATGCAGTGCAACAAACATTTCACCAACTGTCCCTCCATTTACATGTGTTAGCTTGATCACCATCCTTCCCGCCCAGGAGCGCCGGAAGGCTGAATCCACCGCACCTACCTTTTCGGAGGCACTATGAGGCTTTGCTCCCACGCGCTCGAAATCAATCGGAACCTTTCCCGCCGGACCCCTGGCATTGGCCCGGATTCAGTCCCGGCCACGCTCACTCCGGCCAGGGACTTCAGTCCCTATACCGGAACCCGTGGAAAGCTGCCGGTCCGCCCGCTCGACACGTCAGTCACCGTTGCCTGCACTGATCGAGCTGCCAACATGGCAATCCTCGACTTGGGCACGCCACTCCACGTGGGGGGTACGGCATGACACCTGTTGGTGGGACTTCCCTTGACGTCAAGGACGACGCAGCAGCGCAGCACGCACCTTCCCCCACGGAAACGTCGGCTCCCGGGTCCGCTGTCACCACGAACGGGCTCAGACGCGGGCTCACCAGCCGTCATCTGCAGATGATCGCCATCGGCGGCGCGATCGGTACCGGCCTGTTCGTAGCCTCGGGCAGCACCATTTCACAGGCTGGGCCCGGCGGCGCCCTCGTTGCCTACGCGTTGGTGGGCCTGATGGTATTCCTGACAATGCAGTCACTGGGCGAAATGTCGGCCCGGATACCAGTCGCCGGCTCCTTCCAGTCTTTTGCCACCCGCTTCGTCTCGCCGTCTTTTGGCTTCGCGATCGGCTGGAACTACTGGTTCAACTGGGCCATCACGGTAGCGGCGGAACTGGTGGCGGCAGGAATCATCATGGACTTCTGGTTTCCAGGTGTGCCGGGATGGGTCTGGGCGGGGATCTTCCTGGTGATGCTGACCGGCCTCAACGCCCTCTCGGCAAAGTCATTCGGCGAGTCGGAGTTCTGGCTCTCGGCGGTAAAAGTGGGCGCGGTGGTGCTCTTCCTGATCGCAGGGGTGCTGATGATTTTCGGCATCCTCGGCGACAACTCCCCGGGGCTGAGTAACTGGGAAAACCGCGGTGACGTGTTCCACGGGGGCTGGGTTTCGATAATCTCAGTCTTCATGGTCGCCGGCTTCTCTTTTCAAGGGACCGAGCTGGTGGGTGTCGCAGCAGGCGAAGCCAAGAACCCGCGGCGCGAGGTGCCGAAGGCCATCCGCACCGTGTTTTGGCGCATCATGCTGTTCTACATCGGTGCCATATTCATCATCGGATGCCTGATTCCTTTCACGGATCCGAGCCTGCTGGCTTCCGGCGAAGCCGACGTAGCGTCGTCGCCATTTACCCTGGTCTTCTCCCGTGCCGGCGTCGCCTTCGCGGCTGCCCTAATGAACGCAGTGATCCTGACCGCCATCCTGTCGGCGGGCAACTCCGGACTCTACGCCTCAACCCGCATGCTTCACGCCATGGCCCACGACGGCATGGCCCCGAAGATCTTCGGACTACTTAATGCACGCGGAGTGCCAATCCCGGCCCTGTTGGCCACCGCGGCGGTGGGTTTGTTCGGGTTCCTCTCCGCGCTGATCGGCCAAGGCACCGCCTACTCCTGGCTCCTGAACATGTCGGGCCTGTGTGGCTTCATCGTGTGGGCGGGGATTGCCCTCTCGCACTATCGCTTCAGGCGTGGTTTCCTGGCCCAGGGAAACAACGTCCAGGACCTGCCGTACAAAGCTGCCCTTTTCCCTGTCGGCCCCCTGTTGGCCTTCGCTTTGCTGATCCTGGTAATTGCAGGACAAAACTATGAAGCTGTCTTGGCCGGACGAACAGCAGAGGTGCTCTCCTCCTATATTGGGCTGCCCATCTTCCTCGCCCTGTGGCTGATTCACCGCTACAAGACCAAATCCAGAGTGGTCCCACTGCTCGAAATGGACCTCGCGCCGCCCCAGGGCCTCGACGGCGGCGCCACGAGCGCCAAGCCGTGACCCTGGCGAGGTTGGCCTAGCCGGCAATAGGAAAGGTACGGCTACGTCAAGGACCAAAGGGTCGAAGAAGACCCTCCTCGGCCGCCAAGCCGGGAGCCGGGCAAGGGAACTCCACCCGGATCCCCTGCTCCTCTTGGTCCGGGTGCGTTTTGGCCTCAGTACAGCCGTCTTCACTTCCACCTGGTTGGCAGCGAAGGCGGCTGTACTGTTTCCAGTTAAGGTGTAGGCCGGATGGCAGTATCGCCGCTGTAGGAAGTGACCGTGGAAGCGGGGCCACTGTCCAGCACCTTCGACCGGACCGTGGAAGCGTCCAGGACGACGTGCTGGGCTTCAACGTTGCTCACCACATGGGTACTGGTCACCACGTTGCTGTTGCCCCCGGCGATGAGGACCATTGTGGGCTGGGCGTTCGCCGGTACAACCTTGTCGGGCGAGACGTCGTAGGCGATGAGGTTATTGGAGAAGAGGTTGTTGTCGCCCTCGATATGAACCACTCCGTACAGATCGTCCAGGCCATTGGATCTACCGAGGAACGGCGGGAAGCCCTCCATGCCCCGGCGGAAGTGATTGCCCGTGATCAGGTTTTCCTTGCAGTTGTTGGTGAGCCGCATCATGCCGGGGGAGAAACCCTGGAACCTGTTCGAAGATACCGAGCACCTGTTGCAGCCAGTCAGCTCGACCAGGCTCCGGCCCCGGGGAAACAGGTTGTTGCCGATGATGAGCAGACCCTCGTGGTTCTCCGCCAGCAGGGTGGCCCCCTCCGGGCCGGCTCCCATGAGGTTGTTGCTGACGATTGTTGCCTGTCCGGCGCCGGTAAGTTCAACGCAGCTGCCGCATTCGGCGATCATGTTGTCGTGGACACGCAGGGCATCGGCGCCGCGGACTATGAGTGCGTGCTCAAGATACACAAAGCCCATGCCCGTGATGTGGAAGGAATCGTTGTCCGACGCGACTTCAATGCCCGTCATGCCGTTCCGGTAGCTGTTGCCGTCCGGCGGGAACTCCACGCCATCAAGGCAGAAGTCCCGAAAGACGACCCCGGACAGGCGTGGACTCTCCGGACGGCGAACAAGGAAGGCCTGCGGCGCTGTTGACGGAGTGAGGACGCGGATATGGCTGCCGCCAGGCTGCAGCTCGAGCCAGCCGGTGGTGTCCACGTTGTCCTTGATGCTGCGGGAGAAGAACCCGTGCCCAAAGCCGGCAATGGTCAGGAAACTGATGTCAACGATCACTTGGGTCCGAAGATCGTAGTCGCCAGGGGGAATGGTGATCACGGCGCCCGGCCGGCTGCCTGCCGTGGCCTGGCGCCTCTTGATGTCCGCGATGATGTCATTGATCACCGCACCAATGTCCACTTGTGCGGTCACCTCCGGCCGGCCCTTGACCTTCCAGGACGTGACATCGTACATGTTGGACCCGTCCGGGTTGTCCGCGGCGTGCGCAGGTACCGCAGCGCCGAGGGCCAGTGCTCCGGTAAAGGTGGCTGCAGCGCCGGCGGCCAGCAACCGGCGCCGGCTCGGATCCATCTCTGCCAACTTGTTGTGCGTCAACGCTTTTCTCCTCAATGCAGTGTGGAATGTATGGCTGTCCGGCACGGCAAGGCACGATTTTTTGCAGCACAGGACGGCGGGTGTCTCGGTGGTCTCTATGCATGCGCCCGCAAGTAAGGGAGCTCCTTGCTCACGTGGAGCCACATAAGTTAGGCGCAGGCCAAACCGATTTGGCGTGACCGGATAGTTCGAGGCTAGGAGGGCCGCGCGGGAACTGTCAACGCCAAAATGTTCCACTGTTTTTGGCACAGCAGTGACCCTTGACACTCCAACTCGAGCCGATCTACAGTGAATGCCAAGTCGTTTTGGCAAAACGATTTTTCACCCCAAAGCTCATTCTCACCATTCCGTTCGAGAGAAAGTGAGTCGACAGAGATGTCCACTCGTAGAATCATCAACAGGCTCGCCATTGGCGGCATCTGCACCGCCGTCGCCCTGGCCGCCTCCGGGTGCGGCGCAGGGGGTCCCGCCGCCACGTCGGGAAGCGCCGGCAGCAACACCGTCAACGTCCTGGTCGAGGCCGGCGGCCACGCCGAATTGACCGGCGTCGCCGAACAGTGCAAGAAAGACGCCGGTGTTGACGTCAACTTCGTCGAACTGCCCTACGACGGCATGTTCAACCGGCTCTCCAGCGAGTTCTCCTCCGGCAACGTCTCCTTCGATGTCGCCGCGCTGGACTCGGTCTGGCTCCCCAGCTTCAAGGACGCCGTCCAGCCCATCGACGAACTCTTCACCGATGAAGCAAAGAAGGACATCTTCCCGGCCCTGGTCAAGGAAGCCAATGTGGACGGGCACTTCATCGGCATGCCGGCCTGGACCAACGCCGAAATCATCCTGTACCGCAAGGATCTCTTCGAGGACGCCAAGAACAAGGCCGACTTCAAGGCCAAGTACGGCTACGACCTCGCCGCCCCCACCACGTGGAAGCAGTACCAGGACATCTCCGCCTTCTTCACCAAGGACGGCATGTATGGCACTGACGTGAAGGGCGGCGTGGAAACCGAATGGCTGGCCCACGTCCTGCAGGCCGGTTCCCCGATGATCATGGACGGCGACAAGGTGGTCATCGACAACGCCGCCCACAAGGAAGCCCTGGACTTCTACACCAGCCTGGTCAAGGATGCGCCCTCCGGCGCAGCGCAGGTGGACTGGGCAGCCGCGCAAAACCTCTTCAACCAGGGCAAGACGGCGATGACCCGCTTCTGGGCGCACGCCTACCGCCAGATCCCCAAGGACTCCGCCGTGGCAGGCAAGGTCGGAGCCGCCCCGATGATCGCCGGATCAGCCGGCATCGGCGGCGTCCCCGGTCCCTGGTACCTCACCGTCCCCAAGGCCACCAAGAACACCGAGGCCGCCAAGAAGTTCGTCAAGTGCGCCTACGACTACAACGACAAGGGCATCGAATCGAACCTGGGCCTGGCGGCACGCATCTCAGCCTTCCAGAAGTACCAGGACCAGCCCGGCTACGAGAGCTTCAAGCCGCTGATCGAGACCCTTAACGGCAAGGCCACCGCCACCCGCCCGGCCACCGAAAAGTGGCAGCAGATCGTGGACACCGTCCTGGTGCCCATGCTGCAGAAGGCCGTCGCCGGCGGTGACTCCGCCACCCTCCTCGCTGACGCCAAGAAGCAGATCGAGGCCCTCCTCAAGTAAGAGCCCCGTGGCCGGCACCTGCCGATGCGGCACCGCAAGAGCGGTGCCGGCCGCGGCCCCAACCAGCGGAAGAGAAAACCGTGCGTATCTCCGATCGCCGCTTTGCATTGTTCCTGATGACACCAGCGGCGCTGTTCCTGGCAGTTTTTGTGGCCTTCCCCCTGTTCCGCCTGGTGGCGGACAGCTTCTACAAGATTTCCCCGATCGCCGGCGGTCCCCGCGACTTCGTGGGTTTGGACAACTACTTCAGGGCGTTCGCCTCCGAGGCCTTCACCGGCGCCGGGTGGCGCACCCTTGCCTACACCCTGGTGGTGGTGACTCTCGAGTTCGCACTGGGCCTTGGCATGGCACTGCTGTTCACCATGCTGGGCCGCAGCTCCCAGATCTGGCGGACCGTGTTCATGTACCCGCTGATGATCGCGCCGATCGTGGCGGGCCTGCTCTGGAAGTTCCTGATGATCGACAACTTCGGCCTCATCGGGACCCTCCTGCACCAGGCGGGCATCCTGTCCGATCCCAACCAGATCGGCTGGCTGTCCGATCCCGGCATCGTGCTGTTCTCGGTGGCCATCCCGGACATTTGGCTGACCACCTCGTTCATGTGCCTGGTGCTCTTCGCCGGGCTGCAGAACATTCCCGGAGACCTGATCGAAGCGGCCCGGCTGGATGGCGCCCGGGCCCCCGCGCTTTTGTTCCGGATCATCCTTCCGCTGCTCCGCCCCGTCATCGCCGTCGCCCTGGTGGTCCGCGGCATTGATGCGGCCAGGGCCTTCGACACCATCCTCATCCAGACCAACGGAGGCCCCCAATCCGCCTCGGAGACCATGAGCCTGCTGATCTACCGCACCATGATCCGGTTTGGCGATCCCGGTTTGGCAAGCGCCATGGGCACCATCTACCTGCTGGCGATGCTCGCCGTCGCGTTCTTCGCGGTGGCAACCATCTGGCGGCCAGGAAAGGACTCCTGATGAGCACCGCACCTACCATTAAGCACGACGCCGGGACGCGGCGGAAGGCGTCCACGGCACCTGCCGCCGGCAGCGGCACCGTCCAGCTGCGGACACGCCGCGGCGTCAACAGGGAAGGCCTGGAAGCCGGCCGGCGGGGCACCCGCACCCTGCTGTGGGTCCTCCTCGCAGCGGCCATGGTGCTCTACGGATTCCCGTTCCTGTACCTGCTGTTCACGTCCTTCAAGACACCGATCGACACCATCGCCGTCCCGCCCACCATCCTGCCCCGGGAATGGACCCTGGAAAACTACGCCAATGCCCTGGGCCGCAGCGGCGTACCCGCGTCGTTCATCAACAGCATCCAGACGGCAGTCATCAGCACCGTGCTCTCACTGGTGCTGGCGGTGCCGGCGGCCTACGGCATCACCCGGTACAAGACCTTGAGCGGCCGGATTTTCATCATGGCCGCCCTGGTGACCCGCATGGTGCCGCCCGTGGCCATCGGCATCCCGCTGGCGTCCATGATGGCTTCCATGGGCCTTGCCGACACCCCCATCGCGTTGTCCATTGCGCACACCACCATCTCGCTTCCGCTCTCTATCTGGCTGATGTCCAGCTTCTTTGAGGCTGTGCCGAAAGACCTGGAGGAGGCCGCGACGGTGGATGGCTGCAGCAGGCTGGGAGCGTTGTGGCGGGTGGTGATCCCGGTGGTTTCCGGCGGCATCGCCGTCACCGCGATCTTCGCCTTCCTGGCCTCCTGGAACGAGTTCCTGTTCGCCCTGCTGATGACGGCAATCAGGTCCCAGACCACACCCGTGGTGATCGCCAACTTCCAGACCCAGTTCGGCCTGGACTGGGGATCCATGACAGCGCTGGCCGCCGTCTACTCCATCCCGGTCATCCTCCTCACCCTCCTGCTGCAGCGCAAGATCGTGGCAGGCATGACGCTGGGAGCGGTCAAGGGCTAGCGCCGTCAAGGGCTAGCCAACAAAGCAACGAGTAGCCTACTGGTAACCCCCAGGGGCATCACCGATCATAAGGACGTGGGACGCACATGAGTAACAGGAACATCGGAATTAAGGACGTGGCCGTCGCCGCCGGCGTGTCCGTGACCACCGTGTCCCACGTCCTCAACGAGGTCTCCTATGCGCGGATCAGTCCCGAAACCCGGGACAAGGTCCGGTCCGTGGCCGAGCAGCTGGGCTACGGCCCCAACCGCCTTGCCCAGGCCCTCCGCACCCAAAGGACCGGCATGCTGGGCCTGGTCAGCGAGGACATCGCCACCACGCCCCACGCGGGCAGGATCATCCTGGGTGCCGACGAGGCCGCCAAGGCCAGGGGTTACAACCTCATGATCATCAACACCTCCGGCTCGGCCACCCTGGAGTCCCGGCAGGCCGACGTCGAAGCCCTCCTGGAACGCCGGGTTGACGGGATTCTGTACGCCACGATGTACCACCGGACCGTAAAGCTGCCGGCCAACCTGGGCAGCGTTCCGTCCATCCTGGTGGACTCCGTGGCCACCGACGGAAACATCACAGCCGTGATTCCGGACGAGGAAGGCGGGGCGCGCGCGGCCGTGCAGGCGCTCCTCGAAGCAGGCCACACCCTGGTGGGGTTCATCAACAACACCGATGATGTCCCGGCCACGAGGCAGCGGCTCCAGGCTTTCCGGGCGGCGTTGACGGAGGCAGGGCTCGACGGCGGCGCGGCACCTGTGGAGTCGGCAGTCTCCGAGGTGCACGGCGGCTACGAGGCGGCCCTGCGGATCCTGTCCCGCGGCGACCGGCCCACCGGGCTTTTCTGCTACAACGACCGAATGGCGATGGGTGCCTACCGGGCCGCCGCGGAGCTTGGACTCTCCATCCCCGCCGACCTTTCCGTGGTGGGCTTTGACGACCAGGAACTGATCGCGGCCAACCTCCACCCGGGCCTGACCACCGTGGCCCTGCCCCATTACGAGATGGGTGCCTGGGCGACGGAACACCTGATTGACGCCGTCGAGGGGAAAACGGACCTTTCCCTCATGGCCCTCCACCCGACCATCCTGGGGTGCCCGCTGGTACGCCGTGATTCCATCGCGGCGCCACCCCGCTGAGCAGCCCACCCTTTCCACTTCCACAGAGGACCGCACGAAACATGTCCACCTTCCTTGATGCCGCACGCCCGGAGACACCTCCGGCCGGGACCGCCAGGTTCCGTCCGGCCATCCACTTCACAGCACGGGACACCTGGCTGAACGACCCCAACGGCCTGGTCTTCCACAACGGCCTTTACCACCTCTTCTTCCAGAACAACCCGTACGGCAACGTGTGGGGCAACATGTCCTGGGGCCACGCCACCTCGCCGGACCTGGTGCACTGGACGGAACACCCTGTCGCCATCGCGTGCGATGAGGCTGAGGACATCTTCTCCGGCAGTGTGGTGGTGGACCACGGCAACACCTCCGGCTTCGGCACGGCAGGCGCACCTGCCCTCGTGGCCATCTACACCAGCGCCTACAAGACCGCGTCGGAACACCACGGCACGCAGGCGCAGTCCCTGGCTTACAGCGTGGACGCCGGCTTGACGTGGCAGAAGTACGACGGAAACCCTGTCCTTACCCGGAACTCCGCGCACTTCCGCGACCCCAAGGTCTTCCGCTACCAAGGGGAGCAGGGTGCCTGCTGGATCATGGTCGCCGTGGAAGCGCAGCACCAGAAGGTGGTCCTCTACCGGTCCGAGGACCTCAAATCGTGGGACTTCCTCAGCGAGTTCGGCCCGGCCAACGCCGACGCCGGTGAATGGGAGTGCCCGGACCTCTTTCCGCTCCCGGTGGACGGAGACCCGGACAATACCAAATGGGTCCTGATCGTGAACGTTAATCCCGGTGCGGTTGCTGGAGGTTCGGGCGGCCAGTACTTCGTGGGCCAGTTCGACGGCGTCCGCTTCGTTCCGGACGCAGGCTCCGTGGCGGTGCCGGGCGGGGTCAGCGCCCTGGACGCTTCAGCCGCAGCCGCAGCCGCAGCACTGCGCCAATGCCTGTGGCTTGACTGGGGCCGCGACTGCTACGCCTCCGTGTCCTTCAGCGACGCCCCCGACGGGCGGCGCATCATCATCGGCTGGATGAACAACTGGGACTACGCCAACGAACTGCCCACCGCCCCCTGGCGCTCCTCAATGACCCTCGCCCGCGAGGTCCGCCTTATCCTGGTCAACGGCGCAGCCCGCCTTGTCCAGCGACCGGTCCTGGCACGCCCCGGCGAAGAAGAAGGCCTTCCCGCCGCCGCCCCGCTCATGACCATGGGTGTTACAGCGTTGAACGGGAAGGCCCTTCGGCTGCCGGATGCGGTCCCCGGCGCCGCCCAGGTCATCGAGGCCGACATTGATCCGGGCGGCGCTGATCGCGTCGAGCTCCGGATCTTCGGCAGCAATGACGGGACCCACGGTGCAGTGCTCAGCTACGACACGGCCCGTGCACAACTCAGCCTTGACCGCCGGCACTCGGGGGACACCGGCTTCCACGCCACCTTCCCTTCCGTTGAATCAGCCCCGCTGGTCCTCGACGACGGCGTCCTTAAGCTGCAAATCGTCGTCGACCATTGCTCCGTGGAGGTCTTTGCGCAGGGCGGCACGGTGGTCCTGACTGACCTCGTCTTCCCCGCGGCGGAACACCGGCAGTCCTGGCTGTCCGCCGAGGGAGGCCCAGCCACCATCCTGAACCTCGCAGTCTCAACACTTACCTAAGGAAAGGTCCAGAATGTCACCAGCCCAGCACCTCCATGGCGACCCTGCACGGGGCGCCGATGTGGTCGTCGTCGGCGAAGCGCTGATGGACATCGTCGTTACGTCCGCGGGCACTGTGGAGCACCCCGGCGGATCGCCGGCCAACGTTGCCCACGGGCTCGGGCGGCTGGGTGTGGCCACCGCCCTGCTGACCTCGATCGGCTGCGACCCGCGCGGGGCGGCCATCCAGCAGCATCTGGGCAGCGCGGGCGTCGAACTCCTGCCCGGTTCCAAAGGGTCCGGCCGGACCGCCACGGCCACGGCAACCCTGGCGTCCGACGGGTCCGCGCACTACGACTTCGACATCCGCTGGGACCTTCCGGGGACGGCGCCGGCCACCCTGCCCAAAATCCTGCACACCGGTTCGATCGCCACTTTCCTGGCCCCGGGCGCGGCAGCAGTACGCGGGCTCCTGGAGCAGGCGCACCAGCGCTGCGTGGTCACCTACGACCCCAATATCCGTCCGGCCCTGCTCGGCAGCCACTCCGAGGCCAGGATGATTTTTGAGGAACTGATCCCGTTCACCGAGGTGGTCAAGCTCAGCGACGAGGATGCCCACTGGCTCTATCCCCGGCAGCCGCTGGAGCAGATTTCACGCCACATCCTGGGCCTCGGCGCCGGGCTGGTGGCCATCACCAGGGGAGCGGACGGGTCCATGCTGACGACGCGGGACGCCCGCGTGCTGGTTCCCCCGGTCACAGCCACAGTGGCGGACACCATCGGCGCGGGCGACTCATACATGTCCGCCCTGATCTACGGACTCCTCCTGCGCGGGGCCGGCGGCCTGGCACCGTCAGTGCTGGAAGCGCTGGGCCGGATGGCATCCAAGGCCGCCGCGATCACCGTTGGCCGGCCCGGCGCCCAGCCGCCAACGTTGGACGAACTGCAGTCAGATGCAGCGGACCGGCAGCCCGCACACCAGTGAAACGCAAGCACCAGTGGGAAACCAAGCACCCGTGAGAAGACCAAGGGAAGACGCAATGTCCAGCAACAACTATTACGACGTGACGGCGTGGCCCATCGGCAACCCGGTCAAGGACGTCGGCGAAGTCATCAACAGCATCATCGCGGACATCAAGGAGCGGCAGTCGGGCACCGATGTGGACAACGGCGGAAAACCGGGTGCGGTGATCTACCTGCCGCCGGGGGACTACCACCTGCGCACGCAGGTGGTGATCGATATCAGCTTCCTGCGGATCGAGGGTGCGGGGCACGGCTTCACGTCGTCGAGCATCCGCTTCAACGTTCCCCGCGAGGAGTGGGCCGGACTGCACGAACTGTGGCCGGGCGGCAGCAGGATCCTGAATGACATTCCCGTCGACGCCAACGGGGAGGAAGCCAGGGGAGCGGCCTTCTACATCGAGCGAAGCGGCAGCCCGCGGATCAGTTCGGTGGAATTCGCCAATTTCTGCATCGACGGGCTGCACTTTGTCCCGGACGGCTCGGAGCTGGCCCCGGAGAACAGCTACGTCAACGGCAAGACTGGGATCTTCGTGGCCGGCGCCAACGACTCCTTCCGCATCAACGGCATGGGGTTCGTTTACCTGGAGAACGCACTGACCATCCACAACGCTGACGCGCTGTCCATTCACGACAACTTCATCGCCGAATGCGGCAGCTGCATCGAGCTGCGCGGGTGGGGCCAGGCGTCGAAGATCACCGACAACCTGATCGGTGCGGGCTTTAAGGGCTACTCGATCTACGCGCAGAACCATGGCGGGCTCCTGGTTACCGCGAACAACGTCTTCCCCCGCGGAGCCAGCAGCGTCCACCTGGAGGGCGTAACACGGTCAAGCATCAGCAACAACCGGCTGCACTCGTTTTATCCCGGGATGGTGGTCCTCGACGCCAACAGTTCCGAAAACCTGGTCGCCACCAACCACTTCCTGCGGGACCACGAACCGTGGACGCCCTTCCTGGGGATCGACAACGGGCTGGACGACCTCACCGGGCTGCTCAGCGTCAGCGGCAACAACAATTCGGTCATCGGGAACCACTTCTCCGAGGTCATCGACGCCCAGACCATCCGGCCGGAAGGAGCCACACCGGTCATCATCCGGCTGCTGGAGGGGACGGGCAACTTCGTCTCCAACAACCACGTGGTGGCACTGGATGTTAATGCCACCTCGAGTGACTCCTGCTTTGAGGCGCAGGTGGACGCCTTGCTGGCCACGGGCGCTGCGGGCGGACTCGCCGTGACGGCTGTACAGGTCGATGCCGGCTCCGCCCGCAACACCATCCTTGACTCCGGAACTGATGCCCAGGTGGTCCTCGACAAGGCCGCGAACGCCTTCAGGCCCACCCCGACGATCGGATCGTAGCGGCAGTCTTCCCGGCTGTCGGCGCCTCTTCTGGCGTCTGGCGGACACGGAGTCGCCCTCGACCGGACACCGGCCGAGGGCGACTCCCAATTCAGCGGCCACTTGATGCAGCCTGAGGTTCCAAGGTTCACAGGTAAACCGCCACATACCTGGGATGTACCTGTCCACAAAGGCTGAGGCGATCCCTGCCTCTATTCATTCCTGTTGTGAAGCTCCAGCAATTCGTGATTGCAGTGCAGCAGCAACTCGTGCCTGTAGTGGAGGCCTATCCACGGCGATGCAGCATAATCGTCGATGCCAAAGAAGGCTGGCGCCAAGGGTGCTGCGTCAACCTCCTTGGCCTGACGTGACCAGCGTGGTGGAACTGCTGTCTGAACCACGCTCCGGAGTACTGTTCGATGTCTACGCATGGTCTCTCCTCAGGTGGAAAATGCATACGGTCAGAAGGCTTTGAGGATGTCCTCGACGCGTTGTTTGGCGTCGCCGAAGAGCATTTGGGAGTTGTCGCGGAAGAACAGCGGGTTCTGCACGCCCGCGTAGCCGGCGGCCATGGAACGTTTGAACACGACGACGTTCTCGGCTTCCCAGACACGGAGGACCGGCATGCCGGCGATGGGGCTGCCTGGGTCCTCGGCAGCGGCGGGGTTCACTGTGTCGTTGGCCCCGATGACCAGGACCACGGAGGTGTCATCGAGGTCGTCGTTGATTTCGTCCATTTCCAGGACGATGTCGTACGGGACTTTGGCTTCGGCAAGGAGGACATTCATGTGTCCGGGAAGGCGCCCGGCGACCGGGTGGATTCCGAACCTGACGTTGACGCCCTTTTCCCGAAGCTGGTGGGCCAGTTCGGCAACGGGGTACTGGGCCTGTGCCACGGCCATTCCATAACCGGGTGTAATGACAACGCTGGAGGCGTTGGCCAGCATTTCCGCGGTGGCTTCGGCCGTGATTTCACGGTGCTCGCCCTGGTCGGCGTCGCCCTTGCTGGCGGGGGCGGCGATGCCGAAGCCGCCGGCGATCACGGAAATGAAGGACCGGTTCATGGCCTTGCACATGATGTAGGACAGGTAAGCACCCGAGGAGCCCACCAGGGCGCCGGTGATGATGAGCAGGTCGTTGTTCAGCAGGAAGCCCGCGGCGGCCGCGGCCCAGCCCGAGTAGCTGTTGAGCATGGAGACGACGACGGGCATGTCGCCGCCGCCGATGGAAGCCACGAGGTGCCAGCCCAGCCCCAGGGCCAGGACAGTGACAACGGCAAGGAGCCACAGCTGGGAGTCGTTGACGTACCAGACGGTCAAGGCAACGAACACAACGAGGGCACCAAGGTTGATGGCGTTCTTGCCCGGCAGCATCAGGGGCGAGGACTTCATCCGGGCCGACAGCTTCAGGAAAGCCACGATCGAGCCGGTAAACGTGACGGCGCCGATGAACACGCCAATGAACACCTCGGCATGATGGACGGCCATCAGGTCAGCGGACAGGGCCGGGGCTTCAAGGTGTCCGTTCCAGCCCACCAGGACCGCGGCGAGGCCGACGAAGCTGTGCAGCAGGGCGATGAGCTCGGGCATGCCGGTCATTTCCACCACCCGGGCACGCCACAGACCGACGGCCCCGCCGGCCACGACCGCTGCAACCAGCAGCCCCAGGCCGGTGAGGCCATGCCCGGCACCCCAGGCACCCTGGACGGTCAGCCAGACGGTCGCGGCGAGGGCGATGACCATGCCGGCCATGCCGTAGATCACCCCGGCACGGGCATTTTCGTGTTTGCTCAGCCCGGCGAGGCTAAGGATGAACAGCAGGGCGGCAACGATGTATGCAGCTCCCGCGATGGTGTCGGCGGTCAGCGGACCGGTGACGGTGTCGGACACGGTAAGGCTCCTCACAAGGGTTGCTGCTGCTTCAGTGGCGACGCTCATTTACGCGCCCCATCTGCGCGGGAGAACATGGCGAGCATGCGGCGGGTGACGGCGAAGCCGCCAAAGATGTTGATGCTGGCCAGCAGTACCGCCGCGGCGGCGAGGACCTGCATCACCGGATTTTCCGAGGTGACCTGCAGCAGGGCGCCGACGACGATGATCCCCGAGATTGCGTTCGTGACGGACATCAACGGGGTGTGCAGGGCGTGGTGGACCTTCCCGATCACGTAGAAGCCGACCACGACCGAGAGCATCAATACCGTGAAGTGTTGCGGCAACGGCGCCGGGGCAACCGCGCTGACCAGGAAGAGCGCGGCGATCCCGGCGGCAAAGAGCCCCGCCTTACCGGCCGCGCTGAGGCCCTGCTTCTTCTTCGGTGCAGGGCTTTCCACGGCCGCGGACGCGTCCGCCTTGACCACGGGGGCGGCGGAGACCTGGACCGGGGGCGGCGGCCACGTCAGCTCCCCGTTGCGCACCACCGTCACCGAGCGCTGCACCACATCATCAAAATCGATCCGGAGCTGGCCGTCCTTGTCCGGGGTCAGGAGCTTGAGCAGGTTCACCAGGTTCGTCCCGTACAGCTGGGACGCCTGGGCCGGAAGCCGCGCGGGAAGATCCGTGTACCCGAGGATCACCACCCCGTTCTCCGTCACGATACGTTCCCCGGCCACGGAGCCTTCGACGTTCCCGCCCTGCCCGGCAGCCATGTCAACGATCACGCTGCCGGACTTCATCGCGGCAACGTCCCCGGCTGTCAGTAGCTTCGGCGCGGGCCGGCCCGGGATCAGGGCCGTGGTGATGATGATGTCCACATCCGCTGCCTGCTCGGTGTAAATTTCGGCAGCCCTGGCGTTGTACGCCTCCGACGTCGCCTTGGCGTACCCGTCAGAGGACTTCATCTCCTCCTCAACCTCAACCTTGAGGTAAGTACCACCAATGGACTTGACCTGATCCGCCACCTCGGGACGCGGATCCGTCGCCCGGACAATCGCGCCAAGGCTCGACGCGGCACCGATCGCCGCCAACCCGGCGACGCCCGCGCCGGCCACTAGAACCTTCGCCGGCGGAACCTTGCCCGCCGCCGTCACCTGCCCGGTAAAGAATCTGCCAAACTCATGCGCGGCCTCGATCACGGCACGGTACCCTGCGATGTTCGCCATCGAACTCAGGACATCCATCGACTGCGCCCGCGAAATCCGCGGCACCGCATCCAACGCCAGCGCCGTGATCGGCCGCGCCGCCAAAGCCTCCACCAGCTCCGGGCGCAGGCCCGGGCTCAACGAACCGATCAGGGTGGCACCAGGAGCCAAACGGCCAATTTCCTCCTCCGTGGGCGGATTGACCCGCAGCACCACGTCGCTGCCCCACGCATCGTCGGCGCCCACGATCACCGCGCCCGCCGCAGCATATGCGTCGTCCCGGAAGGACGCGGATTCACCGGCGCCCTTTTCGACCACGACGTCGTAGCCCAAACCCAACAACTGCTTCACGGTGGCAGGCGTCGCCGCCACCCTCGTTTCGCGGCCCAACTCGGCCACGATCCCTATACGCGTCACTAAACTCTCTCTCTAAGATGTGGTGCCTTGATGCGTGACCACTTCACGCAGGGGCTGCCCGTGCGACTAATTGATCGGGGCGGGCGGTCGTTCGTCGCTGAGCACAGCCAGGGTGTTGTCGGCCGCCAGCATTGCCATCGCGGTGCGGGTCTCGACGGTGGCGGACCCGAGGTGCGGCACGAGCACCGCGTTCTCAAGCTCGAGCAACCCGGGGTGCACAGCCGGCTCGTCTTCAAAGACGTCGAGCCCGGCACCCGCGATCTGACCGTCGCGAAGTGCAGAAGCGAGCGCTGCCTCGTCGACGATCGGTCCGCGCGCGGTGTTGACCAGGTAGGCCGATGGCTTCATCGACGCGAGTTGCCCGGCGCCGATCAGGTGATGGGTCTCAGGCCCGTAGGGGCAGTGCAGGGAGACGACGTCGGAGATGGCCAGCAACTCGTCGAGCTCAACCCGCCGGGCACCAAGCTCGGCCGCAATCGCGGGGTCGATCGCACTGCGTGACTGGTAGACGATTTCCATGCCGAAGGCCTTGGCCCGGCGTGCGGTGGCCTGGCCGATGCCGCCCATGCCGACGATGCCGAGTGTCTTGGCTTTGAGGCTGCTGCCGAGCAGGAAGAACATGCCCCATTTCCAGGCCTGGCCGGAGCGGATGAGCCGTTCCCCCTCGCCAAGCCGCCGGGTCGTCATGAGGATGAGGCCGAGCGCGATGTCGGCCGTGGCCTCCGTGAGTACGCCGGGGGTATTGGTGGCCACGATGCCCCGTTCGGTGCAGGCGCGCACGTCGATGTTGTCGTAGCCGACGGCGACGTTCGCGACCACTTTGAGCTGTGGGCCGGCGGCGTCGAGCAGCTCGGCGTCGATGCGTTCGGTGAGCAGGCTCACCACGGCATCGGCCCCGGCGACCCGGCGCAGCAGTTCCCCGCGGCCAATCGATTCAGGACCGGACCAGGCATCGACTTCGTGCTCGGCGCGCAGCTTCTCAAGCGCGGTTTCGGGTATGCGTCCCGTGACGACCACCCGGCTCATGCGGTCTCGATCCACTTGCGCAGGCGGCCGAGGCCGTCGCGGATATCGGCGACGTCGATGCCGGAGTAGGCGAGCCGGATGTACTGCCGCTCTTCTCCGGGCTGGCGGCGGCCGAAGTGCTCGCGGGTGCAGAAGGAGACGCCGGTTTCGTACAGGGCTGCGGAGGCGAAATCTCCGACTGCCGAGTAGCCCATCCGCTCCATGACCTCGGTAACGTCGGGGAAAAGGTAGAACGTGGACTGCGGCACGGCCACGTGCATGCCGGCAATATCGTTCACGAGTTCGCATGCTGCGTCCCGGCGGACCCGCAGGATGTCAAGCATCTGTTGGACGGGCTCCTGGGTGCCACGGAGCGCTTCGATGCCGGCCCACTGCACGTAGTGGGTGGTGCACGACTCATCGTTGGTGTTGAGTGTGCTGAGGATTTTGGCGATCTCGATCGGGGCGACGGCGCAGCCCAGCCGTGATCCGGTCATGGCGAACTTCTTGCTGAAGGTGTAGAGGATCACGGTGCGCTCCGCCATGCCGGGAAGTGAGGCGATCGAGCTGGAGACACCCTCATAGCGCGTCTCGAAGTACGCCTCGTCGGAGAGCACCCAGAGGTCGTGCTCCTGCGCGAGCTGGGCGATAGCCTCCCGTTCAGCCGGCGTCGACTCGGCAGAGATCGGGTTCTGCAGGTCGTTGTAAATGATGGCGACCGTATTCGGGGTGATCGAGGCGCGCACCTGGTCCAGGTCGATCGCGAAGCCCTGGCTCGTGGGCAGGTAGCGGTAGGGGACGGCCGTGCCACCAAGGTATTCAATCTGCGATTCGTAGATCGGGAAGCCGGGGTTCGGGTAGAGCACTTCCTGGCCGGGGTTCATGACCGCCTGCAGGAACTTCGTGATAACGGGTTTGCCGCCCGTCATGACCACGACGTTATCCGGGGAGAACTGGATGCCGCGGCGAGCCCCAAGGTCGTCGGCGAGGGCCTCCCGCAACTGGGGGATGCCGGGGCCGGGGCAGTAGCCCGTATAGCCGTTGGCGATAGCCCGGTTCATCGCCTCGACGATGTTAGGGGCTGTTGGGATGTTGATGTCGCCAAGGTGGAAGGGGTAAACGGCGTTCCCCTTCGCCTTCCAGGCAGCGGCGGCCTGGGCGACACTAAAGGCAGTTTCGGTGCCCAGGCGTTCGAGCCGGTGAGCGAGTTGCTGCATAGGTTCCACTCCTCATTGAGTTGGTGAGGTCCTGATAAGGACCGGTCCTAGTATAGGACTTATATATCAAGATCTGCGGTAAGATATATCTCCGTTTTCCCACGTATGCCCAGCGAACCGGAACAAAGAGGGTGTCCCTGGATGGGACCAGGGCCACTGCCAGAGTCAGCGGCGGAGTTGCCGGAAAAAAGGGGAAGCCGACAGGATTTGTTTCTTAAGACGACGCGGCCGTTGCACCACCGTCGGTCCGGTGGTGCAACGGCCGTATTGGCCAGCGCTTGTGAGCCCTTCTACCTCTGATTAGTTGTTGAGGTAGCCGTTCGGATCCAGGACGTACTTTGTGGCGGCGCCGGCATCGAATTCCGCGTACCCCCGCGGAGCATCGCTCAGCGGGATGGCCGTGGCGTTGACCGCCTTGGCGATCTGGATCCTGTCATGAAGGATCGCCATCATCAGCTGGCGGTTGTACTTCATCACGGGGCACTGACCCGTGGTGAACGAGAGGGACTTCGCCCAGCCGGTGCCCAGGGACAGGGACAGGCTGCCCTTCCGGGCGGCCTCGTCCGCGGCCCCAGGGTCACCCGTCACATACAGACCGGGAATGCCCACGGAACCGCCGGCGGTCGTGAGGTCCATCAGCGAGTTGAGTACAGTGGCCGGGGCCTCCTGGGCGCCGTGGCCGTGTCCGCGGGCCTCAAAGCCCACGGCGTCGATGCCCGAGTCGACTTCGCGGACGCCGAGGATCTGCTCGATCTGGTCGGCCGGGTCACCGTTGGCCACGTTGACCGTTTCGCAGCCGAAGGACCGGGCCCGGGCAAGCCGGTCCTCATTGAGGTCCCCGACGATCACCACGGCCGCGCCGAGCAGTTGGGCGCTGGCGGCCGCGGCAAGCCCCACCGGGCCTGCCCCGGCTACATACACGGTGGACCCGACCCCGACTCCTGCCGTGACGGCACCGTGGAAGCCGGTGGGCAGGATGTCGGAGAGCATGGTCAGGTCCATGATCTTCTCCAGCGCCTGGTCCCGGTCGGGGAACCGCAGCAGGTTCCAGTCCGCGTAGGGGACCAGGACGTACTCGGCCTGGCCGCCGACCCAGCCGCCCATGTCCACATAGCCATAGGCGGATCCGGGGCGGTCCGGGTTGACGTTCAGGCAGATGCCGGTCTTGCGCTCCTTGCAGTTCCGGCAGCGTCCGCAGGAGATGTTGAAGGGGACGGAGACGATGTCTCCGACCTTGATGAACTCGACGTCGGGTCCGGTCTCGATGACTTCACCGGTGATCTCGTGGCCCAGGACGAGCCCGGCGGGGGCGGTGGTGCGGCCGCGGACCATGTGCTGGTCGGAGCCGCAGATGTTGGTGCTCACGGTACGGAGGATGACGCCGTGGGGGACCTTTCGGCCAACGTTGGCGGGGTTGACGCCGGGGCCGGCCTTCAGTTCAAAGGAGGGGTATGGGGTGTCGATGACCTCGACGACTCCGGGCTCCTTGTATGCAACGGCTTTGTTACCTGACATGGGCATGGCTCCTATGGTTGGTGTTCGGATTGGCACGGAAGGCCTGACGCTGGCTGCATCAGACCTTCCGTGTGGTTCTTGTTCTCACATGTGGTGATCCTGGGGCTGCGCGGGCGCCCGCCGCTCCGGGAAACGGCTAGGCGTCGATCACCATGTCGGTGCGCGCGGTGGAGCAGCAGGGAAGGAATTTGCCGGCATCAATTTCCCGTTTGCGGATTCCACCCTGGTGGTTCATGTCGATCTCGCCGGACAGCTTGACGATCTTGCAGGAGCCGCACATGCCCTCCTTGCAGTTGGCGCCAATCCGGACACCCGCACGCTGTGCCACCTCAAGGATGGGCAGCTCCGGATCGATCCGCACATTGATGCCGGTGCGCATGAAGGACAGGGTGAGGCTGCCGGTTCCGACGGTTTCGAAGCTGGACGCGTCCGGGGACGCGGTTTCCGGTACGGGGCCGGCGGCTTCGGTGCTGGCCGGAGCATCCGGGTCCGCCGCTTCCAGCGGCATCCCGGTGGCCTGCAGGGTTCCGTCCTCGTCGTAGCCGGGCTCATAAATCCCGAACGCCGCGGGCTGGCTTTCGAAGTAGTCCTCGGCGGAATCGGCAATCTCCTCGGCGATTTCCTCCGCAATGTCCGTGGCCAACGCGATTTCTGCCTGGTATTCAAGGAGGGTCTGGCGGTCCCCCGAGAAGAATTCCATGTAGATGGAGGTGTCATCGACACCAACCTTCTTGAGCAGCTCAGTGGCGGTGTTCAGGTAACCCTCCGGGCCGCAGGCGTACACCTGGCGGCCGTTGGCATCAGGAGCGACCTCGTCGATCATGGCAGCGGACAGCCTTCCGCTGAAGCCTTCCCACTCCTCGGGCCGCCCACGGTCGCCCAGGGCGTAGAAGACCTTGACGCGCGAGTCCACGGAAGCGATGTAGGCCAGCTCCCGGTGGAAGGCGAAGCCGCCGGCTTCCGCGCCGTGGTACAGCACCACCACGTCGGCCGTGCCAGGCAGTGAATGGATGGTCCGCAGCATCGACATGATGGGCGTGATGCCGGCGCCGGCGGCAAGGAAGAGGTACCGTGCGCGCCGGTCGGCATCGGGCAGGTGGAATGCCCCCACGGGTCCCAGCATGTCCAGGACGGTGCCGGGCCGGACATTTTCATGCACCCACGGAGAAACCAGTCCGCCGGGGTCGCGCTTGACGGTGACGCTGAAGGTCCATGGTTCCGTGGGAGAGCTGGAGATGGAGTAGCTCCGGTCCACAGGTTCCTGGTCCTCGCCGTTCACCGGAAAGGCGATGTTCACGTACTGGCCGGCGCGGAATGCCAGGGGCGCACCGTCGCAGCGGCGGAACACGAACGTCATCATGCCGCCGGCCTCGGGAATGGTCTCCACGCATTCGGCCATGAACTCCTGCGGATGCCAGGGACCCAGAGCCCGCGCAGCGCGGGCGGGTGCCTCGGCGCTGCCCATCACCCTGTTCCACGGCATTTCAAGGCCGCGGATGCGCTGTGGCTCCTGGACTACCGATTCGGTAAGGAGTTCGGTCATGCCAAGTGCTCCTGAACGCGCTGCACGTACCAGTTGATGAAGGCCTCCACCTGGTATTCGCTCTTCATGTAGGGGCCGGGTTCGTACGCGGGGCTGGCGGCGCCCTGCTGGCACAGTTCTACGAATGCCTTGTCCTGCAGGTTGGTCTGCTTCCAGGTATAGGTGAGCTTATCGAGGTCGTAGTCGACGCCTTCCTCGGCGTCATCGGCCACCAGCCATGTGGTGCGGACCAGGGACTGGTGCTCGTTGATGGGGAAGACGCCGAAGGTGATGACGTGGTCGCCCAGGAAGTGGAACCAGCTGTTGGGCTGCAGGTGCATCGAGCAGCGGCCCAGGCGGAAGTCCGGCAGGTCGCCCAGCAGTTTCTTGGACAGCCTGCGTCCGTCTGCCGAGAACGATTCGCCCTCGCCGTCGAGGGATTCGCGGGAGATGCGGATGCCGGCGATGCGGGTATCGAGTTCCTCGACCACCTCGTAGGGCAGGCCGTAGCGGCGGCAGCGCTCCTCGAGCGAGGACTGTGCGTTCTTGTTGCGGTCCCACACTTCCTCAAGGTGCGCCGGGATCAGGCCCTCTGTGAGGCCCCAGGTGGGGAAGAGGGAGCATGCGAGCTCCGGGTGTCCGTCGCAGTGGTAGCACTCACGGTTGTTCTCCATGACAAGCTTCCAGTTGCCCTCTTCGATGATGTTCTGCTGGTAGGCGATCTTCGTCTTGGAGAGGTCGTGGGGTGCCAGGTAGGGCTCGAAGATCTTGGCGGTTTCGTCGAAGTCCGTGGGCGGTTCGTCAGCGATGCAGACGAAGATGAGCCCGGCAACCTCGCGGCTGTGGGCGCGCTTGAGGGCAAAGCAGTTCTTGTCGAACTTGGCTTCGCCGGGTGCGGAGGCATGGATCAGGTTGCCCTCGGGGGAGTAGGTCCAGGAGTGGTATCCGCAGACCAGGTTTCCGGTGGAACCGGCAGCTTCGGTCAGGACGCGTGCACCGCGGTGGCGGCAGACGTTGTGCAGGACGTTGACGTCGCCCTCGTCGGTGCGCAGCACGATCAGGGAGTAGGGGCCGTAGTCGACCGTGATGTAGTCGCCTGGCTCGGGCAGCTCGGCAACGCTGCCGGCGAATATCCAGTGCTGGCCGAAGATGGCCTCCATGTCGAGCTTGAAGATGGTGGGATCGGTGTAGAAGGGGGCGTCGAGGGAGTAGCCCGTGCGCCGGAACTCGAACAGCGCAGTGATCTCTGCCAACTGCTCGGCAGGCAATGAGGAAGCGAGCTTCCCGCGCTTGAGGGGGACATTCACTGAAGCAGTCATGTTGGGTTTCCTCCCGGGAGGGCTGGGTGGTGTGCGATTCGTCGGAACTACGGAGCTGGGGTCGGCAACCGGCGTTGTCGAAACTTCGTCGTCCTGAAAGTTGGGGAGGATCGACCTGCAACATTGCGTCCGTCCAGGACGTTTATGTACGCGCTGTACGCAACATCGATCACCATATGCAACAGTGTGACTCGTGCCACCCGCACTGTCAATGTATTAATCGATGTCGTCAAAAACGATGAAAACCACGGCTGATGGACCGCAGCGCATAACTGTCCCGCCCGCGCCCCACCGGTGCCCGCGGTGGCCCTTTAAAGGAGAGTGGTACGACGGCGGGGCGTCCCGTCGTCGTGGACCCTTCCGTTGGCACGGGCTACTTGACCAGCCCGTTTACCCGGGCCGGCCCGGCTGCTGATCGGGCTCTGCAATTGCCCGAAGACACGCGAAGGCTGTCCTGTTGCTTTCGCGCCGCTTCGGGTTATGCTCCTGAAATGGCACCGCGAAGTTTTCTTCAATGGCCGGTCGTCCGTCAATTGAGCACGGGGGATCTGCTGGGCCGTGGGCCCGCTGTCACATCAGCGAGGACCAGGGCTATTGAACCCCGCACCGCGACTGCTGACCGGGTCGTCCAAAGCGTTTGCCCCTACTGTGCTGTTGGCTGCGGGCAGAAGGTCTACGTCAAGGATGAAAAGGTTGTCCAGATCGAAGGCGATCCCGACTCACCTATCTCGCGTGGCCGCCTCTGCCCCAAGGGTTCCGCAAGCGAGCAGCTGGTCAATTCACCTGGCAGGCAGACCAAAGTTCTCTACCGTGCCCCGCGCTCCACGGAGTGGGAGCACCTGGATCTGGCGACGGCCGTCGAAATGGTGGCGGACCGGTTCATCGAAACCCGCCGCCGGACGTGGCAGCAGGAGGATGACCAGGGCCGGCTGCTGCGCCGCACCATGGGCATCGCCTCGCTGGGCGGCGCAACCCTGGACAACGAAGAAAACTACCTGATCAAGAAGCTCTTTACGGCTGCAGGGGCGGTGCAGACCGAGAACCAGGCCCGCATATGACACTCCGCCACGGTTCCCAGTTTGGGAGCCTCGTTTGGACGCGGTGGTGCGACGCAATCACTGCAGGACATGGCCAACGCCGACTGCATCATCATCCAGGGGTCCAACATGGCCGAGTGCCATCCTGTTGGATACCAGTGGGTGGCGGAAGCTAAAGCACGCGGCGCCAAGGTCATCCACGTGGATCCCAGGTTCACGCGGACCTCGGCCGTCTCGGACAAGCACATACCGATTCGGGCCGGCTCGGATGTGGTGCTCCTCGGTGCTCTCATCAACTACGTCCTCACCAACGACCTGTGGTTCAAGGAGTACGTCACGGCGTACACCAATGCGGCCACGCTGGTCCACGAGGATTACCGCGACGCCGAGGATCTCGGCGGGCTGTTCTCCGGCTTTGACCCGGAGAAGCGCGCCTACGACACGTCATCGTGGGCGTATGCGGAAAAGGAGGACGGTGCCATCGACGAGCCGGGCCCCGGTTCGGAACACGGCGCCGATGCCACCGCCCGGGCGGCCGGCCACGCCTACGGAAGCGGCGGCCCGCCCCTGGAGCACGCCGAAGTGCAGCGCGACGACACCCTCCAGGACCCGCGGACTGTCTTCCAGATCGTGAAGCGGCACTACGCCCGGTACACCGCGGACATGGTGCAGGACATGTGCGGGATCAGTGTGTCCGACTTCGAGTACCTGGCCAAAACCATCACGGAGAACTCCGGCCGCGACCGGACCACCTGTTTCGCCTATGCGGTCGGTTGGACCCAGCACTCCCTCGGAGCGCAGTTCATCCGGGCGGCCGCCATCCTGCAGCTGCTCCTCGGAAACGTCGGGCGCCCGGGCGGCGGAATCATGGCCCTGCGCGGCCACGCCAGCATCCAGGGCTCCACCGACATCCCCACCCTGTTCAACCTCCTGCCCGGGTACCTGCCGATGCCCAGCGCCGGACGCCATGACAGCCTCGAGGAGTACCTGTCAGTCATTGGCTCGAAACAGCAGAAGGGTTTTTGGGCCGACGCAGACGCCTACACCATCAGCCTCCTTAAGGCCTGGTGGGGTGACGCCGCAACGGCGGACAACGACTGGGCTTACGACTACCTTCCGCGACTGACCGGAGCCCACGGAACCTACGAGACAGTGATGGGCATGCTCGAGGATGAAGTGGAAGGCTACTTCATCCTTGGACAGAACCCTGCGGTGGGTTCGGCCCACGGGCGGATGCAGCGCCTTGCCATGTCCCATTTGAAGTGGCTCGTGGTCCGCGACCTGAACCTTATCGAGTCCGCCACCTGGTGGAAGGACGGGCCTGAAATCGAGTCCGGTGAACTGCGCACGGAGGACATTGAAACCGAGGTGTTCTTCCTGCCCGCGGCGACGCACGTCGAGAAGGCCGGCTCCTTCACGCAGACCCAGCGGCTGCTGCAGTGGCGGCACCAGGCGGTGGCGCCGCCGGGGGAGTGCCAAAGCGAGCTGCAGTTCTTCTTCGAGCTGGGCAAGCGGATCCGCGAGAAGCTGGCCGGGTCCGAAGACGAGCGGGACCGTCCGTTGCTCGACCTCACCTGGGACTACCCCACGGATGAGCACGGCGATCCTGACGCCGAAGCGGTACTTGCGGAAATCAACGGACGCCACCTTGACGGCCCTGACGCCGGCAAGCCACTCTCGGCCTACACCGAGCTCCGCGCCGATGGATCCACGGCGGCCGGCTGCTGGATCTACACCGGCGTGTACGCCGACGGGTTCAACCACGCCGCCAGCCGTAAGCCGGGCCGCGAACAGGGTCCTGCCGCCCCGGAATGGGGCTGGGCATGGCCGGCCAACCGCAGGATCCTCTACAACCGTGCGTCCGCCGATCCGGCCGGCAAGCCGTGGAGCGAGCGCAAGAAGTACATCTGGTGGGACCAGGAGCAGGGTAAGTGGGTCGGTGACGACGTGCCCGACTTCCCCGTGGACCGGGCACCTGGCAGCAAGCCGGATCCCTCCCTCGGTGGTCCAGCCGCGCTCAGCGGCGACGATCCCTTCATCATGCAGGCCGACGGCAAGGGCTGGTTGTTCGCGCCGAAGGGCCTGATGGACGGCCCCCTTCCCACCCACTATGAAGCGCAGGAATCACCGGTGGCGAACGCGCTGTACCCGCAGCAGCAGAGTCCGGCGCGGCTGGTCTTCCCGCGCTCGGACAACTTCAGCGCGCCAAGTGCCGGAACCAGCGGGGCGGACGTGTACCCATACGTCTTCACCACATATCGGCTCACCGAGCACCATACGGCGGGCGGGATGAGCCGCTGGCTTCCTTACCTTTCGGAACTCCAGCCGGAGATGTTCTGCGAGGTCTCGCCTGAACTGGCCGCCGAGAAGGGCCTGGAACCCTATGGGTGGGCCACCATCATCTCGCCCCGCTCCGCGATCGAGGCGAAGGTGCTGGTCACGGACCGGATGAGGCCCCTGGCTGTTGGCGGCCACACCGTTCACCAAATCGGGCTGCCCTACCACTGGGGAGTCGGCAGCAATGCCGTGGTCAGTGGGGACGCCGCCAACGACCTGCTGGGCGTGACCCTGGACCCCAACGTCCAGATCCAGGAATCCAAGGTGGCGTCATGCGACATCCGTCCGGGCCGCCGGCCCCGCGGGCAAGAACTGCTGGCTTTGGTCGCCGAATACCAGGCGAGGGCAGGACTGACCACCGCGACCGGTAACAGTGCCGTCACCGATCCGGCGGCGGAAGGCATCATGCCCGCTCCGGATGCCGATCGTACAAGGGAGGACTAGATGGGCCAGTTGTCCGGACCGACAGACCCCACCGCCGATGCCCATTGGGAGCACAACCATCCGCGCAAGGGGTTCTTTACCGACACGTCGATCTGCATCGGCTGCAAGGCCTGTGAAGTCGCCTGCAAGGAATGGAACCACAACCCGCAGGACGGAAACCTTGAGTTGCTGGGATCGTCCTACGACAACACCGGATCGCTGGGTGCCAGCACCTGGCGGCATGTGGCGTTCATCGAGCAAGGCCAGGAACGCATTGCCGAAGCCCGGGAATCGGGCCGGGCCCTGGTCAGCCTGGGCATGCCCCGGATTGGCCCTCCCGCCCCTGCCGGCTCCGGCGCGACGGACCTGGCAGGGACGGACACCACGCCTCCGGACACGGCTGACTTCCGGTGGCTGATGTCCTCGGATGTCTGCAAGCACTGCACGCACGCAGGCTGCCTGGACGTCTGCCCGACGGGGGCCCTTTTCCGCACCGAATTCGGCACCGTCGTGGTTCAGGACGATGTCTGCAACGGCTGTGGGACCTGCGTGGCCGGTTGCCCCTTCGGGGTGATCGAGCGCCGCAGCAACGGCACGGTCAAGGTTGCCACCAGCAGGGAAGAACAGCACGCCAAGCACCCGGCCGTCCCCAATGAGGGCATCGCCCAGAAGTGCACGCTGTGCTACGACCGGCTGGTGGCCGACGAGACACCCGCCTGCGCCAAGGCCTGCCCGACGACGTCCATCAAGTTCGGCGACCACGACGACATGGTGGAAACGGCACGGGAGCGCGTCGCCACCCTGCATGCGCAGGGGATGACCGAAGCAAGGCTTTACGGCGCAAATGAGAACGACGGCGTCGGCGGCACCGGGTCCGTCTTCCTGCTGCTGGATGAGCCCGAGGTGTACGGGCTCCCGCCGGACCCTCGCGTCCCCACCGCCGACCTGCCGCGGATGTACCGCCGGGCAGGCATGGCAGTGGCGGGGATGGCCGCGGCCGCAGCATTGGCTTTCCTGGGAGGACGGGCGTGACCCTTTCCGAATTCGACAGCTTCCGGCCGGCGGAGCCTGCCCGGCGCCGCAGGCCGGACGGCAACCGTGGCGTGCGGCGGCGCAAGGACAACGGCGATGGTTCCAGGGAAATGCCGATGGTCCCGGAGCCGGACTTCACCTCCTACTATGGCCGCTCCGTCGTAAAGCCCGCGCCCTGGGGCGATGACGTTGCCATATACCTGTTCTTGGGCGGCGTGGCAGCGGGCTCGGCATTGCTGGGCCTCGGCGGGCAGCTGACCGGCCGTCCGCTACTGCGGCGGAATGCCCGACTGGGTGCCTTGACTGCCGTGAGCGCCGGCGCCGTTGCCCTGGTGAAGGACCTGGGGAGGCCGGAGCGTTTCCTGCACATGCTGCGGACCTTCAAGGTGACCTCGCCGATGAGCGTGGGCTCCTGGATCCTCAGCGCCTTCAGCGCAGGTGCCGGCGTCGCGGCAGTGGCGGAAATCGACCGGATGAGCGGAAACCGGCTGCCCCTTGGCCCCCTGCGCAAGGTCCTGCAGGCCGTCGAAGGACCGGCCGGCGTCGAGGCTGCGCTCTTTGCCGGACCCCTGGCGGCATACACCGCGGTGTTGCTGGGCGACACTGCCACGCCCACCTGGAACGCCGCACACGAGGAACTGCCTTTCGTCTTCGTGAGTTCGGCATGCCTCGCCTCCGCCGGGCTCGCCATGGTCACCACGCCGGTGCGCGAAACCGGTCCGGCACGCAACCTTGCCGTGCTCGGCGTCGTGGGCGACGTGCTTGCCATGAAAACCATGGAGCGCCGGATGGACCCGGTGGCAGCCGAACCCCTGCACCAGGGCAAGGCCGGCACCATGCTGAAATGGAGCGAACGACTGGCGGTGGCCGGCGGTCTGGGCACGCTCCTGGGCGGCCGCAACCGCGTCGTGGCTGCGGCTTCGGGGGTGGCTTTGCTGGCTGCTTCGGCACTGACCCGGTTCGGTGTGTTCGAGGCGGGACTGGAGTCTGCCAGGGATCCCCGGTACACGATCGAACCGCAGAAGAACCGGCTGGCCGCCCGCCGCGCTGCCGGCGTAACCGGCGACGCCATCACCACCGGCAGCTGACCGGCCAGTCAGGCGTCAGCGGACCGCGATGCCGGAGCCGGCAATGGTGTGGCCAATGACGGGGTACCCGGGCAGCTCGCCGACCACCAGCAGGCCGCCGGAAGTCTGGGCGTCCGCCAGCAGCAACAGGTCGTCTTCGGTGACGCCGGACGAGGTATCAAGGTGTGGGCGCACCCAGTCGAGGTTCCGCCGCGTGCCGCCGGAGACAAAGCCGTCGCGGAGCGCCTCGGCAGCTCCGTCAATCACCGGTACAGCGTTCAGGTCGATCACTGCGCCGACGTCCGAGGCGCGGACCATTTTGTAGAGATGCCCCAGCAGGCCGAAACCGGTGACGTCAGTTGCTGCCCGGACCCCGGCGGCCACTGCTGCCTCGGAGGCATCGCGGTTCAGGCCCGCCATGGTCTCGATCGCCTCGGCGAAAACCTCGCCGGTTGTCTTGTGCCGGTTGTTCAGAAGCCCGACGCCGATCGGCTTGGTGAGCGTGATGGGCAACCCCGGCCGGGCGGCGTCGTTGCGCAGCAACCGTTCCGGGTGCGCGACCCCCGTGACCGCCATGCCGTACTTCGGCTCCGGATCGTCGATGGAGTGGCCGCCGAGCACGGGGCAACCGGCCTCCGACGCCACGCTCAGCCCGCCGCGCAGGACCTCCGTCATCAGCTCCATCGGCAGGACGCCGCGGGGCCAGCCAACCAGGTTGATGGCCGTGACCGGCTTGCCGCCCATGGCATAAATATCCGAGAGGGCATTGGCGGCAGCGATCCGGCCCCAGTCAAAGGCATCGTTGACGACCGGAGTGAAGAAATCGGCGGTCGTCAGGACCGCCAGGTCCTCCCGCACCAGGACGGCTGCCGCGTCGTCGCCGCTGTCCAGTCCAACCAGCACCTCTGCGCCCGGCTGGCCGATGAGGCCCCGGACAGCATCCTCGAGTTCGCCCGGCGGAATCTTGCAGGCGCAGCCTCCTCCATGGGCATAGTCGGTGAGCCGGACCGCGCCGACGGCGCCACGGTCAAGTTGCTGGACTGACGTCTGTGCCTCATTCACCCGCCTAGCGTACCCCCGGCACGCGACCTGCTATATTGATCCGCGGTGGCGTCCGGGTCCTGGTGGGCCCCCCGGTCTTCAAAACCGGTGCGGCTGAGCATCTCGGCCTGGCGGGTTCGATTCCCGTCCGCCACCGCCAACTTCGGCAGTGGATGCCGCGATCTGAGGAGGCCTGTGGACCACGTCGATCCCCGGCGCCTGATTCCCCGCACGAACGACCTCCTGGCATTGCCGCCCGTCCGCGAAGCCCGGACACGGCTGAATGAGCGTGTGGTCCTGGGGCTGGTCCGGGACATCCAGGAGCAGGCCCGGCGCGGCGACCTGCCTCCCGGAGAGGTGGAGCCGGTCCTGCTGGCGGCCATCGCCGGGCGGAGGGCAACCACCCTGCGCCCGGTGTTGAACGCCACCGGCGTGATCGTCCACACGAACCTCGGGCGGGCGCCCCTTTCCGCTGCCGCGGTTGACGCTGTTGTCGCCGCCAGCGGCTACGTCGACGTGGAACTCGACCTGGCTGACGGAAACCGCTCCCGGCGGGGCGCCGGTGCCCGGGCGGCACTGCTCGCCGCCTGCCCCGCGGCTGAGGACGCCCTGGTGGTCAACAACGGAGCGGCGGCCCTGCTCCTGGCCACAACGGCTCTGGCCATTGGCCGGGAGGTGGTGGTCAGCCGCGGCGAACTCGTGGAGATCGGTGCCGGCTTCAGGCTCACCGACCTCATGGAATCGACGGGTGCGAGGCTCCACGAGGTGGGGACCACCAACCGGACCCACCTGCACGACTACGCCGGAGCCCTCGGACCCGATACCGGCTGCATCCTGAAAGTCCATCCGAGCAACTTCCGGGTGGACGGTTTCACGTCCGCTGTTCCGCTGCAGGAACTGGCCCCCCTGGCCCATGCACACGGGGTGTCGCTCGTGGCCGACCTTGGCAGCGGACTGCTGGCCCCCGACCCACACCTCCCTGACGAACCTGACGTTGCCACCGCCCTGGCGGCCGGGGCCGACGTCGTCATTGCCAGCGGCGACAAACTGCTGGGCGGGCCCCAGGCCGGCCTGTTGCTGGGCCGCAGGGAGGTCATCACCCGGCTGGCCCGCCACCCGCTTGCGCGGGCCGTGCGGGCCGACAAACTTGCCCTCGCCGCCCTGGAGGCGACCGTCGCGGGCGGAACGCCGCCGGTCGTGCAGGCGCTGCACGCCGACGCCGGGTACTTGCGGCGCCGCACGGACCGGCTGGCCCGGGAACTGGGCGTGCCCGTCGTACCGCATGACGGCAGGGTGGGCGGCGGAGGCGCTCCCGGCTTTCCCCTGCCCGGGTGGGCGCTCAGGCTCCCCGAAGGACTGGCCCGGCCCCTGCGTACCGGCGATCCCGCCGTGCTGCCGCGCGTCCACGACGGTTCCTGCCTGCTCGATCTGCGCTGCGTGCCGGAAGACCAGGATGACCGGATTCTCGAGGCCGTCCGGCAGGCGCTGGCAACCCTCAAGTCTGCGGATGCAGGCAGGGCGGGCTGAGGCGTGCACGTCGTCGCTACGGCCGGACATGTGGATTCCGGCAAGAGCACCCTGGTCCGCGCCCTTACCGGCATGGAGCCGGACCGCTGGGAGGAAGAACGGCGCCGCGGGCTCACCATCGATCTCGGTTACGCCTGGACCACGTTGCCGTCCGGACAGGACGTTGCGTTCGTGGACGTCCCCGGCCACGAGCGTTTCCTGGGCAATATGCTTGCCGGCATCGGGCCGGCTCCGGTGGTCTGTTTCGTCGTCGCCGCTGACGAAGGCTGGCAGGCCCAGTCGAGCGACCACCGGGACGCCGTGGCGGCGCTGGGCATCGATCACGGCGTGGTGGTCCTCAGCCGCGCGGACCGGGCGTCCGGCCAACGGGTGGCGGACGTGCTGGCCCGGACCCGGGTGGAGCTGGCCGGGACCGGACTGCGCGACGCGCCGGCAGTTGCCGTGTCAGCCATCGACGGCACGGGCCTGGCTGACCTGCGTGCAGCGCTCGACGGCGTCCTGGCCGGTGTGCCGCATCCACCCACCGATGGGCGGGTCCGGCTGTGGGTGGACCGCTCGTTCACGATCACCGGTTCCGGAACGGTGGTGACTGGAACGCTGGCAGCAGGAACGGTCGTCCAGGGGGACCGGCTTACCCTGCTGGGCCACTCGGCTTCCCGGTCCGTCGTCGTCCGTGGACTGCAAAGCCGCGACACCTCGTACACCTCGGTGTCCCCGGTCAGCCGGGTGGCCTTGAACCTGCGTGACGTTGCCGCCACGGACATCCGGCGCGGGGACACCCTGCTGACCCCCGATGCCTGGCCTACCACCGCCGTCCTGGGCATCCAGCGGACCACCGGCGTCGCCTACACGGAGGTGCCGGAACAGCTCATGGTCCATGCCGGCACCGCGTCCGTGCCTGGCCGGCTGCGGCCTTTCGGCGCCGACCACGCCCGGCTGGTCCTCGACAGGCACCTGCCCCTCGTCCCGGGGGACCGGCTGGTGCTGCGTAACCCCGGCAGCCGCTCCGTGCTGGGCGGGGCCCGCATCCTCGACGCAGACCCACCCGCCTTGCGGCGGCGCGGCGACGGCGCCCACTGGGCAGAACGGCTTGCCGGCATGGACCCGGACGGCGACGTGCTGGGGGAGGTGGCAGCCCGCAAAGCAGTGCAACTGGAGCATTTGCGGCGGCTGGGCCTGCTGTCCGGCCACCAGCCCAACGTGCCGCCCGGCGTGGAGGTCATCGATGACTGGTGGGTGCACGCTCCGGTCCTTGAGGCATGGCAGCAGCAGCTCCGCAACTCAGTCCAGGAACTGCAGGACCGCGACCCGTTGGCGCCCGGCCTGTCCATGGGGGCAGCCCGCGACCTGCTTCGCCTGCCCGACGAGAGGCTGCTTGCCCACATCATCAGCGCGGCAGGCCTCAAACAGGAGGCCGGCCACATCCGGCTGCCCGGCAGCCGGGGCCTTGGCCCCGTCGAACCGGCAATTGCCGAGCTGGAGCGCAGGCTCACGGCACATGCGTTCCAGGCCCCGGAGTCCGAGGAGCTCGCCGCCTTGGGCCTGGGCGCCCGGGAGCTGGCTGCCGCCGAACGCACCGGCCGCCTGCTGCGCCTGCGTGACGGCGTGGTGCTGCTGCCTACGGCGCCGGCCCTTGCCATGCGCACCCTCGCCGGCCTGGAACAGCCCTTCACCACCAGCGAGGCGCGCCAGGCCCTCGGAACAACGCGCCGGATCGCCGTACCACTCCTGGAGCACCTCGATTCGCGGGGATGGACCCAGCGGCTGGACGCCGGACACCGCAAAGTGGTGCGCTGACGTCGCAGGGTGCCCGGTCCAAAGGGGCCCCACCCCGACCTGGCGGATGGCTGCACTGCGGCCCGGCTTCTTGAGCGGTTCCAGGGGCACGGCGCGGCCGGCTGCGGGTCAGCGCGGGTCAGCGGGGCGCGCTGACCCGCTCACCCCTGCGCAGCACTGCTGCCAGGTTCAGGTCCCCGTCAAGGACGACGACATCGGCCTGCATTCCAGGGCGCAGGTCACCCGTCTGCGCGGAGAGGCCCAGCAAGGATGCCGGGACAGCCGAAGCGGAGGTGACCGCATCCCGGAGCGGAACACCCGCAGCCACGCAGCAGCGCACGATACCCAGCAGCGTGCTGGTTCCGCCGGCAATGGCGCCGCTGGAGTCAACCCGGGCCACGCCGCCGCTGACCGTGACGGAGAGGGATCCCAGCCGGTACTGTCCGTCCTCCAGTCCGGTCGCTGCCATCGAATCGGTCACCAGGGCGATGTTCTGCGGCCCCACGACGTCGAACACCAGCTTCACGGTTTCCGCCGCCAGATGCACGCCATCGGCTATCAGTTCCACCACCGCCGTTCCTGCCCGGGCCGCGCTGAGACTCGCCGAGACCGGTCCGGGAGAGCGGTGGTGCAGCGGGGGCATTGCATTGAAAAGGTGGGTGACACTCGGCCTGCGCTTACCGCCGGGTTTCCCTGCCGATTCCAGGCCCAACACCGCCCGCTCCAGGAACGCAGCCGCCGTCGTATTGTCCGCAGCGGTGTGGCCGAGGGAGGGGACGATGCCGCGGGCCGCAAGCTGCCCAACGAGTTCGGCGGCCCCGGGCAGTTCGGCCGCCAGGGTCATGGAGGCCAGGGTTGGTCCCGCCGCTGCCAGCAGGCGGGCCACGAGCTCCTGGTCGGGTTCCAGGAGCAAGGCGGGATCGTGCGCGCCGCACTGCTGGTCCGAAAGGAAGGGACCTTCCAGGTGCGACCCGGCAATCAGCCCCAGGCCCGTCAGCTCCCGCAGCACCCGAAGGTTCCTGACCAGGTCGTCGGGCTTTCCCGTCACCAGGCTGGCGACCAATGTGGTGGTTCCACGACTGTGCAGGTAGCGTGCCGCCCGTTCAGCGCCCCCTGGATCACCTTCGGAGAAATCCGAACCGCAGGCACCGTGGCAATGCACATCCACCAGGCCGGGCACCAGGACCTGTCCGGCCGGTGCCGCCGGCGGCAGTTCCCCGGGGAATTCCCGGGCAGGGCCGGCGAAGGTGACCAGTCCGCCGTCGGCCGCCACCACTCCGTCCCCGATGTCCATCGACGCGGTGACGATCCGGCCGCGAAGAACCAGTCCAGTGCCCATCAAGATACAGTCCTTCGTTCATCGATGTCCTTCGCAGCCACGGCGGCAGCCATGCGCGCGGCCAGGTCAGGGTCCGCAGCGGCGCGCCGGACCCCGGAATCCCCGGCCTTCAGCTGCCCGAGCCGCGCCGAGGTGTGCACGGCATGGACTCCGGCGTCCAGGAGCGACGGTACCAGTGCCAGGGTGACGCCCCCGCCGGCCATGACCTGGACCGAAGGGGCACTCCGGCGCCCCTCCTGCACGATCCTGCCCAGCATCTCCAGCCCCGCGGCGCAGTCCGCGCCGCCACCGCTGGTCAGGACCCGGTCCACGCCAGCCTGCTGCAGCCGGGAGAGGGCCTCGGCCGGCTCCACACCGGCCGCCAGGGCCGCGTCGAACGCCCGGTGGAACGTCACTTCCGCGTCCGGACGCACTGCCCGGGCCGTGGCCACGATGCGCTGCATCGCCGCAACGTCCGGGCCGCCGTTGGCGCCGAGCACGCCAACCACCACGCCCGCAGCCCCGGCGCGCAGTGCCGCCACGGCATCCCGCTCGATCACTTCGAGCTCGCCGGTGGCGTAGACAAAGTTGCCGGGCCGGGGACGCACCAGGACATGGACCGGGAGGCCGAGGCCGCACGCCTGCCCAATGGTGCCGATGCTTGGCGTGATGCCCCCGGTCTCCGCCAGGGCTGCGCACAGCTCGACGCGGGCCGCGGCCACGGAGACTGCCAGCCGGACGCCGTCGGCATCTTCCACCACCAGCTCAAGCTGCGGCACGGACCGGGCCATGGACAGGCGCCCGGAGCTCACAGTCCCTGCCATGCCGGCTTCCGGCCGAAGGTGTCCTGGTAGTACTCCCGGTGGGTGAGGCGGGAGGCCGCCGCCTCATCCACCAGTACGGATACGTGCGGGTGCAGCTGGAGGGCCGACGCCGGACAGATCGCCGCGACGGGACCTTCGACGGCGGCAGCCACAGCATCTGCCTTGGCCCCGCCCATTGCGAGCAGCAGCAGGTGCCTGGCCTCCCGAATGGTCCCCAGACCTTGGGTCAGCACGTGCTCCGGTACGTCCTCCGGTGCGTCAAAGAAGCGCGCGTTGTCCTGCCGCGTCTGCCGGGTGAGCGTCTTGATCCGCGTGCGGGAGGCCAGCGAGGACATGGGCTCATTGAAGCCCACATGGCCATCCGTCCCGATGCCGAGGATTTGGATATCCACCCCTCCCGCGGCCGCGATCCGGGCCTCGTAGGCGGCAGCTTCCGCCCGGGGGTCCGGGGCCAGGCCGTCCAGCCCGTGCACTGCGCCGGGGCCGAAATCAACGCTTGCCGTGAATTCCTCCCTGATGACCGAATGGTAGGACTGCGGATGGCCGGGCGGCAGGCCTACGTACTCGTCCAGCAGGAAGGCCTGGGCTGCAGCGAAGCTCAGCCCGCCGTGCCGGTGCCGGCGGATGAGTTCCTGGTATGTTCCCAGGGGAGTGGAGCCGGTGGCCAGCCCCAGGACGGACGGGCCGCGCCGGACCTGTTCCTCGATGGCGTCCGCGGCCGTGCGGGCTACGTCGTCAGGGGTGGGAAGGATGATGATTTCCATGCGGTGCGATGCTTTCGGCTGGAGGTGGCTGGTGTTGGAAGGGCTTACTTTGCGGCTTCGGTTTCCACTGTGACTTCGTCGTCTTCGCGGCCGGGGGTGCGCAGGTTCCAGCGCTTGATGACGAACGAGAAGAGGAAGTAGTAGATCACCGCATAGCCCAGGCCAATCGGGATCAACAGCCACGCGTTCTGGGCTTTGCCGAAGTTCAGTACGAAGTCGATCAGCCCGGCTGAGAACGTGAAGCCGTGATGGATCCCCAACGCATTCACCAGGGCCATGGAGGTTCCGGTCAGCGCTGCGTGGACGATGTAGAGCGGGAATGCAACGAACATGAACGAATACTCAAGCGGTTCGGTGATGCCGGTGAAGAACGCCGTGAGCGCGGTGGAGAGCATGATGCCGCCCACGATCTTCTTCTGGGAGGGCTTGGCATGGCGCCAGATGGCCAGGGCAGCGGCCGGAAGGCCGAACATCATGATGGGGAAGAAGCCGGTCATGAAGGTGCCGGCGGTGGGGTCGCCCGCAAAGAAGCGGTTAAGGTCGCCGCGCACCAGGTGGCCGGACGCGTCCGTGTAGTCGCCGATGAGGAACCATACGCCCGAATTCAGGATGTGGTGGAGGCCCGCAGGGATCAGCATGCGGTTGGCGAAACCGTAGATTCCGCCGCCCAGTACGGCGTTGCCCGCCACAAACTCGCCCACGGCGGAAAGGCCTGCGTTGAAGAGCGGGTACAGGAGGGCCATGACGACGCCGACCACCAGGCTGGTGACGGAGGTCAGGATGGGCACCAGGCGCCGGCCGCTGAAGAAGCCCAGGAAGTCCGGCAGCTTGGTGCGGTAGAACCGCTGCCAGAGCCCGGCGGACAACAGGCCCACCACGATGCCGGCGAGGACGCCGTAGTTGATCATGGCCGGCTTCCCGCCAGGGTCCAGTTGCCCGTCGAGAACCAGCGGCGACATGGCCTTGAAGACGCCGTCGATCACCATGTAGCCCACAACCGCGGCGAGTGCCGTGGACCCGTCAGCCTTCTTGGCCCAGCCCACGGCGATGCCGACGGCGAAGATGAGCGGGAGCCAGGTAAAGACGGCGTTGCCGGCGGCCGAGATGACGGCGGCGCCCCCTTCAAAGCCGGGAATGGCGCCGAGCAGGTCGGCCTGGCCGATGCGCAGCAGGATGCCGGCGGCCGGAAGGACAGCGATGGGGAGCATCAGGCAGCGGCCCAGCCGCTGGAGGGTGGCGAAGGCCCGGTTTGGCTTCTTTTCAGCTGCCAGGGCGGTGGTCTCGGATGACATGGTGTGCACCTCTGTGGGGTTGGGTGGGGGGCTTGTGAAAGAAGGGTTCCAGCCGGTACTGTCTGGTTATGACCAGTTCAGTGTGATTCATCCCACCGTCGGTGTCAAGGAAGGAAAATCTCCTCCGGGACAGGCCGCCGGTGGCAAAAGAAGCCATCATTGGTCGTACCGCAGCCGCCGGCTCCGGTGTTCGAAGATGTGCTCCGAGCGGGCACCGTCAGAAAGGGCAGCCATGTCCAAAGCAGAAAAAATCATTGAAGGCCTGGGCGGGGCCGGCAACATCGTGGAAGTCGAGGCCTGCATCACGCGGCTGCGCACCGAGGTCAAGGATTCCTCGCTGGTGAACGAAGCGACCCTCAAGGCCGCCGGTGCCCATGGCGTCCTGGCTGCCGGCACCGCCGTGCAGGTGATTGTGGGACCCGAGGCGGACACACTGGCCGAAGATATCGAGGACCTCCTCTAATGGCGCAGTCCCTGCCGGTTCATGCCCCGATTGGCGGTGCGGTCATTCCGCTGGCCGACGTTCCCGACCCCGTGTTCGCGGGGCAGATGGTGGGTTCCGGCGCGGCCGTGGAACCACCCGCAGGCGTGGCGTTCGACGTCGTGTCCCCCGTTGCGGGGAAGGTGGTCAAGATGCTGCCGCACGCCTTCGTGGTGGTTGAGCCATCCGGACGGGGCGTCCTGACGCACGTGGGCATCGACACGGTGAAGCTCAAGGGTGACGGCTTCAAGGTGCTCGTCAGCCAGGGTGATGAGGTCAAGGCCGGAGAGCCGGTCATGCACGTGGATCCCACGGCGGCGGTGGCGGCGGGTTACTCAATGGTGAGTCCCGTCGTCGTCCTGGATACCAAGCCGGACAGCGCCACGCTGGTGGACGCCGGCAGCGTCACCGCGGGCGACCTGCTGTTTACGCTCGGCTAGGCGAACTGCTACAGGCGCACTTCCATGGTGAGGGAGTAGCGGTCCGAGCGGTACCAGGAACGCGAATGTTCGATGGCCAGGTCGCCTGAATAGGACACGCGGTCAAAGGCAAGCACCGGTGCCCCCGTTCCCGTCCCGAGGAGCGCCCCGACGTCGGCCGGGGCGCCCTCGGACCTGACGCTTTGGCGGGCCCGGTCGATCTGGTGCCCGAACTGCCCGGCCAGGGCCTTGTAGACGGAGCCGCTGAGATCGATGCCCAGCAGTCCGGGCGCATGCTGCGGGTTGTACCAGGCGTCGTCGACGCTTACCGGCCGCCCGTCCGCCAGGCGGAGCCGCTTCAGGTGGTAGGCCTCGGCGCCCGGTGCGAGGCCGAGCGCCTCTGCGGTGTCATCCGGCGCTTCAAGACGCTCGGCCACCAGGACCACCGTGCTGGGAACGTGCCCCATCGCTTCCATTTCCTGGGTAAAGGAGGCCAGATGCAGCGTGGACTGGACGGGTGAGTCGGCAACGAAGGTGCCCTTGGCCGGAACGCGGACCAGGTGCCCTTCGTTGACCAGGCGGCCGATTGCGGCCCGGACGGTGATGCGGCTGACGCCATATGAATCCATGAGGGTGCGTTCGCTGGGAAGCCGGGCCCCCGGCTCCAACTCCTCTTTGGCAAGCTTGAGGATGATGAGCCGGAGCTGCTCATGCTTGGGCACCTGGGAGTTGTTGATGTGCGCATTGGGCGCATGCGCCGTACTCCCTGACATGGCCGGCATCGAGCCCTCCTTAATCTGGAGCGGTCCGGTAAGGACCACTAGCTCGGATTATTCCACATAGCGGCGTTGGGAAGGCCATTGTCGGCGTCGCTTCGGCGCGCTGTCAGGAAGAATTCCCTGGTCGGGGCAGTTGCCGTGCGGGGCTGGGGTTCCGTCTCCTAAGATTCCGCCGGTGCAGGACTATGGCGAGGACGAGCAGGGGAACGTGGATTGCGGGCAGGTTATGGGCAAACCAGCGGGGCAGGTAGATGTCTGTGACAGAGCCGGTGGGGTCCCCAAGCCGCCGCGCCAAGGGGGTCAGCGGGCAATGAAAGCCATTGCCGACGAAGACCAGTGTTTCACCGGCGACAACCGCTGCTGCCGCCGCTGCCCGCTTGTCGCTTCTCCCGCGGAATCCCGCATACAGCAGATAGACCATGCAGGCCTCGATACTGAACCAGGCCGCTGTATGAAACGCCTTAACGCCGCGAAGGGCCAACTGAGT
Organism: Arthrobacter sp. NQ7; assembly: GCF_029581595.2. NCBI lineage: Bacteria > Bacillati > Actinomycetota > Actinomycetes > Micrococcales > Micrococcaceae > Arthrobacter > Arthrobacter sp. NQ7. The sequence continues at coordinate 110,115 of NZ_JARFXU020000004.1, read as the reverse complement.
TCTTCCCATGCCCCCAACTGAACACGGCCGGCGGCAGTCGCTTTAGGGTATTCCGGCCTGAAAGCGTCAACGGCCGCGGCCAGGGATTCCGGCCGCCCCGGCGTTGCAGCCGCCGGCAAGTACCGGGCCTCCGCGAAACGCGTACCAGTTACTCGGGCGCATGGGGGAAGATCGCACGTAAAGTCGTTACCGGAGCTGGCGGCGAGGGTGTTCGTCTGAGACCACGGATACCTCCCCCAGCCGTCGCCAGCTCCTCCACCGCCTTGCCGCGGAACCGGGGCACCGGGTCTGATCGCCCCGAATCTCAAGATTGACACAATAAGTCCCGATGGTGGACAAAGCATCTTCCCCCTGATCCTGTCGCCTCCCTAAAGTGTCTCTACAAAGACGGCGGCCGGATCTTCCTACACGAACAGGGCAAGGGGGACGCATGAGCACAAGCAATCCCAGCACGGGCAACGGACCAACTCTGCCGGCGCAACCATGCCGCACCGTGCCCCTCCCTGCTCCACCGCGGACCCGCTTGGCCAGGCCCCGGGCAGCAGCGCAACCACCGCGTTCCGCCCGAAGGGAACACGAGGTCCAGCAGCTGATCCGTGATCTCGCCGCACTCGCAGCCAACCGCCGTCCCCGAATGTCATAGCCACATTCCTGACAGGGCTGCCGCAGGCGCAGTGGCTGGCACGGTGATGAAGAGCGCGCCAGAGCCTCATCCCGGTCCCAAAGGCCCTGTCCGCGCCGTTCCGCCGGACCTAACCTGTCTTCACCACCACCAGAAGGAGGCACTGATGCGGACAGCAGAAGAAGCGATGGAGTCCATGCAGGCCCATGGCCTTTCCGGGAACCTCCTGGGCCATGTGGCCAGGGGCCGGGAGTGGGCCACTCCGGGCGTCCAGGCGGCGCTCCAGCGGGCCGTGGCAGGCCTGGACGCCGGAATTGAGACCGCCTCCCCGCGGCTCCAGGCGATCCTGCGGCAGTTGGCGGACGACGTTGCCGCCGGAGTGGCAACCTTCACTCCCAAGGTCCGGCAGCAACTGGGGCGCGTCGGACCGAACCCGTCTGCCCGGGCTGGGAAGCGGGTTCCCGCCCCCAACCGGACGTCCAAGACCTGGTGGTGGATCGCAGGAATCGTTGCCCTGGCTGCCGGTGCAGCAGTATGGCGCTCCCGGCAGGCCTCCCTGCGCACGGAAGCAACATCAGGCAGCCAGGAGCAGGAAGCCGGCGGATCGAATCCCAACGTCGATGCGGACCTCGCCACGCGCCCCAGGTAGCAGCGGTTACAGGGCTTTGAGCTGCGGGTAGAGTTCCTCTATTCCGGCGCCAAGGCCCGCTTTGATGTTTATCGAGGCCTCGTCCGCAAGCACTTCATGGTCCCCGGCTTCCAGGCCATCGAACACCCGCGTTACCAGGACTGCCGGCGGAAGCTTGGCGTCAGCCGTGTGGGCGGCCATGGCGGTATCCACCCATCCGACGTGCACGCCGAGGACCTGGACGCCCTCCGGGGCAAGCTCGAGCCGCAGGGCATTCGTTGCCGACCAGAGGGCGGCTTTGGAGACGCTGTAGACACCGGCCGTTGCGTACCAGCTCAGGAGCGAGTGGATATTGACCATAGCGGCTGCTTCCTGCCCTTTAAGCACAGGCGCAAAAGCGCGTGCCAGGTTGAGCGGTCCGAAGAAATTGGTCTCCATAATGGAGCGGATGTCTTCGTCCGGCAGGGTCAGCAGGCTGGCGCTGGCAGGGGAGGCGCCGGCGTTATTAATGAGCACTGTGACGTCGGCTGCGGATTCCGCCGCTGCCTGGATGGACGCGGGGTCGGTGACGTCCAGGGTGAGGGGCACGATGCGGTCGTCGCCCCAGGCGCGGGGGTGGCGCGCGGAGGCGTAGACCTTGGCGGCGCCGCGGACGAGGGCCTGGCGGACGAACTCTGTGCCAATGCCGCCGTTTGCGCCGGTGACGAGGACGGTTGCTCCGTTAAGGGAAGTCATGGTTATGTGCCTTTCGAGGAAGTCGCGCCGGAACTGGGCGCAGGGTGAGGGGGATTCGCCGGGCAGCGGGTCCTGCCCAGGGACACGTGCGCAGGCACCGGCAGAGGGGTACCGTTCTCCGGACAACAACCGGCGGCGGGTTGCCGTTCAGGCCGGGAGGATGGCCGCTACCTGCTCCCGGATGTCCAGGATCAGTTCGTCCGTGGACCGGGAGGCGTTGGTGGCGGCTGCCATGGTGAGGAACATGATGGCGGAGACGGCGCGGGCAAGGGTAGCCGCAGGTTTGGCGGAAGTGCGGCCGTTCCGCTGCAGCACGGCGGCGATGGCTGCCTCCGTACCGGCGGCAAGAGTGAGGGCGGCATGGTGGTGGGGTTCGGTCGGGTCGCCGAACACCATTTCCCGCAGGTAGGTGCGTCCGTTGTCGACCTGGGTCCGGTTGCATTCCACCACCGGCCGGATGATGGCCATGACGGCCTCGAGCGGTGCGCTGATCTCCGCGGCGGCCGCCTTGCCCTTGGCAAGGGCGTCGGCGTAGGCCGAGTTCTGGACGAGCAGCAGCAGTTCACCTTTGCTCTTGGCATACAGGAACAGGGTGCCCGCGCCGATGTCGGCCTTCTCCGCGATTTGCTGGGTGGTGACCTCGTCAATGCCATGTTCGGCAAAAAGTTCGCGGGCTGCCGCCGTGATCCGGTCAAGCTTGGCCTGCTTGTTCCGTTCCCGCCGGGAGACGGGCTGGGAAGCAAGTTGCATGGCGGGATGTCCTCCGGGACGGTCATGGGGCTGGGCTGACTTCGAGTGTAGCCAATGGCGCGGGCACCGGCGTCAGCCCTGGAGGAACTTGACGGCAACGGGAACGAACTGCTCGTGGAACTGGAAGATGCCGCCGTGGCCGGAGTCGGGGTAGATGACCAGCTTCGAGCCTGCGATTCGCCGGTGCAGGTCCGTGGACAGGCCGGTAGGAACCATGCGGTCATGGTCGCCGTTGGCGATCAGGGTGGGGTTGCTGATTGCAGACAGGTCGGCCTGCTGCGCGCGGCCCCAGTCTTTGATGGCCTTCAGCTGGGTGCGGAACGCCCGGAGACGGACCGGTCGGTCACGTCCTGCACGGCGCTCCTGGAGACGCCCGATGAAATCCTTTGCAGCGCGCTTGCCGGCGGCGTTGCGGTTGAAGAACAGGAACTCCTTCGGATCAGACCGGAGCAGGGCGGCCCGCAGGATGTCAAGGTACGTTACCCGGGCAACCCTGTCCATGCCCTTCCCGCCCCGCGGACCCGTGCCGGCAAGGATGAGCTTCCGGACCAGGTCCGGGTGCTTCCCGATGAGGGCCTGGGCCACCATGCCGCCCAGGGAAAAGGCGAAGACATCAATCCTGTCCAGGCCCAGGGCCCGGATAAAGGCAACTGCGTCGTCAGCCATCGCTTCGATGCTGTCCGGCACCACACCGGTGGTTCCGCCGAGTCCGCGGTTATCGAAGGTGATGACGTGGTGTTCCCGGGCGATCGGGTCGATGACGCGCGGGTCCCAGTTATCCAGGTTGCCGGCAAGGTGGAGGAAGAAGACGACGGGAATACCCCCTCTGGGCCCCAGTTCGCGGTACACATAGCTGACGTCGCCGGCTGTGATGGTACGGGTGGGTGCCTGCGCGTAGGAAGACGGTTCGGGGATGCTGGCGGGACTCATGGCTGTTCCCCAAGCTGCTGCCGGCCAGCTGCCTGGATCCGGTCCATGCCGCCTGGGGGATTGATGACGACGGCCTTGCCGCGCAGGCCTCCGCTTCCCAGGGCTTTCAAAGCGTCCGGCGTTTGGGCAAAGGGGCTGACACGTCCGACGACGGGACGCAGCACGCCGTCGTCGACAAGCCTTGCGATGCGGCCGAGTTGGCTGCCGCTGGCGTGCATGAACAGGAATTCGTAGCGCACGCCGAGCCTGCGCGCCTGGCGGCGGATGCTCCGGCTGAGGACTCCGATGGCGAGGCGGAGTACGGGGTTGAGGCCGAGTTCCCGGGCGAAATCGGGGTCCGGCGGCCCTGCGATTCCAATCGCGGTGCCCCCCGGCTTGAGGACGCGCAATGATTTCTCCAGGTTGCGTCCGCCGAGGCTGTCGAGCACCAGGTCGTATCCGCTGAGGATCTCCTCGAAGTCTTCATTTCGGTAATCAATAACAACATCAGCGCCCAGGCCCCGGACGAACTCAGCGTTGGCGGCGCTGGCCGTGGCGGCAACGGAGGCACCAAGGTACTTGGCCAGCTGCACGGCGATGGAACCCACGCCGCCGGCGCCTGCATGGATGAGGACCTTCTGCCCCGGCTGCACCTTGCCGCGCTCCACCAGGGCCTGCCAGGCCGTCAAAGCCACCAGCGGAAGGGACCCGGCCTCGGCCATGCTGATGGATGCAGGCTTGAGGGCCACATCGGATTCGGCCACGGCGATCCGTTCCGCGAAGGTGCCGATCCGTTCTTTGCCGGGCCTGGCAAAGATCTCATCGCCGGGCTTGAAGCGCCGCACCTTCGTGCCGGTCTGGAGGACTGTTCCCGCCACGTCATGGCCGGGGACCAGGGGCAGGTCATAGGGAAGGATCTGCCTGAACCCGCCAAGCCGGATCTTCTCATCGAGCTGGTTGAGGCCGGCCGCCTCCACGCGGACAAGCAGATCATGGTCGCCCACTGCAGGTTCAGCCAGCTCCGCCGGCTGCAGGGGGGTCTTGTATTTGCTGATGACGAAAGCCTTCATGATGGAATTCCTTCCAGTTGAGTTGACTCAATTATGAGCCTACTCAGAAAGTTCGTCAAGAGTGTCTGGACCAGTTCCGGGGGTAAGACCCGGCGGCCGCTACGGGGCATGGAGTACCCCCGGCACCTGCCGGCACAAGATGAGCGAAACGTGGCCGTGCCAATGCACCGCTGGCGCCTCATGTGCTGCCTTAGGATTTGGGGAGGCCTTAAGCTGCCGGTGTGCCCGGTCTCCCGATGGGAGCAAACAAAGGAGGATCGTGATGCGTGCAATCGTCATGGACCGGATCGCAGGACCGCTGGCGGTCCGGGAGGTGGCTGTGCCGGCCGTGCCCGCGGGGGGAGCGGTCATCAACGTCGTCGCGACCGGCCTCTGCCGCAGCGACTGGCATGCCTGGGCCGGGCACGACGACATCGTTCTGCCTCATGTGCCTGGCCATGAGTTCGCCGGCGTCATCGCGGCCGTTGGCCCGGACGTGGAAGAGTGGGCTGCCGGTGACCGGGTGACAGCACCGTTCGTGGAAGGCTGCGGCGCCTGTGAATGGTGCCTGGGCGGCAATGCGCAGGTCTGCCCCCAGCAGCAACAGCCCGGGTTCACCCACTGGGGCTCCTTCGCCGGACAGGTGGTGATCCATGCCGCGGACACGAACCTCATAGCCATCCCGGACGCCGTAGGCTTCGAGGCCGCGGCCAGCCTTGGCTGTCGTTTCGCAACGGCCTACCGGGCGCTGACCGGGCGGGCCCGGCTCACTCCCAACGAGTGGGTCACCATCGTGGGCGCCGGTGGCGTGGGCCTCAGTGCAGTCATGATTGCCAAGGCGCTCGGGGCGAAAGTCGTCGCCGTCGACCGCAATCCAGCCGCCCTGTCGATGGCTGCCTCCCTCGGCGCCGACCACATCCTGACAGCGGACGGGTCCGATATCCCCGCCCAGGTGCACGCCATCACCGGAGGAAGCCACGTCTCCGTGGACGCAGTCGGCAGCGAGCAGACCTGTGCTGACGCGCTCCTGAGTCTCCGCCGTCACGGCCGGCACGTGCAGGTGGGCCTCCTGCCACCGGTTGACGGCCATCCCCGCGTACCCATGGCGCGGGTCATCGCGTGGGAGCTTGAAGTCCTGGGAAGCCATGGGATGGCCGCCGCTGACTACCCGGGGATGCTCTCCCTCATAGCATCCGGGGCACTCGAACCGCAGAAGCTCATCGAGCGCATTATTGGGTTGGACGAGGCCGCCGAACTGCTTCCACGAATGGACACGGCCAACGTTGCGGGCATGACGATGGTCGATCCAACCCGTTAGCAGGCGGGATGGTTTGATTGGTCAGTGCTCCGCCTCAAACGCCTTTTTGTCCTTAGCCTGGTTCTCGGTTGTGCCATCACCGCGTTCTCGTTCTGGGCTGTCCGGCAGCCGGGCGCGCGCCTCCTGCCGCCACCGCCGCAGGCGGGAGTGACACTTGCGGCGGCACCCAGCGGAATCACTACTGCCGTGAACGTGACCCGCAGCCCGGATGCCCAATGGCTGTCCTCGGCTGCCAGCCAGACGGGCATCCCGGCCAGGGCGCTGCGGGCCTACGTCACGGCAGCCGTGGCTGCCAGGGGTTCCCATCCGGATTGCGGCATCGGCTGGAACACGCTGGCTGCCGTCGGCTTTGTCGAATCAGCCCACGGGACGTACGGCGGCGGGCGCCTCGATGCCTTGGGCCAGGCGAGCGGCCCCATCGTGGGCCCCAGCCTCGATGGTGATGGTTTTGCCGCCATCGACGACACGGACGGCGGTGCACTGGACCACGACGCCAACTGGGACCACGCCGTCGGGCCCATGCAGTTCATCCCCTCCACATGGCGGCTGGTGGGGCGGGACGGAAACGGGGACGGAACGGCGGACCCGTTCAATATCGACGACGCCGCTCTCAGCGCAGCCACCTATCTCTGTGCCCGGGGCCGGGACCTGACCACCGCGCAGGGCTGGACGGATGCCATCTACGCCTACAACCAGTCCGACGCCTACATACGCAAGGTACGGGACCAGGCAACCAGCTACGCGGCAAAGGCGGGTGGGGCCGGCTGAACGGAGGCAGCGCGCTGCCGTCCACCGGGCCCTTGGGTGTCCGGCGGGAGGGCCTTATGCCCCGCCGCTTGCCTGGACGCGCCGAAGGATGTCATCCACGACGCGGGGAAGGGGCGCGGTGGCATCGATCGGAATGGCGCCGGACGGGATTTCCGCCCGCGTCTGATGGAGCTGCTCAATCAGCCTGCGCTCCTCCTTCCGCCCGCCCCATTCGTCAAGCGGACGTTCGTCCAGCCGCGTTGCCAGGGTTTCGGCGTCGACCTCAAGAACGAAGACGGCGTCGAAAAGCCCGATGAACCTGCCGGCATTCCTCGACCCGCCGCAGAAGAACGTCAGGGCCTCAGTCCGGTCCGCGACGAGGGACTTCACCTTGTCCACGTCCCAGATGTGGTGGTGGTGCACGGCGGTGCCCGTCACTCCCGGCACCGGGCTGCCGGTTTCCGGGTCTCCCTGGTAGGCCAGTTCCCGGTCCCCGTTGATGGCCTGGTAGCCGCGCCGCCGCAGCTCATGGCACACCGCAGTTTTTCCCGTGCCCGAGCCGCCCTCGATGAGGAAGTTCTTCCTGCCCATGCCTGATGGTACCCAGGGGCGCAGCCGTGGCAGGCGGGAACCGGGGAAGAACCGCCGGGACCGTGGACTGACCGCAGTGCTCCTAGGGCGCGTTCCACGTAACGGGGAGGGTCTTCAGCCCATAGACAATGCTGCTGTGCATCCGCTCCAGCTGTGTCCCCGGGGCAAGGGACAGTCCGGGCAGGCGGGACAGCAGCACCTCCATGGCGATTTTCGCCTCGAGCCGTGCCAGCGGGGCCCCAAGGCAGAAGTGGATCCCGTGGCCGAACGCCAGATGCCGGTTCTGGGCGCGGTCCACGTCGAACTCGGCCGGCCGCTCAAACTGCCGCTCGTCCCGGTTCGCCGACCCAATCCACGCCACGAGGGGGGCGCCGGCGGGAAGCGTCTTGCCGCCCAACGTCGTTTCGACCGCCGTTACCCGGTACATGGACTGGACCGGGGACCGGAATCGAAGCACCTCTTCGAGGGTCTGGGGAAGCAGTGAGGGATCCTCCAGGACACGCCCGAGGGTGCGCGGCGATTCGGCCAGGCACAGGACGGCGTTGCCAATCAGGTTGGTGGTGGTTTCATTCCCGGCAACCAGCAGCAGGCTGCAGAAACCGAGCAGTTCCGGCACTGTCAGCCTTTGGCCGTCAATCTCGGCAGCAAGCAGGGTGCTGATCAGGTCCCTGCCCGGCCGGTTCCGCCGGGCATCGATCAGGGCCAGGAAGTACCCGATCATCTCTGACGTGGTGGAATCCTGTTCGGTGTTGGCCGGCCCGGTACGAGTTTGGCTGACAATGACGTCCGACCAGTGTTTGAAGCGCCCGCGGTCCTCGGCGGGGATGCCCAGGAGCTCGGAAATGACGATGACCGGCAGCGGGTAGGCCAGTTCCCGGATCAGGTCTGCGCTCCCGGCTGCCGCAAATTCATCCAGAAGCCCGTTGGCCAGTTCCGCGATCCTTGGAGCCAACGCGTCGACGGCCTTGGGAGTGAACGCCTGGGTGACCAGCGAGCGCAGCTGCCGGTGCCGCGGAGGATCAGTGGTGATCAGGCTTGACGCGAACAGTTGGCCGGACCCGGAGGGATTGTCACCGCCAATCCGCGACGAAAACGTGGCGTGTTCCGACAGGACCCGCTGGACGTCGTCGTAGCGGAACACATGCCAGCTCCCCGTCTGCTCGTCCTGGAGGACGGGGGCCACGGACCGCATTTGTTCATAGTGCGGGAATGGGTCGAGTGGATATTCTTCGGACCGGCTGGTGTCCATGGTGGCCTCCCTGCTCACCTGTCGCACGCCCGGCATGACGGGCTCCAGGGCCTCAACTGACTGACCGTTGCTCGATCTTAGCTACAGCCTGCCGCCCCGGGGGCGTTTTGTGCTAGCGATTTTTAAGCCTCTATGGTTGATGCTCGATGAAAGCCCCTGAGAAGACCTCCGATCAGCCGCGCCCGAAGTCGGCGCGCGGGCCCATCTTTGTTGACGCCTCCGGCCGGCGCTTCCGCAGGGTCCGGCTGATAGGGCTGGGAGTCCTGGGACTCGTGGCCGGCTACGTGGTCCTGCTCGTCGCCGCCTTCATCGGCGGCTCCGGCGGCCCTGCGCCGTTCCTCCCCTTTCCGGCCGCGGCAGGGCCGCAGCCGGCACCGTCCCGGACCGCTGCGCCGGTCCCTTCCGACGCCGCTGCCCAGGCAGCCGGGACGGAAGCGGCGGGAACGCCGTCGTCCGCTGCCGTGCCCATCGTTGCGCAGTCCCCGTCGGCCGCGCCCCAGGCCCTCCCAGCCTTGCCTCCTGCGCCCGCGCCCGCGCCGGCGGCACCTGCCGCCGGGGTTCCCGCGGCACCCACCACGGCAGCGCCGGCTCCCGGCATGAGCGGCACCGCGCCTGGATCGAGCGTCACTGCGCCCGGCGGAAGCGCCAGCGCACCGGGGGCCAACGGCGCTGCACCCGGCCAGACCACCCGGCCCACCGCCCCGGCCCGCCCCTGATATGGCATACCGGAACAAAGCGCCGCGGCCGGCCCCGTCCGCCGTCCCCGCCAAGGTCACCGCCCACTGGTTCATCCTCCTGGCAACCCTGGCCGCGTTGGGGCTGGCCCTTGCCGTGCAGGGCTACATCCACCATCTGGGCGGCATCGGAGCGGACGCCGTTCCGTCCGGCGCAGCAGCAGGCAATGTCCCCGCGGCCGTCTCCGGCGGCGGACCGGTCATCGACTCGCGCGGGGGAGCCGTGCGCTCCGTCAGGCCGCCGGACCGTACCGTGGCACTCACTTTCGACGACGGACCGGACCCGCAGTGGACCCCGCGAATCCTGGACGTGCTGAAGGAACACCACGTCCACGCAACCTTTTTCGTCGTCGGCTCTGCCGCGGTGGACCACCCGGACCTGGTGCGCCGCATCGTCGCGGAAGGCCACGAAATCGGCGTCCACACCCTGACCCATACGGACCTGGGTGCGGCCGGGCAGTGGCGGCGAGGGCTTGAGGTGCAAGGGGGCCAGGACGCCATTGTGGGCGTCACCGGCCAGTCCGTCTCCCTGCTGCGGCCCCCTTACACTTCAGGCAACGCAGCAATCACCGACAGTACGTGGTCCGCCATACAGGGGTTGGGGGACGAGGGCTACCTCACGGTGCTGAGCAGCGTGGACAGCAAGGACTGGCAGCAGCCAGGCGTCCAGGCGATTGCGGACAGCCTCAAGCCGCAGGGACCGCAGGGCCAGGTGGTCCTGATGCACGACGGCGGCGGTGACAGGGAACAGACCGTCGCCGCCCTGGACCAGGCCCTCTCGCAATTCTCCGATCAGGGCTACCGCGTCACCACAGTGGGTGGCGCGGCAGGCGTGGACACCATGCGTCCCGCCTCAGGCCTGGAGCAGGCACGAGGCTCTGCGCTCGTCTGGGGTATCCGCGTCAGCGACTTCGTGGTCACGGCCATCTCCTGGGCCCTCGTCGCCGCCGGCGTTGTCACGCTGGTCCGCGCCGTCCTGGTGATGTTCTTCGCCGCCCGCCACAGCCGGGCGGCCCGCCGCGCCGGCCGCCAGGGCCGGGGCAGGAGGCGGGTGGACGCGGTGCACAGGCCTGTGATCACCGAACCGGCGACCGTGATCGTCCCTGCCTACAACGAATCGGCAGGCATCGAAGCTGCCGTCAGGTCCATCGCAGCGTCCTCCCATCCGGTGGAGGTCATCGTGGTGGATGACGGATCGACAGACGGAACGGCGGACATCGTCGAGGCGCTCGGCCTGCCGGGTGTCAGGGTCATCCGGAAGGAGAACGGCGGAAAGCCGTCTGCGCTGAATGCGGGGATCCTGGCTGCCAGCTACGACCTGGTGGTCATGGTCGACGGCGACACCGTCTTCGAGCCCGACACGGTGCGGGCGCTGCTTCAACCCTTCGCCGATCCCCGGGTGGGGGCCATCTCGGGAAACACCAAGGTTGCCAACCGCGGCGGGATCCTGGGTGCGTGGCAGCACATCGAATACGTCGTCGGCTTCAACCTTGACCGGCGGCTGTTCGACGTGGCCGAATGCATGCCCACCGTCCCGGGTGCCATCGGCGCCTTCCGCCTGACCGCCCTCCGCAACGTGGGCGGCGTCAGCGACGACACCCTGGCAGAGGACACCGACCTGACCATGGCCCTGTGCCGGGACGGCTGGCGCGTGGTGTACCAGGAGGACGCACGGGCGTGGACAGAGGCTCCAGCCACCCTCGGCGCCCTGTGGAAGCAGCGGTACCGCTGGTGCTACGGCACCCTGCAGGCGATGTGGAAGCACCGCGGCGCGGTGATCCAGGACGGTGCCGCGGGCAAGCTTGGCCGGCGCGGACTTGGTTACCTGCTGGTACTGCAGGTCCTGCTTCCCCTCTTCGCTCCCATCGTCGACGTCTTCGCCGTTTACGGCCTGGTCTTCCTCGACCCGCTGCGCATCGCGGCCCTTTGGCTCGCTTTCCTGGCCGTGCAGATGCTGATGGCCGCATACGCGTTCCGGCTCGACAAGGAGCCCCTGGGCCCGCTGTGGACGCTTCCGCTCCAGCAGTTCGTCTACCGGCAGCTCATGTATCTCGTCGTTATCCAGGCAGTCGTCACGGCAGTGACCGGCGTGCACCTCCGCTGGCACCGGATGGAAAGATACGGCAGCCTGACCGTCCCCGACGCCCAGCGCCAGCTCCACAGCTCCTGACTTTCCGCATCTCCGGTGGGGTGCCGCCGTCGTGATCCGGGCCCGCGCTATGGTGGTGCCTGTGCGTGCCGCCGCGGGACGGTGCCGCCAAAAGGGCGGACAGCGGCACGGCCGGACGTGGACCGCAAAGGAGCGCTGATGGGCAACGATCTGACCACGGGCCCGCTGGAGTGCCTTTTCACGGGAGCCGTGTGGGCGGAAGGCCCCTTGTGGGTGCCGTCCTCGCGCACCGTGCGCTGGAGCGACATTCCCAACAACAGGATCCTCGAATTCAACCCAGCCACCGGGAGTACCCGCGACTATGCCGTTGGCGTGGAATACACCAACGGCCGGACCCTGGATGCCGACGGCAGCGTGGTCCAGTGCAGCCACGGCCGGCGCCGGCTGGAACGCGACCGGGAAGGCACGGTCACCGGGATCGTGGATACCTTTGAGGGCCACCGCCTGAACTCACCCAACGACGTGGTGGTGGCGGGCGACGGCGGCATCTGGTTCACGGACCCGCCCTACGGCATCCTGCCCGGCACCAGGGAAGGCCACGAAGGGGAGCAGGAATACGGGGGCTGCCACGTGTTCCGTTTCGATCCGGCTTCCGGGGCGCTGGCGGCGGTGGTCACCGACCTGGTGCACCCCAACGGGCTGGCCTTCTCGCCGGACGAATCCATCCTCTACGTGGCGGACACGGCCGGCCCCGGCTACGGCGTGCCGCTGCGGATTGCCGCCTACCCTGTCCGGGACGGCCTGTGCGGCCCGCGGTCAGGCCTTCTCACGCTGGAAGACGGCCACGCCGCCGACGGCTTGAGGGTGGACGTCGAAGGCAGGATCTGGACCTCGGCCGGTCCGTCGGTCCGGGTTTACACGCCGTCCTTCGACCTCCTGCATACCGTCGCCGTACCGGAAACCGTATCCAACCTGTGCTTCGGCGGTCCCGACGGGCAGGACGTCTACATCACCGCCACCACCAGCCTCTACCGGATCCGCAGTGCCACGACCGACGCGGCAGCCCGGTACCTGGAATCCAACCACCACTGATCGCGAGGAAATCCATGCAGCATCGAACCCTTGGCCACAGCGGCACCGTCGTCACCAATTACGCGCTGGGCACCATGACCTTCGGCGCAGAAGCGACCGAGGAAACCTCCCACGCCATCCTGGACAGCTACTTCGAAGCAGGCGGCAACTTCATTGACACCGCGGACGTCTACAGCAGCGGGGTGTCCGAGGAAATCATTGGCCGCTGGCTGGCCGCGCGGCCCGCGCTCAGGGACACCGCGGTGATCGCCACCAAGGGGCGCTTCCCCATGGGAACGGCGCCGAACGACGTCGGAACCTCCCGCCGGCACCTGACCCGGGCCCTGGATGATTCCCTCCGCCGCCTGGGCGTGGAACAGATCGACCTCTACCAGATGCATGCGTGGGATCCGGTCACGCCGCTGGAAGAAACCCTGCGCTTCCTTGAGGACGCCGTGTCGCGGGGCAAGATCGCCTACTACGGCTTTTCCAACTTCCTGGGCTGGCAGCTCACCAAGGCCGTCCACGTGGCGCGGAGCCACGGCTGGAACCCGCCGGTCAGCCTCCAGCCCCAGTACAGCCTGCTGGTCCGCGAGATCGAATTCGAAATCGTTCCTGCGGCCCTCGACGCCGGGATCGGCCTGCTGCCGTGGTCGCCCCTGGGCGGCGGCTGGTTGTCCGGCAAGTACAAGCGGGACCAGCAGCCGTCCGGAGCCACGCGGCTGGGGGAGAATCCCGAACGCGGCATGGAGGCCTGGAAGGCGCGCAATGACAATCCGCGCACGTGGGACGTGATCGACGCTGTCGAGGACATCGCGGGAGCCCATGGCGTGAGCCCGTCACAGGTTGCCTTGGCCTGGCTGGCGGATCGTCCGGCCGTCACCTCCGTGATCCTTGGCGCGAGGACCACTGATCAGCTCGCCGACAACCTCGCCGCCGCTGACCTGCAGCTCAGCGCCGAGGACGTTGACCGGCTCACCCTGGCCAGCCGGCCCCAGGCCGGGGTGTACCCCTACGGACCCATGGCGCAGGAGCAGCGCAGCCGCAAGATGGAGGGCGGCCGGTAGCTCCACCGGCACGGGCGGACGCAGGGCCACTAATCGGCGTGCCGCAACACGTCCGGCAGCTCGTCCACGTAGACCGTCTGGGGCGGGTCGAAGTAGATCACCAGCACCTCGGAGCCCACGGGAAAGACGCTGGTCTTGTCGAACGGGTGGGCGTGGAAGGCCATGATGCCGCCAAGATACGGCAGCATGACTTCGCCGATGGTGCCCGGTCCGATCCGCCCGGTCACCCGGCCGATCCTGCCCGTCAGGCTCCGGTCAACGTCTTTTCGCATTGGCCTGCCTTTAGGGGGTGGGAGCCTTGGGGGGCCGTTTGGTGTCCTCACCCTTGCGCAGCGCGGACGCGAGGGCCGGCAGGTAATCGCCGGCCTGGGCCAGGATGCCGCCCAGCATTTTGTTGACGCCTTCGCCGCCGTTCAGCACCGTCATGTTGCCCACGTGCGAGAACGGCTCCGCTGCTGCGGCGATGATGGCGGGCATGTTCTCCGCAAGCTGCTGGGAGATGACGGCGTCCTGGTTCGTGCCCAGTGCCTCCGCCCGGGCTTTGATGCCGTCCGCCTCCGCCAGTGCCTTGGCCTTGATCGCGGATGCAGCGGCGTCGCCTTTCGCCCTGGTGGCGGCGGCCTCGGCCTCGCCCGTGACCTTCGTTGCACCGGCGGCGGCAGCCGCGGCCGTCGCATTTGCCTGGGCCTGCAGCTCGGTGCGGCGTGCGTTCGCCTGCGCCTCGAGTTCGGTGCGGCGGGCCAGCGCTTCGGCGGCGCTGATGTCAGCAGCCTTCTGGCCTTCAGCGTCCGTTCGCTTCGCGTAAGCCTTCGCGTCTGCGGGCTTGCGGATGCTCGTCTGCAGCTTCTGCTCTTCCCGGTCCGCCTCGAGCTTGGCCACTTCGGTTTCCTGCACCACCACCTGTTGCCGCGCGGTCGCCTCGGCCAGCGGCCCGGCCTGGGCGGCGTTCGCCCTGGCGCGCTCCGCATTGGCCTGCGCCACCGACTGCCGGATCGCCGAGACGCTTTGGGCGTCCGCAATCAGCGCCGCCGCTTCCGCCTCCTTCTCCGCCGCTTCCCGGTTCCGCGTGGCTTCCGCTATCCGGGCTTCCATCTTCACCTGGGCAATGTGCGGCTTTGCGATGTTCTGGATGTATCCGGTGGGGTCCTGCAGGTCCTTGATCTGCAGTGAATCCACCACCAGTCCCAGCTTTTCCATTTCCACCCCGCTGGCGCTGCGGACCTGGGAACCGAGCTTGTCCCGTTCCCGGATGATCTCCTCCACGGTCATGCTGCCGATGATGGACCGGAGGTGGCCCTCGAAGACGTTGTACACCTGGCTTTCCATCTTGGGCTGCTGGCCCAGGAAGCGCCGGGCCGCGTTGGCAATGAACGGCGGTGCATCACCGATCTTGTAGATCACCACGCCTTCAACAATCACCTGGATGCCCTGGGACGTCACGCAGGAAACCTTCAGTTCGGTTTCATTCAGTGTCAGCGACAGTGTCCGTACCGTCTGGAGACCTGGCAGGACCAGGGCGCCCTTGCCGGTGACGATCTTGAAATCCATTCCTGCCCGCGTTTCGAGGGTTCCCCGCGTCAGGCCCGAAATGATCAGGGCTTCATTGGGTTCAGCCACTTTCCACATCAGCTTGGTTGCCACCCAGATAAACCCGATGGCAACGAGCACACCAAGGATGATGGCAATAAGCGGATAGAACGGTGCGAAGTCCGGCATGACCAGGTCCTTTCAATGCCGTGAAACAGGCATCACGGTAAAGCCCCAATAAATGCAGCCGTCCATGCACCAGGCCATCAAAGTACCGTCAATTCCGCCGCGCCCGGCCAGCTGTTGTAGACAGTCTGATCGGGCCCCGGCCAAGAGTCCAGAGCCCGGTTGATATTTGCCTGCAGCAACCAAGACAGGCGTCCGACGGCGGCCCCGGCTGCGGGCCCGCCGGGCCCTTCCGCGGACCGTTGACACAGGCAACCGACCCTCGCACCATGAAAGGAGGATCCGCATTGCGGGTCCAGGGCCTGGCTTCACAATCCATGTCGCTGTATTTCGAAGCCAAGCCGGGCGTTCTACTGCATCAGACCAATGGAGTGATGATGAGTATTCAAGAAGTGACCCGGGAACAGGCCGTACGGCGGGCCACCGTGGCCAGCGTGGTGGGAACGACCATTGAGTGGTATGACTTTTTCCTTTATGGCACTGCCGCTGCATTGGTGTTTCCGCAATTGTTCTTCCCGGGGCAGGTAGCCTTTGCCGGCGTACTGGCGGCATTCGGCACGCAATTTGTCGGCTTTGTTGCCCGGCCCATCGGTGCAGCCATTTTTGGCCATTTCGGCGACCGGATCGGCCGCAAGACAACGCTTATGGCCACGCTCTTCCTCATGGCTTTCGGTACGGTACTGATCGGCTGCCTTCCCACCTACCAGAGCATCGGCGTGGCCGCCCCGGTCCTGCTGGTCCTGCTCCGTATCATCCAGGGGATCGGCGTCGGCGGTGAGTGGGGCGGCTCCGTCCTGCTGAGCATGGAATGGGGCAACCAGGACCGCCGTGGACTGTCGGCGTCCTGGCCACAGATCGGGGTGCCGCTGGGACTTGTCCTGTCCACCGGCGTCGTCCGGATCACCACCGCCGCAACCGGAACGGACGGCTTCCTGGCATACGGCTGGCGGATCCCGTTCATCCTGAGCATCATCCTGATCGGAGTGGGCCTCTTCGTCCGGCTGCGCGTCATTGAAAGCCCGGAGTTTGATGCAGTCCGCAAGTCCAACAAGGTGGTGCGGGCCCCGATCATCGAGGTGATCCGGCGCCAGCCCAGGGAAATCCTTCTTTCCGCCCTGGTACGGACCTCCGAGCAGGCTCCGTTCTACCTGTTCATTACCTTCGTCATCACCTATGCCACCAAGCAGCTGAAACTGGACAGCAACTCGATTCTTGACGACACCCTCATTGCAGCGGCCCTGGGGCTGGTCAGCGTTCCCTTGTTCGGGCGCCTTTCAGACCGGTTTGGCCGGCGCCGCGTCTACGGGACCGGCATCGTGCTGACGGCACTCTTCGCGTTCCCGTACTTCGGGCTGTTGAACACCCGTGACGCCTTGTGGGTGGGTGTCGCCATCGTGGTGAGCCTGGTCCTGCACGATATCCAGTACGGGCCGCAGGCCGCGCTGATTGCCGAGAGCTTTGACACGGACATCCGGTATACGGGTGCCGGGCTCGGCTACCAGCTGGCGAGCGTGGTTGCCGGCGGCCCTGCGCCCCTGATTGCCGCGGCCCTGCTGGCCAGCTACGGGAATTCGACCTCGATCTCGCTCTACATCATCCTTTGCTGCGTTATCGCGATGCTGGCGCTGATCTTCCTGCCCCGGGCCAAGGGAGCCTTGGCAAGGGACGCAGCCACCACGGTAAGGCCGGCCAGGCCGGGAATCCCGTAGCGTCGTCAATTCCCGGAGTGTCCCTCCACCACCGTGACGTCCAGGGGCATCCGGTTCCGCCGGCGGAGGCGGCCACGCAGGACGTTGCGCAGTCCGTGCGTCACCAGCCTCCGCCTGGTCAGGAACCGGTATTCCGGTGCATCGCCGGTGACCAGCCCAACGATCGGCCGGGCTGCTTCGCGTGCATCCTGGCCCCACAGCCCCACCACCACCTGCAGGGCCCCGAGCCGCTGCTCGTACCCGGCCTGTGATGACACCCGGCCCAGGAGATTTGTTTCCACCAGCCCGGGGTTCATGCCGTGCACCCGTACGCCGGTCCCCTTGGTTTCCAGGCGCAGGGTTTCGGTGAACTGCCGCACCCACCGCTTGCTCGAGGCATAGGCGTTCTGCAGGGCTACGGGTCCCTGGTCTCCCTGGCCGTAGAGGTTCACCAGGTCGCCGTGGCCCTGGGCAAGGAAGACCGGCAAAGCGACCCTCGCCCCGTGGAACGTGCCAAGGATGTTGGTGCGCACCACGCGGGTGAAGTCGTCCACGGGCGTGGACGCCGTCGGTCCGAACACCCCTGACGTCCCGGCGTTGTTCACCCAGATGTCCAGCGTTCCGCGGGCGAGGGCCTCGTCCCGGACCGCTTCCACGTCGGCCAGTACGCCGGTATCGCAGCGCCGTCCTGACGCCGTGATGCCCTCGGCCCGCAAGCGTTCGACGGCGGCAGCAACGGCGTCGGCCGATCGTGCCGCCAGCACCACGGCGGCACCGTGCAGGCCCAGCTCCCTTGCCATCGCAAACCCCAGCCCGCGGCTTGAGCCGGTGACCACCGCCACCCGGCCCCGAAGCTGGTCGTGCCGGGCTGCCGGCGTCCGGGAACGCATTCCTCAGTGATACGCGCCGGCGGGGAGGAGGGCAAGTGCGTGGCCTGCTATCTTTTGCGGGTGCCGGACCGGGCCTTGAGCGCGGCTGCAAGGTAGGGGGCGGTGCGGCTGGTGCGGGAACGCGCGACGGCGGCCGGGTTGCCGGCGGCGACAATCCGGCCGCCGGCGTCCCCACCGTCCGGGCCCAGGTCCATCACCCAGTCCGCCCCGGCCACCACGTCCATGGCGTGCTCCACCACGATCACTGTGTTGCCGGCGTCCACGAGGCGGTTCAGCTGCGCCACCAGGAGCTGGACGTCGGCCGGGTGCAGTCCCGTGGTGGGCTCGTCCAGCAGGTACAGGGTGTGGCCGCGCCTGGCCCGCTGCAGCTCCGTGGCCAGCTTGATCCGCTGCGCCTCGCCGCCGGACAGCTCGGTGGCAGGCTGGCCCAGCCGGAGGTAGCCCAGGCCCACGTCCTGGAGGGTGCGGAGGGAACGCGCAGCGGCGGGGATTCCGGCAAGGAAGCCGGCGGCCGCATTGACTGTCATGCCAAGGACCTCGGCGATATTCCTGCCCTGGTAGGTGACCTCCAGGGTTTCGGGGTTGTAGCGCGAGCCGTTGCATTCCGGGCACGGACCGTAGCTGCCGGGCAGGAAGAGCAGTTCCACGGCGACGAAGCCCTCGCCCTGGCATGTGTCGCAGCGTCCACCGGCCACATTGAAGGAAAAGCGCCCGGGCCCGAAACCCCGGCTTTTCGCCGCGTCCGTGGCGGCGAACTCCTTCCGGACGGCGTCGAACAATCCTGTGTAGGTGGCCAGGTTGGACCGGGGCGTGCGTCCGATCGGCTTCTGATCCACCGTGACGGTCCGGTCGATCCCCTCCAGCCCGGACACCTGCCCCACGCGGCCCGGGCCGCCGTCGCCGTCGCTCCTGCCCGGTTCGCCGGACCCTCCCGGGCTGTCCTCCGCGGCCTGCCGCGCACCGGCGGCATCGGCCAGTACCTTGCTGACCAGCGTGGACTTGCCCGAGCCTGAAACACCGGTCACGGCTGTCAGGACGCCGAGCGGGAAGGCGGCGTCCAGGTTGTTCAGGTTATGGCGGGTGATCCCGTGCAGGGCCAGCCACCCGGCAGCTTCCCGCGGCCCGTCATTGCCGGTGCCGCCGTCAGCGCTGAGTCCTGCGTGGCCGCCAGGGAACAGGAACGGCCGGGTCACGGACCCTTCCACCTCGTCCAGGCCCCGCACCGGGCCGCTGTAGAGCACCTGGCCGCCATCTTCCCCGGCGCGGGGACCGACGTCCACCAGCCAGTCGGCGCGGCGCACCACATCCATGTTGTGCTCCACCACGAATACGGAATTCCCCGAGGCCTTCAGCTGGTCGAGGACCGCCAGGAGCGGTTCGGCGTCTGCGGGGTGCAGGCCCGCCGACGGTTCATCCAGCACGTAGATCACTCCGAAGAGCCCGGAGCGGAGCTGGGTGGCGATCCGGAGCCGCTGCATTTCGCCCGGGGAGAGTGTTGGCGTGGCCCGGCTGAGGGCCAGGTAGCCGAGGCCGAGCTCCAGCAGGACGGTGATGCGCTGCAGGAGGTCCCGGGTGATGGCCACCGCCACTTCGTTCGACTCGGATGACTGTTTCCGTGAGGCGGTGCCCGGTGTGGCCAGCAGGGTGGTGGGGCGGATGATCCCAGCCAGGTCGGTCAGGGGCAGGGCGTTGAGCCCGGCGATCGTGTGCCCGGCGAACGTCACCGCGAGGGCGTCGAGCCGGAGCCCTGTTCCGCCGCACCGCGGGCACGGCCCGGTGTCCATGAACCGCAGCACCTTTTCCCGCATGGCAGGGCTGCCGGAGTCGAGCAGTGTGTGCATCACATAGCTCCTGGCACTCCAGAACCGGCCCTTGTACGGCTTGGCCACGCGGTCGCGCTGCGGCGTCACCTCTACTACGGGTTGCTCCTCCGTAAAGAGGATCCAGTCGCGGTCTTTCCGCGGCAGCTGCCGCCAGGGGATGTCCACGTCGTACCCCAGGTGCGTCAGGATGTCCCGCAGGTTCTTGCCCTGCCAGGCGCCGGGCCACGCAGCAATCGCGCCTTCGCGGATGCTCAGTGACGGATCCGGAACCAGCGACGCTTCCGTGACAGTGTGGGCGGTGCCCAGGCCGTGGCATTCCGGGCAGGCGCCGGCCGCAGTGTTGGGGGAGAAGGCATCGGAGTCCAGCGGCGGGGCCCCGGCGGGGTAGCTGCCGGCGCGGGAAAAGAGCATCCGCACCGAATTGGAGAGCGTGGTGACCGTTCCTACAGTTGAGCGGGTGCTGGCCGTGCCGCGGCGCTGTTGAAGTGCGACGGCGGGCGGCAGCCCCGTGATCTGTTCCACCTTGGGGTTGTGGCCCTGTTGAATGAGCCTGCGGGCGTAGGGTGCGACGGATTCGAGGAAGCGGCGCTGGGCCTCGGCGTAGATGGTGCCGAAGGCAAGGGACGACTTGCCGGAGCCGGAGACCCCGGTGAAGGCCACGATTGCGTCCCGCGGTACGTTCACGCTGACGTGCTTGAGGTTGTTTTCGCGGGCGCCACGCACCCGGACGAAGCCGCCTTCGCCGTGGCCGCCGGCCTCTGCGGGCAGGCCCGGCATCTGCAGGTTCAGGGCGGTCAGGTCGTCAAGGTTCTGTTCGGCATGCACCGCTTCGACTCTAGCCGCCATCCGGCTGTGGCCCGAACTCCAGGGATCTGTCGGGACGGGGCGGACGGAATTACACTGAATCATCCCGCAGGGACGGCAGGCAGCAGGTGCCACCCGGCGGGACCAACGATCAACTACATAGGTGGAAGGGCCGGCCATGGGCAACGCGTCGCAGGGAGCGAACAGGGCAGTATCCGAGGCCGCGTCGGCGAGCCGCAGCCCGGCCGTCCGTATCCTGGCCCGGGCCGGCTTTGTCTTCATCGGCCTGGTCCATATCCTGATCGGCGTCATCGCCCTGCAGTTGGACAGGGGCCAGGGCGGGGAAGCCGACCAATCCGGGGCCATCGGAACCCTGGCCTCCAAGCCCGGCGGCGGCATCCTGTTGTGGGTCGGGGCGGTGGCCTGCGCCGCGCTTGCCCTGTGGATGCTCAGCGAGGCGTTCTTTGGGGCCCGTGCCGAAACCGATTCCAAGAAGAAGCTGAAGGCGGCCGCCAGTGCCGCCGGCAAAGCGGTGGTCTTCGGGTTCCTGGCCTTCACCTTTGCGGTCTTTGCCTCCGGCGGCAGCAAGAACTCCAGCCAGTCGGCCAGTGATTTCACGGCAAAGCTCATGGGAGCCCCCGCGGGGGTGGTCCTCCTGATCGCCATAGGCCTGGCAATCATCGGCGCCGGGGTGTTTTACGCCTATCGCGGTGTGTCACGGAAGTTCATGAAGGACCTGCAGGACCCAGGCAGTGCCCGCACGGCCGTCGAGTGGCTCGGCGTCGTCGGGTACACGGCCAAGGGCGTGGTCCTCGCCGTCGTGGGAGTCCTGATCATCGTGGCGGCCGCAACGGCCGACCCCTCCAAATCCTCCGGCCTGGACGGCGGCCTGAAGACGCTTGGTGCACAGCCCTATGGCGTCTTCCTCCTGGCGGCCATTGCCGCCGGGCTCATCTGCTACGGCGTGTACTCAATGGCGCGGGCCCGGTACGGAAAGTTCTAGGTACGGCCCCCGCTGGGCTTTATCCCTGCTTCCCTGGTGGTCGGTTCCCTGATCCTCGGTCTCCCGATCCTCGCGGCGCGGCCCCTTCCTGGACGTCCAGGTCCGCCAGTGCGTCGGCCAGCGGCTTATGCAGTGCAGGACCGTGGCCGGGAAGGATGACGGATGCCTCCATGCCCGCCAGGTTCCGCAGTGCGGCAAACGCCCCGGCCGGATCGCTGTGGTACATGGCGTGCAGCATTTGCGGACCGGACTCCGGGCTGATGGGGTGTCCGGTGACGAACGAGTCGCCGACGGCGATGGCACCTGCGGCGGGGAAGAAGAGTGCCGCGTTGCCGGGTGTGTGGCCCGGCAGGCTGATGGCAACCGGGTGGCCGGGGAGGGCGCGGAGGGTTGCCGTGTCCCATGCCTCGGCCCGGGTTGCGGGCTTCGCCGACAGCGCCCCCGCCTGGATGACGTGGACCATCCAGCGCAGCACGCGGGGGCGCCACGCCCGGCAGAGGACCTGGCCAAAAGTCACCTGGTGTTTTTCCTGCCCCCGGACATGGGCCAGTTCTTCAGGCGCGCACAGGACCGGGGTTCCAAACGATTCCGAGAAGAAGGCCGCAGAGCCGGTATGGTCCACATGGCCGTGCGTAAGCAGCAGCGCAGCGGCGGCCGCCGGTTCCAGGCCCAGCCAGCGGAGCGACGCCAGGACGTGTTCGCGGTCCCCGGGGTAACCGCTGTCGACCAGAATGAAGTCCGATCCGGCCCGGACCACGGTCCAGTTGGAGGCCGGCCCCTCGACGAAGTAGACACCGGGTGCCGGTTCGGAGACGTTGGTTTCGGGGTTCCAGTCGATGGTTTGCCGCTGCACCCGTCAAGGGTAGCCCGCCGCGAACCGGGCCTCCCGGACCTTTGGCCCCCGAGAGCGTCCCTGGAGCGGAAATTCCTGTGCAGTCGCTGTGGATCCTTTGATCCTGGCCGCCCAAGCCATAAAGTATTTCCACCATTGCCTACGATGGGACAGGGACAAAGGACAGATTGGCGGCCGCCGGCCGCCGCGGGACCTTCGATGATTCCAGGCAGGAGGCGGCACCATGCAACACAGTGTGCTGCTGCACAGGCATCCCGGCCGGCTTGTGGCCGCGGGTGCCGTTGGCCTCGCGCTCGCCGTCACGTCGGGAAGCACCGCCCAGGCCCCGCCACTTGCCGCTGCCGCGCCGCCGGTCCGCGTCGTGGTCGTGGGGGACTCGCTCAGCACCGGCCACGGCACCTCACCGCAGCAGGCGTGGCCGGCTTTGATCCGGAAGGACCCGCTGGGCGCCGGCCTGGAGGTCGTCAACGCCGCCCAAAACGGCAGCGGTTACCTCAGCCCCGGTGATTTCGACGGTACGTTCGGCACCGAAGTAGAAGACTTCGTCACCCCGGACACCGGCATCGTTGTGTTCTTCGGCTCTGAAAACGACCTTGGCTATGCGCCTTCGGACGTGGGCGAGGCCGCCCTGGCGGCGATGGACCGTGCGGAGGCCCTGGCGCCCGAAGCGAAGATCATCGTGGTGGGGCCGCCGTCGTACTCTGCAGACCCTGACCCCGCGCTCGTGGACATCAGCGGGCAGCTCAAGTCCGCGGCCCGGGAGGCGGGCGGTGAGTTCGTGGACCCCATCGCCGAGGGCTGGATCAGCGATGACTTCGACGACCTGATCGGCCCCGACGGCGACCACCCCACGGTGCTGGGACAGCACTACCTGCTGGAGCACATCGGGGCCTACCTGGAACAGGTGGCTCCGGCGGCTGCCGCCGCCAAGGGGCACCCGGAAGCGCAGTGAGGCCGCTTCCCCAGGCCAGATAGCTCAGGCCAGATACCTCAGACGAGCGGCCAGGGGTAGCGCATCCCGGTCCGGTCGACGGGAAGGGTCTTGTCCTCCAGTATGTGCTGGACCCTGCGGCGCAGGGACGCCGCTTCGGCAGGGTCGAGCAGCGCGGCCACGTCCAGCGGAACCTCGACGGCGAGCGGGCTGATGTCCTCAAGGAGGGGCTCCGGAACGGGATCGCCGGCGAAGTCCCAGATCACGGTGCGCAGCTTGAAGGGGGCGGAGAAGCAAAGTCCATGGTCGATGCCCCAGATATGCCCGTCGGCGCCGCGCAGGACGTGGCCGCTTTTGCGGTCGGTGTTGTTCGCCACGTAGTCAAACAGGGCTATCCGGGCCAGCGCCGAGTGGGTTTCCGGAGCATCCGCGTAGAGGGTGAAGTAATGCTCCTGCTGGTCGCCCTCGATGAACCACTGCAGCGATCCGACGCCCAGGGGTGCGTCCGTCCGGACTACCGTGGGCGGCACAATGCCCCACCCGAGTGCTTCGCTGAGGAGGTAAGCGGCGCGCTCCCGGCGGTACAGGCCGGCGTCGAAATCCGCCAGCGGCCGTTCCCCTGCCTCCGGCTTGTACACCGCCCAGGTTGAATCGTCGCCGCGCGTCACTTCGGCAAGGAAGGTGGCATTGCTGCCGGTCACGATGCGCCCCAGCAACTCGACGCGGCCCTCAGTGAGGAGGGTCAGTTCGCGGCCGGACACCGCGCGCCCCCGGCGGCTGAGCGCCTCGTCCATCCGTCCGGCACCGGCAGGTAAGGCGTCATGCCGGCCTCAGCCCGCTCAACGGGTCCGCCGTCGAGTTCACCGTCAGCACGGCGGGCGCCTGGCCATCGGCGTAGGAAATCGCAGAGACCGACGCCGGGCTGATGAAGATCCGCTGGAAGAGGTCAAGGTGGGTGCCCAGGGCGTGGGCAACGGCCGCTTTGATGGGGTCGGCGTGCGAGAAGCAGACCACCACCCCGCCCCGGTGGGCGGCGCGGAGGTCCTCCAGCGTGCTGACCATCCTGGCCTGCATTCCGGAGAACGATTCGCCGTTGGGAAACCGGAAGACCGACGGGTTGTGCTGCACTGTCTGCCACTCCGGCAGGCTGCCGAGGCCGGAGAGCTCAGCTCCGGTCCAATCGCCGAAGTCGCATTCCAGGAGCCCGGCTTCTTCCGTGACCGCCACTCCGGAGCGGGCGGAGGCCGGCTCCGCGGTCTCTCTGGCGCGTTCCAGCGGCGAGGAGTAGATGGCGTCCACCGGAAGACCGGAAAGGCGGCCGGCAACGGCGTCGGCCTGCGCGCGTCCGCGCTCGGACAGATGCAGCCCGGGGGCCCGGCCAGGCAGGACCTTTCCCGTAGTGGGGGTCTCACCGTGCCGCACCAGGAGGATCAGCGTGTTCTGTGTCATCGGGTCTAAGCGTAGCCGCGAGGGGGCCCCGTGCCGAGCTTGCGGGGTGCGGGGAGCGGCAAGCGGTAGCCGCGAGGGGGCCCCGTGCCGAGCTTGCGAGGTGCGGGGAGCGGCAAGCGGTAGCCGCGAGGGGGCCCCGCGCCGAGCTTGCGGGGTGCGGGGAGCGGGGAGCGGTAGCCGCGAGGGGGCCCCGTGCCGAGCTTGCGGGGTGTGGGGAGCGGCAAGCGGTAGCCGCGAGGCATCTATGCGGCGCAGATTCCCTGGCGCGCACTATATGTGGGTCGCGAAAAGGAATGTGCGCGTCACAGGTGGAGGCGCGTGTCGGGGAGTCGGATGCGCGTCACAGGTGGATGTGCGCGTCGGGGAGTGGGGTCCGCGGCGGAAGCTGCCGGGCCGCCGTCGTTCCCTCAAATGCGCTGCGGGGAATCTGGAGGAATCTATCGATTAGCCGCAGGACCGGGCTTACGGTAGAGGAGTGACTGATCGCCCCGATATCTATACCGTTGGTGAACTGCGTGCGGCAGGCCACGTCCAGAAGGACCTGCGCCACGAAATCCGCGACAACCTCCTGGCCGCCCTGTCTGCCGGCAGGGACCCGTGGCCGGGCCTCTTCGGTTTCAGCCGGACCGTGATTCCGCAACTCGAGCGGGCCCTCATCGCCGGGCACGACATTGTGCTGCTGGGCGAGCGGGGACAGGGCAAGACCCGCCTGCTCCGCACCCTGGCGGGGCTGCTGGACGAGTGGTCGCCGGTGATCGAGGATTCGGAGCTGAATGAGCACCCGTTCGATCCGATCACGGAGCAGTCCCGCGCCCGCGTGCTGACCGAGGGTGACCGGCTCCGGATCGCCTGGCGGCACCGTTCCGAACGCTACGTCGAAAAGCTTGCCACCCCCGACACCTCCGTGGCCGACCTCGTGGGCGATGTCGACCCGATGCGGGTGGCTGAGGGCCGCCGCCTGGGAGACCCGGAAACCATCCATTACGGGCTGATACCCCGCTCCAACCGCGGCATCATTGCCATCAACGAACTTCCCGACCTCGCCGAACGCATCCAGGTGGCCATGCTCAACGTCATGGAGGAGCGGGACATCCAGATCCGCGGCTATGTGCTGCGGCTGCCGCTGGACGTGCTGGTGGTTGCATCGGCCAACCCGGAGGACTACACCAACCGCGGCCGCATCATCACGCCCCTGAAGGACCGGTTTGGAGCCGAGATCAGGACGCATTACCCGATCGAGCTGGAGGACGAGGTGTCGGTCATCCGCCAGGAAGGCCAGCTGGTGGCGGACGTACCGCCGTTCATCCTGGAAATCCTGGCACGCTACACCAGGGCGTTGCGGCAGTCCCCGGCCATCAACCAGACTTCCGGCGTGTCCGCGCGGTTCGCTATTGCCGGTGCGGAGACGGTGGCCGCGGCCGCCTTGCGCCGCGCAAGCCTGCGGGGCGAGGACCAGCCAGTGGCCCGGATCATCGACCTGGAGCCGGCCGTGGAAGTCCTGACCGGCAAAATCGAGTTCGAATCCGGCGAGGAAGGCCGCGAACAGGGAATCCTTGACCACCTCCTGCGCACCGCTACCGCGGAAGCGGTCAGGGCCCACTTCCAAGGCCTTGACATGGGTCCGCTCGTGGCCGCCCTGGACGGCCACCGCACCGTCACCACCGGGGAACAGGTCACGGCGCAGGAATTCCTGGGCAACCTGCCCTCGCTGAACGGCTCCGGCCTCTACGACGAAATAGGCCGGCGCCTGGGTGCAACGAATGAGGGACAGCTGGCGGCCGCCGTCGAATTGGCCCTCGAAGGCCTCTACCTCGGCCGCCGGATCTCCAAGGAATCCGACGACGAGGAAACCATTTACGGCTAGGCACGGGAGGCAGCATGGCCATCCACAAGCGGTCCGCCAGGTACGGCCGCTACACCGGCGGACCCGATCCGCTCGCCCCGCCGGTAGACCTGGCCGAGGCGCTCGACGCCGTCGCCGAAGACGTGATGGCAGGCTATTCGCCCCGCCATGCCCTCCAGGAGTTCCTGCGGCGCGGCGGCCGGAACCGGGACGGGCTGGACGACCTTGCCCGGCGGGTCCAGCAGCGCCGGCGCGACCTGCTCAGCCGGCACCGCCTGGACGGCACCCTGGACGAGGTGAAGAAGCTCCTGGACACCGCGGTGCTGGAGGAGCGCAAGCAGCTGGCCCGCGACGCCATGATGGACAACACCGACCGTGCCTTCCGGGAGATGCAGCTGCAGAACCTGCCGGCTTCCACGGCCGCGGCGGTCAACGAACTGGCATCCTACGACTGGCAGTCAGGCACGGCCCGGGAAGCCTACGACCGGATCAAGGACCTGCTGGGCCGCGAAGTCCTCGAGCAGCGGTTTGCCGGGATGAAGCAGGCGCTGGAGTCCGCCACGGACGAGGACCGTGCAGCGGTGAACGCCATGCTGCGGGACCTCAACGAATTACTGGCGAAGCACCGGCGCGGGGAAGACACCGATGCCGATTTTCAGGAATTCATGGCCAAGCATGGCCAGTTCTTTCCGGAGAATCCGCAGTCGGTGGAGGAACTGGTGGACGCGCTTGCCCAGCGCGCCGCGGCCGCCCAGCGTCTCCTGCAGTCGATGTCCCCTGAGCAGCGCGATGAGTTGATGCGGCTGTCCGCGCAGGCCTTTGGTTCGCCGGAGCTGATGGACCAGCTCAGCCAGCTCGACGCCACCCTCCAGGCCCTGCGCCCGGGCGAGGACTGGACGGGCTCGGAACGGTTTGAAGGACAGGAGGGGCTGGGCCTGGGCGACGGCACCGGGGTGCTGCAGGACCTCGCCGAGCTCGACGAACTGTCCGAGCAGCTTTCCCAGTCCTATAACGGCTCCAGGCTCGATGACCTGGACCTGGACGCCCTTGCCCGCCAGCTGGGGGAAAATGCGGCCGTGAGTGCCCGCACCCTGGCGGAGATCGAGCGGGCCATGCAGGACGGCGGGTACCTCCGGCGGGGTGCCGACGGTGACCTGCGGTTGTCGCCCCAGGCCATGCGCCGGCTCGGGAAGTCGCTGCTGCGCGACACGGCGCGGCAGCTGTCCGGACGGCAGGGAAACCGGGATACCAGGACGGCAGGGGCAGCCGGTGAGCAGACCGGCTCCAGCCGGCAGTGGGAGTTTGGGGATGCCGAACCCTGGGACGTCACCCGCACCATGACCAATGCCATCCGGCGTACCATGGCCGACGGCGGCGACCCGGCCCGGGGATTGCGCCTGGCCGTCGACGATATCGAAGTGTCCGAAACGGAGGCCCGAACCCAGGCCGCGGTGGTCCTGCTGGTGGATGTTTCCTTCTCGATGGCGGCGGAGGGCCGGTGGGTGCCGATGAAGCGGACCGCGCTGGCCCTGCACCACCTGGTGTCCACGCGTTTCCGCGGCGACCGGCTGCAGCTGATCACGTTCGGCCGCTACGCGCAGTCCATGGACATCGGCGAGCTCACGGCGCTGCCCGCGCTCCGCGAACAGGGGACCAACCTGCACCACGGGCTGCTGCTGGCCGGCAGGTTCTTCCGCCGGCACCCGTCCATGCAGCCCGTCCTGCTGGTGGTGACCGACGGTGAACCCACCGCCCATCTTCTGCCTGACGGAGACTCCTGGTTCAACTGGCCGCCCGATGCGGAGACCATCCGCGCCACCGTTGCCGAGCTGGACCGGCTGGGCCGGTCCGGCGTCCACACCACATTCTTCCGCCTGGGCAACGACCCCGGCCTCGAGAGGTTCATCCAGCGGATGGCCCGGCGCGTGGATGGCCGTGTGGTAGCGCCGGAGGTGGGCGACCTGGGCGCCGCGGTGGTGGGCGAGTATCTCCGCGCCCACGTCCGGAGCGCCTACGCCGACGGGGACTGGTTCTAGGCAGCTTCCGGGCATAAGGTGGCCGGCATGGGTCAGTTGATGGTGGATTTGATCATCACATTGGACGGCTGCGCTTCCGGCGAGGGGTGGCCGGGCTGGTGGGGCCTGGAGGGGCCGGAGTACCTGGCCTGGCTCGAGCAGGAGGCAGGCCGGGAGCGCACATACCTGATGGGAGCCAACACCTACCGCCTCATGTCCGGCATGTCCGCCGACGCCGCGGGTGCAGGCGGGGAATATTCGGACAACGAAAGCGCCTCCCTGACGGGCCTTGCCGCCGTTCCCAAGATGGTGTTTTCGTCCAGCCTGGCGGAGCCGCTCCAGTGGCCGAACTCGAGTCTGGTGGCCGGGGACGCCGTCCAGGCCGTGGGGCGCCTGAAACAGCAGCACCCGGGGCTGCTCAGCACCCTCGGCAGCCTCAGCCTGTGCCGGTCACTGGTGGCCGCCGGCCTGGTGGACCGGTTCCGGCTGGTGGTCTTCCCCTTGATCACCGGGCGCACCGGAAGTGAACGGATCTTCGAAGGCTACCCCGATGTCGCCCTGGACATGGTGGACAGCAGGACCTTTGACGGCCGTCTGCAGTTGCTGGAGTACGTCCCGCGGGTGATCGACGGTCCTCCCCGCGGCGGCGCGGAGTAACACGGCGCTGGCGTCCCGGTGTGGGTCACCGGGCCTGTTGCAGAACCACGACCTCGGTTTGGTAGGCCTGGGATGACCGCATGCTGCCGCGGAACCAGCACACCACGTGGACGTCCGGGTCTCCGGGCGGAACGATCGGCCGGAGGTTGTCCTCCCGGGATTGCGACGTGATTGCCTCCCATTCCCACGTCCGCCCCTCGTCCCGGGTCCGTCCGCGGTAGATCTCGTAGTGGCCGGTGGCTTCCCCGGACCGCGGATCGACGGGCGTGGAGACGCACACGGTGTCCAGGTCGTAGGGGTCCACGGCCCCGAGGCCGGTGTAGTCCTGCTCATGCGGGAGCAGGCCCGGGCCTGCGACGGCGAGGTGGGACAGGTTCCACTGCACGCCGTCAAAGCGGGCGTACAGCAGCCGGTGGTCATCGACGTCGAGCCTCTGTTCCCGCTCCAGGGCACCGTTCACATCGTTGGCCCGGCAGCTGATGATCGCCGCAAGCCGGGCCCCCTGGCCGCGGAGGTCAACCGTCCAGCCATGTGTCAGGACGTCCCCGCCCAGCTCGGTGCCGGCTTGGAAGACGGTGGTCAGGGCGTCCTGGTTGACGCCCGGTGAACCGACCAGCGGCTTGCCGGCCACCCTTCCCTCGGCATCGTGCAGCGCCCCACCCCGGATGAATCCGTGATAGATGCTGTTGTTGAAGTCGCGGGGATGATGATCGGTGGTGATGAGGTCGATGCGGTCCAAGCCGTTGCCGGCGTACCGGGTGTACCCGTTGACGTAGCCCACCTTGGGCCGGGTGAAGAGCTTGCCTGCATACTGCCAGGTACTTCCGTCGTCGTCCGAAACCAGCATGCAGGGGTCGTCGTTGATGGCGCGGACAAAGTTGTAAACACGGGCCTCGGCATCCAGCCGGTGCAGGTTCGAGTAGGTTGCGCCACGGCCGCCGGCCAGCCCGGTCCAGTCGAAGCATTGTTCTTCGCTCCATTCCGAGGCGTCGTGCGGCCGGGCAGAGACCCGCCAGCGGGAATAGTTGTCCGTCTTGTGCCTGGCATACATGGCCAGGTAGCGCCCGTCAGGCCTGATCAGCAAGGCCGGGGCGTCATGGTCATCCGGCTCCAGCCTGTGGTGCAGGACGTGCACGCTGCTCTGCCCGGAGGCCAGGTCAAGCACCGAAAGCTCTATGTTGCCGCCCCGGCTGTCCCCGCCGGGACCTTCCGGAGCGGCCACAGATCCCACCAGCAGCGTGTTGCTGACCGGGTCCACGAGGGCGCGTTCGTCCTGGAACCAGCACCATGCGCCGTTGTCGTTGATGATGGTCGGCTGCGCGGGCACGGCACGTCCGCCGTCAAGGCTGGATGTCATTCCGACATCGTCACGTACCTTTGGCGGCGGGTCAACGGGAAACCGGTATCCGGGCACCGCTGCATTCGGAAGCTGTTGCATTGATGACCCGCCTAAAGTACGTGAACAACGGTCCGGACCCGGGCCGCCGTTGGGCCTGCCCGGCCTGGGGTTCACCTCGGCCTCTTTCCGGGCTGACACGGGCCACGGTTCCTGCCGCACCGTGGCCACCTTCCGTGCCAGGACCCAACTTCCGTGTCAGGATCAAGGTATGCCCCAGCGCCTCATGCTGCTCGACACTGCGTCCCTGTACTTCCGTGCCTTCTACGGCCTGCCGGACACCATCCGGCGCCCGGACGGAACGCCGGTCAACGCCGTCCGCGGCCTGCTGGACATGATTGCCCGTCTCAGCGCCGACTACCACGCCACCCACCTGGTGGCCTGCTGGGACGATGACTGGCGACCGCAGTGGCGCGTGGACCTGCTCCCCACCTACAAAGCCCACCGGGTGGCCGAGGCGGTTCCGGACGGCGCCGACATCGAGGTGGTGCCCGAGGGCCTCCAGGCACAGCTGCCCATGATCCGCCACGTGCTGGAGTTGGCGGGGATCGCCATCGTCGGGGCGGCCCGTCATGAGGCCGACGACGTCGTGGGCACCTATGCGAGCCACGCAGGCTGTCCCGTGGACGTCGTCACGGGCGACCGCGACCTGTTCCAGGTCTGCGACGACGAGCGTGCGGTCCGCGTGATCTACACAGCCCGCGGGATGAAGAACCTTGAGGTCATCACGGAGGAAACGGTGGTGGCCAAATACAAGGTCCTGCCGCAGCAGTACGCCGATTACGCCACCCTCCGGGGGGACGCCTCGGACGGCCTGCCCGGTGTTGCCGGGATCGGCGAGAAGACGGCAGCGTCCCTGCTGCTCAGGTACGGCACCCTCGAGCGGCTGCTCGCGGCGGCCGATGACCCGGGCGGCGGCGTCGCCGCGCCTGTCCGGGCCAAACTGTCAGCGGCGGGCCCGTATCTTGAAGCAGCGCCCGCCGTCGTGCGCCTGGTACGCAACCTTGAGCTGCCCACCCTGGAGGAAGCGGGCGCGCAGCTGCGTCCCGTGACAGGTGGGCGGCGCACCGAGCTGGAGCAGCTTGCCGTCGACTGGAACCTCGGCGGCTCCGTCCGGCGCCTGCTCGCCGCGCTGGATTCGCTTGGATAGCACTTTTCCCGCCTCCAGCGAGGGTCCAGGGTGCGTTAAGCAGTGACACAAAAGTGCTTCGGGAACGGGAAGCGGATGACGCCGGATGTCCGGGAATGACACTGCGTTTCGGTCCGCGTCGGCCCATGTCAGGCGGGTTGAACCGGCGGATTTGGTGATGGTTTGGTGAGGTAACGATCCAGACGAGAGGCCTTTCCATGACAGTTACTTCAGATCTCGCACCACGCCGGCTTCGCGATATTTTCGGAACCTTCGCCAGTGGCCTGACGGTGATCACGGGTTCGACGCCCGGCGGTCCCGCCGGATTCACCTGCCAGTCGTTCGCGTCGTTGTCTCTGGAACCGGCGCTGGTCACCTTCAGCCCGGCCCGTACCTCAACCACCTGGCCCGCCCTGCGCGACGCCGGCTCGTTCACCATCAACATCCTCCCGGCGGAACAACAGCACCTCGCAGGGCAGTTCGCCCGGTCCGGGGCGGACAAGTTCGCAGGCGTCAGCCATG
Organism: Arthrobacter sp. NQ7; assembly: GCF_029581595.2. Lineage (NCBI taxonomy): Bacteria > Bacillati > Actinomycetota > Actinomycetes > Micrococcales > Micrococcaceae > Arthrobacter > Arthrobacter sp. NQ7. The sequence continues at coordinate 77,819 of NZ_JARFXU020000004.1, read as the reverse complement.
CGCCCTCGCCGCTTGGCAACCCGGTGCTGGACCAGGCGCTGGCCTGGATCGACTGCGAAGTGCACGCAGAGTACGACGGCGGTGACCACACCATCGTGGTGGCGGCCGTGCGGCACCTTGATGCCCGGCACGACGCGCACCCCCTGCTGTTCTTCAAGGGGCAGTACGCCGGCCTCGCCCCGGCGCAGCGTCTCCTCGAAGCGGCGGGCTGAATCCGGCCACCACCGCAGCCCGTCCGTTCGACGCCGCCCGTCATGCCCTTGCCATGAAGCCATCAGGTAGTAAGCTTGCTGAGCATTACTAGTAAGCTTGCTGATTAAACCGGATGGGAGCAGGAGCCATGGGAGCGATTTTCGGTACGGCCCTGTCAGTCATGCTGACCGTAGGCGGAGCAGCCGCAGCCGCGGGCGGGCAATACCGCCTGGCCGGACACGTTCTCCTTGGACTGGGGATTGGCCTGCTGGCGGCCACCGTCCTGCGCGCAGGTGCCCGGATGCTGCTCGCACGGCAGGCAACCCGGGCCCGGAACGCCCGGCTGGAGCCGGCCGCTCCTGCCACGGTGACAGTTCTGCCCGTCCGTTCCGCGTCCGCCATACCGCTGCGGGGCCGGCATGCAGCCTGAGGTGGCAGTGCCCACAGGGCCGGCAGTGCCTACGGGACCGGCAGTGCCTACGGGACCGCACAGTGTCCAGGGGGCACCGGTGCTGCTGTCCGCAACCGCACATCCAACAGCCGGTCCCCGTCGCGGCGTCCGCGGCGTCGTCATCCTGTGCTGTGCCCTGCTGGCAGGGCTCCTGGTGGCCGGCGCGGCAGGGTTCCGTCCCGGCGTCAGTGAAGAGAGTGTGCTGCGGGGGTTCCAGGTCCGGGTGCTGAGCATCAGCCAGGCCGCGGCGGAGAACAGGATGGACGGGGCGCTGGCCGCACTCCAGGCCCTGGAGAAGGACTTGAACGAGGCAGCGGCGGCCGGCCGCCTGTCTGCTGCGAGATACCGCGGCATCGAGACTGCCCTCGCCGCGGTCCGGGCTGACATCGCCACCCAGGTGGCGGCTGCGGCGCCGGCGGCGCCCACCGCCACGGCACCGAACGCTGCCGGGGCGGCTCCTCCACTGGCCGAGACCGCCGGCACCAATCCCGCTCCCGCTGCACCTGAGGTTCCTGCCGCAGCACCGGAACCGGCGCCTGCCCCGCAGGGCCCGGGTTCGCAGGCGCAGGACGGCTCCCAGGGGCAGGACGTGGCCAAGGAAGCCAAGGGGAAGGGCAAAGGCCAGGGCAAACCCTGACCGAAGCCCTGGCCGAGGCGGAAAGGGCCGGCTCCCGCAACGGGTGGAACTGCAGGGCCACTGCCGCCCGGGGGGAGTGGTCAGGGCAGAATGGATGGATGATTCCTCCTGACGGCACCTCCGGCGACGGCTTCGACCTCGGGGCGATCGGTGCCGGGCTCGCCTTCGAAAACTCCCTTGGTGTCCTGGAAGCGGCCCTCCGGGGAGGCGGTTCGCCTGGCGCCGCCGTCGTCCAGGCCCCGCCGGGAACAGGCAAGACCACGCTGGTCCCTCCGCTGCTCGCAAATCTTTACGGCCGGTCCGGCCGTGTGGTGGTCACCCAGCCGCGGCGCGTGGCCGCCCGGGCAGCCGCCCGGCGCCTCTCTGCGCTTGACTGCAGTAATGCTGCCCGCCGCGTCGGCTACACGGTCCGTGGGGAACGGCAGGCCGGGCCGGAGACGGTGATTGAATTCGTCACCCCGGGCATCCTGGTGCGCCGCCTGCTGGCCGACCCGGGGCTCGACGGCACTGCCGCCGTCGTCCTGGACGAAGTCCACGAGCGGGGCCTGGAAACAGATCTCCTGGTGGGCATGCTCGCCGAGGTCCGTGCCCTGCGCGGCAACCTCGCCGTCGTCGCCATGTCCGCCACGCTGGACGCGCCCCGCTTCGCGGCCCTGCTGGGGGATCCCGACGGCGGCCAGCCGGCGCCCGTCGTCGACTGTCCTTCCGTGAACCATCCGTTGGACGTGCAGTGGCTCCCCGCTCCGGCTCCCCGGCTGGACGCCAGGGGAGTGGCGCGCGGTTTCCTTGACTTTGTCGCCGCCACGGCCGCGGACGCCCATGCCCGGGCTCTTCGCACTGACGGCTCCGTGGATGCGCTGGTCTTCCTGCCGGGCGCCAGGGAGGTCTCCCTTGTTGCCGGGGCATTGCGCAGCAACCCGGGCAGCCACGCTGACGTCCTGGAACTGCATGGCCAGGTGGGGGCAGCCGAGCAGGACAGGGCGGTATCGGGGCGCGGGCCCGGGGACCGCCCCCGCATCATCGTCTCCACCGACCTCGCCGAATCCTCCCTGACGGTGCCGGGGGTCCGGCTGGTCATCGACTCCGGGCTGGCCAGGGAACCCCGGAGGGACTCCGGCCGGGGCATGAGCGGCCTGGTCACTGTTTCCTGTTCCCGGGCGTCGGCCGACCAGCGCGCGGGGCGTGCCGCGCGGCAGGGCCCGGGGAAAGTGGTGCGCTGCTACTCGCAGCAGGCGTACGGGGCCGCACCCGCGCACGTCACTCCGGAAATCAACGTCGCGGACCTGACCGGCGCCGCCCTCACCCTCGCCTGCTGGGGCGCCCCGGGCGGGAAGGGGATTGTCCTGCCGGACCCGCCTCCCCGCCAGGCCATGGCGGACGCTGTGGAAGTGCTCCGGGAGCTCGGTGCGGTATCCGGCGATGGCCAGGTGACGGCAGCGGGACGAGCCCTTGCCGGGATACCCGCGGATCCGCGGCTTGCCCGCGCACTGCTCGACGGCGGCACCTCCGCCGGGGGCCGGTTTGCCGCCGGGGTGGTGGCGGCACTCTCCGGAGACCACCGTGCACCGGGCGCCGACCTGCCCCGCCTGCTCTCCCAGCTCCGGGCCGGCGGCCAGGCGGGACAGCGCTGGGCGGAAGAAACCAGGCGGCTCGCTGCCCTGGCGGGCCGGCACCAGGCCGGCGCCGGCCCGGTTGCCGCCGACGCCGGCACAGACGCGGAGGCGGTGGGCGCCGTCGTCGCCCTCGCCTTTCCGGACCGGGTGGCACGCCGCGTCCCCGGCGGCGGGGACGCCGGGCAGTACCTGCTGGCGTCAGGGACGCGTGCCGGGCTGCCTGCCGGCAGCAGCCTGTCGGGCCACGAGTGGCTTGCCGTGGCCGAAGTGTCCCGGGCGGAAAGCCGGGATGCGGCCGGAACCGGTGCCGTGATCCGGGCCGCCGCCCCCATTCCGCCCGGCACCGCCGAAAGGGCGGCGTCCCATCTTCTGGTGGACGCGGTGGACGCGGAATTCACCGATGGCAGGCTGTCAGCGCGGAGGACCAGGAAGCTGGGATCCATCGTGCTCTCCTCCACCCCGGTGCGCCCCTCGGCCGAACAGGGCAGGCAGGCCGTGGCGGCCGCGCTGCGGTCCGGAGGGCTGGCGGCACTGCCGTGGTCGACGGCGGCGGACGCCTTCCGGCGCCGGCTCGCGTTCCTGCACCGGGAGCTGGGGGAGCCGTGGCCTGATGTGTCCGCGGCAGCCCTGCTGGACCGGCTGGATGAATGGCTGGGGCCTGAGCTGGAAGAACTTGCCGGCGGCAAACCTGTTTCCTCGATCGACCTGGCAAACCCCCTGCGCCGGCTGTTGCCGTGGCCTGAGGCGGTCCGGCTGGACGAGCTCGCGCCTGAAGCCTTGGCGGTTCCCAGTGGCTCCACGGTCCGGATCGACTACCCGGACCCGGACGACGGCGGTGCAGCACCCGTGGTGGCGGTAAAACTGCAGGAGTGCTTCGGACTGGCCGAGTCGCCGAGGCTGCTGGACGGCCGCGTGCCGGTCCTGTTCCATCTCCTGTCCCCGGCCAGGCGTCCGCTCGCCGTGACGGATGACCTGACCTCGTTCTGGTCCGGCCCGTATGGCCAGGTGCGCGCGGAAATGCGCGGCCGCTACCCCAGGCATCCCTGGCCCGAGGATCCGTGGTCGGCGCCGGCCACCGCACGGACCAAGCAGCGGAAATAGCTGTACTCCGCCGATCCTGCCAGGTGGTGGGCCGGCACGTGAGTTAACCGATACACGGCCGAAACCTCACGTGCCCCCGATGAAACATGGGCTGGCTAGGCTCCTTCCCACGTGGACGGTGTTGTCCACCCCCTCCCAGGAAGGACCGAACATGTTTCCCTTGAATACCCTGAACCTGCTGCTGGACGGCCGCCATGACGAGGACAGGCGGGCCCGGGAAGACACTTCCCCGGAGGCTTTCCCGGCCGGGCGCCTCACCTCCGCCGCGTGGGAAGGGTGGTGGCTCGAGGACGCCGCCTAGCGGCCGGCGGTCCCGGCGCTACCCCAGCAGCCCCGTTTCCGCCATGAGTTCGGTGAGCCAGGGCCGGTGTTCGCGGTGGAAGGTGATGCCCTCGGGAAGCCCCTGCACCGTGGCCTCCGAGCCGACAACATCGATGGTCATCCGGCTTCCGGCGATGGGTGCGTTGGTCAGGTGGACGTCCCCATAGGATTCGGGCAGGACGGGGTCCAGCCAGAAACCGCCCCGTGACACGTGCGCGTCGTACCGCATCAGGCTGGTGATGAGCATGATGGGCGTGGTCGCCGCCCACGCCTGGGGGGAACAGGCCGTGGGATAGGGGACCGGCTCACTGACCTGCTCCCTGCTGAATCCGCAAAAGAGCTCAGGCAGCCGGCCGTCGGAAAATTCGGCGGCCTCCAGCAGGGCGGTGGAGATCCGCTGTGCCTCTTCCACGAACCCGTAGCGCAGCAGCCCCGCAGCGATGATGGCGTTGTCGTGGGGCCATACCGACCCGTTATGGTAGCTCGCCGGATTGTAGGCGCCCATGTCGGTTCCCAGCGTCCGGATGCCCCAGCCGCTGAACATCTCGGGCGACATCAGCCGCTCCACCACTGCGGAAACCTTGTCGTCATCCACGATGCCGTGCCACAGGCATTGACCCATGTTGGAGGCACAGGCATCCACCTGCTTTTTGTCACGGTCCAGGGCAACAGCGAAGTAGCCACGCTCCGGCAGCCAGAACTCATCGTTGAACTTCTTCTTCAGCCGCTTGGCCTCGCCGGTGAGCTGCGCCGCGAGAGGCTCGTCCCCCGCGTCGTAAGCCATCCACGCGCGGGACAGCAGCGCGCTGTAGACCAGGGCCTGGACCTCGCAAAGTGCGATGGGCGGTTCGGCCAGCCTGCCGTCGGCGAAGTTGATGCCGTCCCAGGAGTCCTTCCAGCCTTGGTTGACCAAGCCCTGGTCGTTGAGGCGGGAATACTCCACGAACCCGTCGCCGTCCTTGTCCCCGAACTCCCGGACCCAGTCCAGGGCCCGGTCTGCGTGGGGGAGCAGGGCGGCAATGGTGTCCCTGGCGAAGCCCCAGCGGCTCACCGAGCCCAATGCCATGACAAATTGCGGGGTGGCGTCGACGCTGCCGTAGTAGACGGACTTGCCGCCCAGGGCGAGCCCGCTGGAAACCCCCAGCCGTACTTCGTGCAGGATCTTCCCGGGTTCTTCCTCGCTCATCGGGTCGACGACCTTGCCTTGCCTGTCCGCGAGCGTCTGCAGCGTGCCCAATGCCAGGGAAGGGTCCACGGGCAAGGCCATTTCGGACGCCCAGAGCGAGTCGCGGCCGAACAGCGTCATGAACCACGGCGCGCCTGCCGCCACCACGATCCGCTCCGGATGGGCGGGGTCCTGGATCCGGAGCGCGCCGAGGTCGTCGTAACTGCGCCGCAGCGTCCTTTCGATGGACCGGTTGCCCATGTGGAGCTTGGGGATCTTTTCCACCCATTCCCGCCGCCGGCGGTCGCTGGGGGACATGTCAGGCGCCGTGGGGTGCCGGTGCGACGACGCCGGGGCCGGTTCATCGCCGCTGACCGGGACCACGCTGAGCTGCCTGCTCCAGTGCCCGTGCGGCGGCACCAGTGCCTCGTAGGTCAGGACGTCGGGGGTGGCGACGGCGCCCTCTGCATGCACGAAGACCCGTTTGAGGACGTCGTGCCATACCGCGCTGATGGTCAGGGAGTCGCCCTCATGGCTGCGGGATTCCTCCCAGGTCCTTTGAATACGCGCCTCCTTCACTTCGAACAGGTCGGCGAAGTCGGATTCGGCCCGGACGGAGACGGTGCAGTTTTCCGGCTCGGACGAATAGTTCCGGATGGTGATCCGTTCCGACACTCCGGCCGCTACCTCGCGCAGGCGTTCCACGACCAGCGGGCTGTCCGCATAACCATCCGACCGGGGTACCCGGCCGATGAACAGGGCGCGGTAGGGCTCCTTCACGTCAGCCGCCAGCGGCTCCAGCGGCTTGCCGTTCACCCGCAGGTCCCAGCGGGAAAGGATGCGGGTATCTTCATGGAAGACACCGTGGGGATGCTCGGGGTGGATGTCCCCGTTGGGGAGCGAGATGCAGAAACAGGACCCTTCCACGAGGGTGATGTTTCCGGCTCCGACCGGACCGGCAGCAGTGTCAGCATTCCAACCAGCCATCGCCGGTCCTCCATCGATAGATGTTGCCGGGGCCGACGGTCAGGACAGAGGGAGGCGCCGCCGCAACCCCACACATCAGACGCTACGCCGTTGGCCCCCAACGTGTAAGGGGCCGGCCTGCAACCGTCAGGCCGGCCCTCCGCCGCGGGCCGCGATGAAGCCGGCCACGGGTGCGGCCAGAGATGCGCCTGCCTCGTCGGCGGGCCGTTTCATTCCCGCCACCGCGAAGGAGTGGTCGCCGCCCTCCACCCACTGCAGCACGGCGTTGGGCCCGATGCGGGATACAACGCCAGCCAGGAGGCCGGGCGTGGCGAAGGGGTCGCGGGTGCCCTGCAGGAACAGCATGGGCGTGGGCAGCCCGTAGAGGTGTTCGTCGCGGAGCTTTTCGGGCTTGCCGGGAGCATGCAGCGGGTAGCCGAGGTACACCAGGCCCGCAGCGGCCATGCCGTCGGCAACGGCCATGGACGCCATCCGTCCGCCGAACGACTTGCCTGCAGCCCAGACCGGCCCGCGGTCCCCGTTGGCTTCGGCCTGTGCCTGGGCGGTGTCCATTGCTGCACGCCACGCGGCAATGGCCACCGGAGGGCGGTCAGGGAATTTACGTCCCGCCTCCCGGTAGGGGAAATTGAAGCGCAGGGTGGCCAGGCCCAGGCTGTTCAGGGCATCACAAAACCCGCGGAGGAACGGATGCTCCATGCCGGCTCCGGCGCCGTGCGCCACCACCACGGTGGCGGTGGGTGCCTTGGGGCGGGCGTAGACGGCGGAAAAGGTGGCGTCACCGGCGGCGACGGTGAGCTGCTGATCGGATGCGGGCATGGCTCCATCATGCCGGAGGGCGGCAGGATATGCCGGTCAGCGCCGGTGACCGGGTGTACGTTGTCCCCATGGCGAGTGAACAGACCACCATCACCGTTCCAGGTCCCAACGGCGGACGCGAGATGCGCATTTCCAGTCCCAGCCGGGTCCTGTGGCCCGATCTGGGGCTGACCAAGCTCGACCTCGCCCGCTACATCTGCGACGTGGGGGAGGCCTTCATCGCCGCAAACGGCGACCGGCCCGTGTCACTGCAGCGGTACCCGGACAACATCGACGGTGAGATGTTCTTCTCCAAGAATCCGCCGAAAGGCACGCCGGACTTCGTCAGGTCCGTCAAGGTGGTGTACCCCAGCGCCCGGTCCCATCCCCAGCTGGTCCTGGACGAACCTGCCGCCGCCGTCTGGGCCGTCCAAATGAACACGGTGGTCTTCCATCCATGGCCGTCCCGGGCCGAAAACACGGACAACCCCGACCAGCTGCGGATCGACCTGGACCCGCAACCCGGCACGGACTTCGGTGACGCCGTTCCCGCGGCGCTGGTCCTGAAAGACGTCCTGGCCGAGGCGGGGCTCGGGGCGTTCATCAAAACCTCCGGCAACCGGGGCCTGCATGTCTACGCACCCATCGACCCCGTACGCGAATTCCTGGACGTCCGGCACGCGGTCATCGCGGCGGCACGGGAGGTGGAGCGCCGGATACCGGACCAGGTGACCACCGCGTGGTGGAAGGAAGAACGTGGCCGGCGTGTGTTCCTGGACTTCAACCAGGCCAACCGCGACCGCACCATCGCCGGCGCCTACAGCCCAAGGGCCCTCCCGCATGCCCCGGTGTCCTGTCCCCTCACCTGGGACGAACTCGGGCATGCCGATCCTAAGGACTTCACTATCCTGACCGTGCCCGACCGGCTGAAGACGGCGGGTGACCCCTGGGCTGATTTTGGTGCCAACCCCGGCAGCATCGACGTCCTGCTCGAATGGTGGGACCGGGACTGCAAGGCCGGGCTGGGGGAGCTGCCCTTCCCGCCGGACTATCCCAAGATGCCCGGCGAGCCGCCAAGGGTCCAGCCGAGCCGGGCGAAGAAGCAGGACTGACCCCGCCCCGGGGCGCTTTGGCACGGACCCGCCGCCCGCCGTCGGACATTACGACGGCGGCACCTGCCAAAGTGCCCCGCGCCGGTCCTATTCGAAGCGGGACGGGTCGCCCATGCCGCGCCGGACCACCTCGGCAACGCCGCTGGAAAAATCAACCACCGTGGTGGGTTCTGCGCCGCAGTCGCCGGCGTCGATCACGGCGTCCACCTGGTGGTCCAGGCGTTCCTTGATCTCCCAGCCGACAGTCAGCGGGTCCTCCTCGTCGGGCAGCAGCAGCGTGCTGGACAGCAGCGGCTCGCCCAGTTCGGCCAGCAGTGCCTGGACCACCCGGTTGTCCGGGATGCGTACGCCAACGGTCTTCTTCTTGGGGTGGAGCAGGCGCTTGGGAACCTCGCGGGTGGCGGGCAGGATGAAGGTGTAGCTGCCCGGCGTGACGGCCTTGATGCTGCGGAAGACGTCATTGCCGATGTTCACGAACTGCCCCAACTGCGCGAAGTCCCGGCACACCAGGGTGAAATGGTGCTTGTCGTCCAGGTGCCGGATGCTCCTGATACGGTCCAGTGCCTCCCGGTTGCCCATCTGGGCCCCCAAGGCGTAGCAGGAGTCCGTGGGGTAGGCGATGAGGCCGCCGTCGCGGATGATTTTCACTGCCTGCGCGATGGCGCGGGGCTGCGGGTCATGGGGATGGACATCAAAGAATCGGGCCATCCCCCGAGCCTACGTTCCCGGGGCCCCGCTGCACCATGTTTGCGGTGCGCGGCGGTTTCAGGTGTGCGGCGGTTGGTTGTGGCCGGTGATCCCTTTCCGTTCAGCCGACGTGCACCCATGGCCTGCGCGTGACTTCAGGTTCGGCTTCGCGCAGGATCTCGCGGGTGACCGGGGCGATCTCGCCTTCGCCCAGGACCAGGAAGCGGAGCAGGTTGCTGACCGGGTTGCCCTCGGTCCAGCGGAAGTAGATGTGCGGCATCAGGCCGGTGACGTCGCGGATATGCAGCAGAACCGAGGCGATGGTGTTCGGCACCACCGGGCCCTGGACTTCCAGCACGGGAAAGCCGTGCCGGAGGACGCCACGCACCTCGAGCGCTGTCTCGAAGTCGGAGGAGTCGCCCACTGTGACTTCCAGGAACAGCGGGGTGAAGTCGGCCGGGAAGTGGCTGGCCTCCGTGGCTGAGGCCAGTTTCTGCCGGTACGCTTCGGCGGTCTGCCGGAGGGGCTCATGCGCGATGATCCCGATCGGGCCGGACACGGTGGAGGCCATGAATTCCAGCGCCTGGGTGTCCAGCCGGACGTGGGTGGCGTGCAGTTCGAAGGAGCGCAGCACCCGGGACAGCACGGAAATGGTGATGATGCCCAGGATGAAGAACCCTGCGATCCGGATACCTTCCGGCCGTTCGAAGATGTTGGCCACCGTCGTGTACATGAAGATGACTGCAATGACGCCAAAACCTGCTGCCCGCCGTTGCCTGAGCCGGCGCGCGGACAGGGTCACCGCCACCGCGGCGGATGTCATCAGCACCAGCACGCCGGTGGCGTACGCACCGCCCTGGGCATCGACGTCGGCCTTGAAAAGGATGGTGACCAGGAACCCCGTCAGGGCGAAGACCAGGACCAGGGGCCGGACGGCTTCGGCCCATGCCGGTGCCATGCCGTACCGCGGCAGATACCGCGGCACCAGGTTCAGCAGGCCCGCCATGGCCGAGGCGCCGGCGAACCACAGGATGGCGACCGTGCTCAGGTCATAGACCGTGCCGAAGCCCGGGCCAAAGTAGGAGTGGGCCAGGAAAGCCAGGGCACGGCCGTTCGCGGCCCCACCCGGCTGGAACTCCTGCTCCGGGATCAGCACCACCGTGGCGAAACTGCTGGTCACCAGGAACGTACTCATGATCAGTGCCGCCGTGGTCAGCATCCGCCGCGTCCCCTGGATGCGGCCCACGGGGCGGGCTTCGGTGTCATCGTCGCGGCCCCGGATCTGGGGCATCACGGCCACGCCGGTTTCGAAGCCGGACAGGCCAAGTGCCAGCCGGGGGAACACGAGCAGCGCCAGCGCAACGGCCATGAGCGGGTTGCCGTGGCTGGTGGTCAGCGCGTCCCACCAGTTGCTGACAGCCACTGGATGGCTGACCGCTTCCACCAGCGCCCGGGCCACCACCACGACGTTCAGTGAAAGGTACGCGACCACCAGCACGACGGCGACGCCGATGGCCTCCTTGAAGCCCCGCAGGAAGACCGCGGCCAGCAGCCCAAGCAGCACCAGGGTGACGGCGACGTTCTGGCCGTGCAGCCAGTCCGGGGCATAGGGGTTCTCAATGAGGTGGGCGGTGGCATCAGCGGCGGACAGGGTCATGGTGATCATGAAGTCCGTCGCGGCGAAGCCAAGCAGCACCAGTACCAGCAGCTTGCCGCCCCAGCGTGGCAGCAGCCGCTCGAGCATGGCGATCGACCCTTCGCCGCGGGGACTCTCGCCGGCAACACGTCGGTAGACAGGCAGGGCCCCCAGCAGTGTCACGGCCACCAGGACCAGCGTGGCCAGCGGTGAGATTGCCCCCGCCGCCAACGCCGCAATGGCCGGCTGGTAGCCCAGGGTGGAGAAGTAATCCACGCCAGTCAGGCACATCACCTGCCACCAGTGCTGTTTCCGGTGCCGCTCCGGAACCACGCCCCCGGGCCCCTGGTGGGCGCCCTTGGCATCTTGCAGCCCAAAGAGCAGCCAGTCCCGCACGGCGCTCCTGCCGTCCCGCGGGAGTGCCGAGGGATCGGCGGGGGGCCTGCTCATGGTCGTCATCGGATGCCTTCCGTTCCTGGCCGGGCACGGCGCCGCGGCACTGCCGAAAGTAGCACCGGGACCGTGGCGGAGGAGGGTGGAACAAGCGATCTTGATGCATCCTTAACGCCCTTGTGAGGCAACGCACACGGGCCGCCGCGGGCTGGCGCCACCCGCCGCGAGATGGTGGAAGAATGTGCCTCATGGCCAGGGAACGCGTCGTGATCGGACTCAATGGCAGTGCCGACGGAGACCTCCTGGTGCGCAGGGCCGCCAAGCTGCTGGAGCGGGCCGGCGGCGGCGAACTGCTGGCCATCCATGTCCACACGCCCTCAGGATCCCGCGGCGAGTCGCCGCACGCCCTCGAATCCCAGCGGCGGCAGGTCGCGGACCTTGGCGGCAGCTACCATGCCCTGTCCTCCACCGATGTTGCCGCCGCACTGATCCAATACGCCCGCGCGTCCCGGGCCACGCACATCCTCGTCGGTCAAAGCCGGCGCCGGCCGGCGCTGCTTTCCGGCGGCAGCATCGAAGCCCGGGTGGTGCGTGCGGCCGGAGATATCGACGTGCAGGTGGTGCCGCAGCCTCCGGGGTCCGGGGCCGGACGGCGGCGGACCGGACTGGGCCGGAGCAGGATCATGGCCGGGTTTGCCCTCGCCGCGGTCCTGCCGCCGGTTGTGCAGCTGCTGCTGGCTGCCTTTGACCACAGTGTTGCCACGGCGGCGCTGCTGCAACTCGCCGGTGCCGTGGCCGTGGCCTTGGTGGGAGGCCTGTGGCCGGCCATCGCCGGCGCCCTGTGGAGCAGCCTGCTGGTCAATTACTTCTCCACCCCGCCGCTGTACAACCTTGCCATCCGTGACCCTCAGGACATCATCTCGCTGGCGGTCTTCGCAGGCGTCGCGGTGGCAGTGGCGGGGGTCGTGGACCGTTCCGCGCGGCGCTCGAAGGAGGCCGCCACGGCCCGGGCCGAAGCAGCAACCCTGGCCGACCTTGCCCTGGCCGCCTCGCGGGAGGAGGACAACCTCAAGGGACTGCTGGCTGAAGCGGCCGGCGTTTTCGGCGCGTCCGGAGCCGCCGTCATCAGCCGGACCGGACCCCTCGCCATCTCCGCCGGCGGTGAAGCTGCGGCCGGGCCTGAAGTGACCGGAACTGCCCCGGACGCTGGAAAAGCTGCCGGGGGCGGACCCCACCCGGACGGGGATTGCTGGCAGCTGGTGGCGGCAGCGGGTGATATCACCCGCCTCCCGGACACCCCGGCCAATCCAATGACTATTGAGGCCCCGGACATCACGGTCGAACCGGTGGACGAGGACACGGCGCTGGTGCTCCTGGGTCCCGGCGTGCCAGCCGGGGCGCGCCGGCTCCTTGCCGCCGTCGCGGTCCACGTCAAGGCCCAGCTGGAGCGCCGCCAGCTTGCAGCAGCCAGGAACGAGATGCTTCGGCTGGCCGAAGGAAACACGATGCGGACGGCCATCCTCCGGGCAGTCTCCCATGACCTGCGCACGCCGTTGGCCGGCATCAAACTGGCTGCCGGGGGACTCCTGCAAAACGGTGTTTCCTACACCCCGGCCGAGCAGCGCGACCTGCTGGAAACCATCGATGCCTGCAGCGACCGGCTGGACCTGCTGGTGGGCAATCTCCTGGACATGTCCCGCATCACGGCGCAGTCGGTGGAACCCCTGTTGGGCCCCGTCCGCTGGGCCGGGGTGGTGGATGCCGCACTGCGGGGCCTGCCTGCCGGAGCGGTCAGCGTGGAACTCCCGGCGAACATGCCGCCGGTGGACGCGGACCCCGGCCTGTTGGAGAGAGTGGTGGCCAACGTCCTGGAGAACGCCGTGAAGTACGGAGCCGGGACCCGGGTGGTCGTGGCCGGCGGCCAGTCCGGTGGCATCCTTGACGGGCACCCCTGCGGTGAGCTGCAGATCATCGACCACGGCCCGGGCATCCCGGCCCGCAAAGTGGTGGAGATGTTCCGGCCGTTCCAGCGGCTCGACGACGTATCCCGGTCCTCGGGGGTAGGGCTGGGGCTGTCAGTCGCAAGGGGATTCATGGAGTCGATGCGCGGCACCCTCACGGCCCGGGAGACCCCAGGCGGCGGACTTACCATGGTGCTCCGCCTGCCGCTGTCCGCCGGTGTTCCGGCCGCGGCAGCCACGGCTCCCCATCCCGTCCCCGGCGCCGGCGGAATGCAGCCATGAGCGGCAATGGCGTCCAGGCTGCCGGCGGGGCCCAGACGAAGGTCCTGGTGATCGACGACGATCCGCACCTGCTCAAAGCCCTCCGGATCACGCTCACTGCCCACGGCTACGCGGTGGACACGGCGGTGGATGGCGGATCAGCCCTTGCTGCTGCCTCCCGGCAGGCTCCGGATCTGCTGGTCCTGGACCTCGGCCTGCCGGACATGGACGGAACGGAGGTGCTGCGCGACCTGCGGCGGTGGAGCGCTGCGCCCGTCCTGGTCCTCTCCGCGCGGCATGGATCCCCGGACAAGGTGGGCGCCCTCGATGCAGGTGCCGACGACTACATCACCAAGCCCTTCGGCCTCGATGAGCTGCTGGCGCGGCTGCGTGCCCTGCTGCGCAGGGTCCCGCAGCCTGAGTCGCGCTCCCTGGTCACGTCCGCCGGATTCACCGTGGACCTCGCCGCCAGGCAGGTGCTGCGCTCCGGACAACCCGTCCGCCTCACTCCGACGGAATGGAACATCCTGGAAATCCTGGTCCGCCATCCCAACCGGCTTATCTCGCAGCAGCAATTGCTCTCCGACGTCTGGGGGCCTTCCTACCAAAAGGAAGCCAACTACCTCCGCGTCTACATGGCCCAGTTGCGCAGGAAGCTGGAGGAGGATCCCGGCAACCCCCGCCACCTGCTGACGGAGGCCGGCGTCGGCTACCGTTTCGTCCCCTGAAACCCGGGATGAACAGGGGAGGCGTCCCCTACCCGGCGGCAGCAGGATAGGGCAGGATGTTGTCTGCCCAGTCCTGGCCGGCCAGTTCCGGCCCCAGTGAAGGAGATCCCGTCATGCCCACGATCCTCAATCCGTACATCAGCTTCCGGGACAATGCCCGCGAGGCAATGACCTTCTACCAGTCCGTGTTCGGCGGCGAGCTGACATTGAGCACCTTCGCCGACTTCCAGGCAAGTGACGACCCGGCGGAAGCCGGAAAGATCATGCATGGCATGCTGACCACCACCCAGGGCCTGGTGCTCATGGGCGCCGACACCCCGAACAGCATGGAATACCACCCCGGTTCATCCATCTCCATCTCCCTCAGCGGCGACGATGAAGCCGAACTGCGCGGCTACTACGGGAAGCTCAGCACCGACGGGGGAAACGTGACCGTCCCCATGGAGAAGTCGCCGTGGGGTGACGTCTTCGGCATGTGTACCGACCGCTACGGCGTCGCCTGGCTGGTCAACGTCAACTCCGCCCAGGCCGCACCGGCACAATGACACGGGAGCAATGACGCGGCAGCAGGGGCGGGTGCAACAGGCTGCCGCTGCACCCGCCCCGGGCCGCCGTCGGGCACCTGTCCCTCCCTTGAGGCCCGACCCCTGGGCTGCGAAAATTGATGGGTGAGGCCCTTGATGGAGTTCCTGTACGACAAATGGTGGATGGTGTTTCCACTGATGGCGTTGGCCGGCCGCTGGGCAGGGGGCTGGCGGCGCGCCGGTGAGCGGCGGCACCGCCGCCGGGTGGAACTGTACACGGCCAAAAACCAGGCACGCGAAGCCGACAGGGCCTCCGCCGCCGAAGTGCAGGCATTGATGGCCACCCACGACGCGACCAACCGACGGTGGCTCGAGTACGAACTCGACGTCGGCAAGCTCATCGACTTTCCCCTGATGACGGATGTCCGCGAGCCACTCACCGTGGCTTTCCTCCGGGCCAAAAGGGAAGCTGACGGCCAGCGCCCCGCCTCGCCGGCGGACCTGGGATCCTTGGCGGCACTGGACGCGTACCGGCAGGCAGTCAACAATTTCGCCGTGGCACTGGACGTTGCCGAGCGCGAAGCGAGGCGGATCAGGGACAGCAAGTTCACCGGACCGGAACGCGAACGGCTCGCCACGGCAAGGAAACTGCTGATGATCGCGGAAAACGAGGCGGCCACCCCGGCAGAACGCCAGGCAGCGTACAAGCGGGCGCGGCGGGAGCTGGATGGGCTCATTGTCCTGCCGGACGCCACCCTGGCGGCGCTTGAGGAGAAGCTCGCCCCGGAGCTGGACACGGGCCCGCGGCCACCGCAGTTCCACCAGGGCTGAAGCTCCCGGAGGGCGCAGGGCGGTGCACACGCTCTATCTGGACGTGGACGGCGTTGTCTGTCCCTTCAGCCCGGAAGGGCACACCGGCTGGGGGTCCCGCTGGCGTCGTGCCCAGGCGGGACTGCTGCCGGTTTCCTTCGCTCCTGAACTGGTGGCCGGGCTCAACTCGCTGGCCCGCACGCCCGGGCTTCGCTGTGTCTGGCTCACCTCCTGGGAGGAACTGGCCCCGCAATACCTGTGTCCCGCCGTCGGCCTGGCCGGCAGCAGCTGGCCCTACCTGGCGGCGGACGGTGCGGCCGGCGGAAGCGGCTGGTGGAAACTCCGCGCCATCCAGGACGATATCGAAGACACCGGACCGGATACCGTCGCCTGGGTGGACGACCAGCTGGGGTTCGAAGCGGAAGCGCAGCGGTGGGCGCGGTTCCTGGGCGGGCGCATCCTCACCGTTTCACCGCACCCGCGCCGCGGGATCAGCCCCGAGGAACTTGACCGGATCCGCGCTTTCCTGGCCCCGCCCGTGTTTTGACCTCATGCCCGGGACGCGTACGATCGATAAGGTTTCCCGCCGGCCCCGCCATCGCCGCAAGTCATTCCAAGCGAACAGCTGGTGAACTATGCTGTCCACGGCAGCCTGGTAAGAGAAACTGCTGAACGTCGACTCTGCAGATTGGGCAACAGGTGGATATCACCTTCATGGTGGCGCTGGTCATCGCGCTGGCACTATTTTTCGACTTCACGAACGGCTTCCACGACACCGCGAACGCCATGGCTACGCCCATCGCGACGGGTGCCATCAAGCCCAGGACCGCGGTGGCCCTGGCAGCCGTGCTGAACCTGGTGGGCGCGTTCCTTTCCACCGAGGTGGCCAAGACGGTGTCCGGCGGAATCATCCGGGAAGGCTCCGGCGGTGTCCAGATCACCCCGGACATCATCTTTGCCGGGCTGATGGGCGCCGTGCTCTGGAACATGATCACCTGGCTCAAGGGCCTGCCCTCCAGCTCGTCCCACGCGCTCTTCGGCGGCCTGATCGGCGCGGCCGTGGTCGGCGCGGGGTTCAACTCCGTGAACCTGGAGACACTGCTCCAGAAAGTCATCCTCCCGGCCGTCTTCGCGCCGCTGATCGCAGGCCTCGCCGCCTACGTCTGCACGCGCCTGGCCTATGCCCTGACCTCGCGGCATGATCCCGAGACCGGCACCAAGCTCACGCAGAAGCGCGGCGGCTTCCGCACCGGCCAGATCTTCACCTCCAGCCTCGTGGCCCTGGCGCACGGCACCAACGACGCCCAGAAGACCATGGGCATCATCACGCTGGTCCTGATCGCCGCCGGAAGCCAGGCTCCCGGCTCCGGTCCCCAGCTGTGGGTGATCACGGCCTGCGCCCTGGCGATCGCCATCGGCACCTACGCCGGCGGCTGGCGCATCATCCGCACCATGGGGTCCGGCCTCACCGAGGTCAAGCCCGCCCAGGGCTTTGCGGCGGAGACCAGCACCGCGTCCGCCATCCTTGCTTCCTCGCACCTGGGCTTCGCCCTGTCCACCACACAGGTGGCTTCCGGATCCGTGATCGGCTCCGGCATGGGCCGCCGCGGGACCACCGTCCGGTGGAACATGGTGGGGAAGATCGCGCTGGGATGGCTCTTCACCCTTCCGGCCGCCGGCGTTGTCGGAGCCCTGACGGCCCTGCTCGTCAAGACCGGCGCCGTGGGCGTGCTCATCGCCGCCATCGCGGGCAGCGCCGCGGTCCTCTTCATGTTCTTCTACTCGCGCAAGTCCTCCGTGAGCCACCAGAACGCCGTCGAGGTCGAGGAAGCCGGCCAGGCGGTCCGGTTCGCAAAGAAGAAGGCGATGGCCCGGGCACGGGCAGAGGCCAAGGCAAAAGCCAAGGCAGACGCCAAGACCAACAAGCCTAAGGAGAATCGGCGATGAAGTGGTTGGAACTCCTGACGGTCGCGGGCGCCACCCTGGTAGCCGCAGCGACGGTGGTAACCCTTTACGCGCTGGGCGTCCGCTTTACGGCCATCGCCGCTGATGCCGAGCAGACGTCTCCCGGACTCAAGCGTTCCTTCGCCTACATCTGCTTTGGCCTGTGCGGCATTGCCGTCCTCATCGGCCTGTACCTGATTATCCCGTACTTCTCCAAGTAGCGCTCCGCCGAAGCACCACCCCGGCCGTTGGCCCGGGTGGTGCTGTTGGCTACGATGGGGCCATGTCCCGCATCCAGTACTTCGTCGCTGCCTCCCTGGACGGCTTCATTGCCACGCCCACGGATGATTTGGACTGGCTCCTGCAGTTCGACGGGTTCGAAGGCGGCGAGGACAGTTACAACGGCTTCATGGCCGGCGTGGGCTGCATTGTCATGGGCGGGGAAACCTATGCGTGGCTGATGGAGCACGAACCCGGCAAATGGCCGTACGCCGGGACGCCCAGCTACGTGTTCACCCACCACGAATACCCGGCCCCCGACGGCGCCGACATCACCTTCGTCCGCGGCGACGTGGGCGAATTCATCGCCGATTTCCGGCGCTCCGCCGGCGGCAGGAACATCTGGGTGGTGGGCGGCGGCAACCTCGCCGCCCAGTTCGCCGATGCGGGCCTGCTGGACGAGGTCATCCTCTCCATGATCCCGGTGGTGCTGGGCCAGGGCAAGCGGCTGCTTCCCCTTAAAGGTCCGACGCCGCCGCTCCAGCTGGCTGCATCCCGCACCCTGGGCAGGGGCGTTGTTGAGTTGCGCTACCTTCTGCCTGCGGCAGGGGATAACGGCACCTGAGGCTGCCTGCCCCTAGGCGTTGTCCCGGAGCATGTTGGTGATCCTTGCGGTGGAAAGGCGCCGCCCCTGCGCATCCGTCATGACGATTTCGTGCGTGGCCAGTGTCCGGCCCAGATGGATCGCGGTGCACGTGCCGGTCACCGTGCCGCTGTCAATGGACCGGTGGTGTGTGGCATTAACCTCAATCCCGACGGCGTGCCGTCCGGGGCCTGCGTGCATCCCGGCCGAGAAGGACCCCAGCGTTTCGGCCAGGACCACGTGTGCGCCGCCGTGAAGGATCCCGGCCACCTGTGTGTTGCCCTCCACCGGCATGGTGGCAACGGTGCGTTCCGGGCTCATCTCCAGGAAGCGGATCCCCATTTTGACCACCAGCGCGCCCACTCCGAAGCGGCCCAGCCAGCCGTGCATGTGGTCTGGAATACCGGCAGCAGCCAGCTCGTCGGTGAAAGCGCCCGGCGTGAAATTGTCAGTCATGGCAACTAGGCTGGCACCTGTGAGTGAAACAACCAAACCGGCCCCCTTCCCGTCCCCGGCCATCGATGAGGAAGCTGCCGTGCAGCACTCATCCGCCGCCTCCGCACCTGCTGCCAAGGCCGCCGCTCCCGCTGCCGGTGGGTCCGTTTCAGCCACCGAGGCCCCCGTCATCCCCATCACCGGCCAGCCGCGCCTGCTGGTCCTTGACGGCCACTCCATGGCGTTCCGTGCCTTCTTCGCACTCCCGGCGGACAAGTTCTCCACCGCCAACGGCCAGCACACCAACGCCATCCACGGCTTCACCTCCATGCTGATCAACCTCATCAAGGAGCAGCAGCCCACCCACATCGCGGTGGCGTTCGATGTGTCGGACGAATCGACCCACCGCAAGACCGAGTACAGCGAATACAAGGGCGGCCGGAACGAAACGCCCCGTGAAATGAGCGGCCAGATCGACCTCATCGCGCAGGTCATGGAGGCCTGGGGCATCAAGACCATTAAGATGCCCGGCTACGAGGCGGACGACATCCTGGCCACGCTTGCCGCCATGGGCGAAAAAGCCGGCTTCGAGGTATTGCTGGTCTCCGGCGACCGCGACGCCTTCCAGCTCATCACGGACAACGTCTTCGTGCTGTACCCCAAAAAGGGTGTCAGCGACATCCCGCGCATGGACGCCGCCGCCATCGAAGCCAAGTACTTCGTCAGCCCGTCCCGCTACTCAGACCTCGCCGCGCTGGTGGGCGAAACGGCTGACAACCTGCCCGGCGTGCCCGGGGTCGGGCCAAAGACGGCAGCGAAATGGATCAACCAGTACGGCGGCCTTGAAGGCGTCCTGGAACACCTCGACTCCATCGGCGGCAAAGTGGGGGATGCCCTGCGCGAAAACGTCGACGCCGTCAAGCGGAACCGGCGGCTGAACCAGCTGCACACCGATCTTGACCTCCCCGTCACCCTGGAGGACCTCTACCAGCCCCGGCCCGACCAGGCTGCCATGGAAGACCTCTTCGACCAGCTCGAGTTCAAGGCCATCCGCGGGCGGCTGTTCGCCCTCTATGGCGACGCCGACACCCCCGCCGCCGAGCGTGAGAGCATCGACACCCCCGCCTACGGCACCCCTGCCACTGCAGACGAACTCGCCGCCTTCCTGGCCGCCGGTGCCGGACAGCGGTCCGCCGTCGCCGTCGACCTCGTGCCGGGCCGCATCGGCGAGGACGCTGCCGCCATTGCGATCGTCAGGGCAGACGCCGCCGTCTACATCGACCTCGCAGGCCAGGACGCCGGGACGGAGAACGTCCTGGCCGCCTGGCTGCGCGACCCCGAGTCGCCCAAGGTGATGCACGGCTTCAAGGCCGCGCTGAAGGCCTTGACCGTACGGGGCCTGGAGCTCGAGGGCGTGGTGGACGACACCTCCATCTCCGGCTACCTCATCCAGCCCGACCGGCGCACCTATGAGCTGGCCGAGCTTGCCCAGCACCACCTGAACGTCGGGATTCCGGCCTCCACGGCCAAGGCCGGGCAGCTGGAGTTGTCCTTCGACGGCGGGGATGCCGCCGCGGCCGACGCGCTGGTGCAGGCCGGCGCCGTCGTGCTGGCGCTGAGCCGCTTTTTCGAAGGCGAACTCAGGGAACGCCGCGCGGAGGAATTGCTGTCCACGCTTGAACTGCCGGTCAGCCGTGTCCTGGCGGATATGGAGCTTGCAGGCATCGCCATCGACATGGACAAGATGGACGATCAGCTTGCCGACCTCGCCCGGGTCATCGACCAGGCGCAGGAACAGGCCTTCGCCGCCATTGGCCACGAGGTCAACCTCGGTTCGCCCAAGCAGCTGCAGACCGTCCTGTTCGACGAACTCCAGCTCCCCAAGACCAAGAAGATCAAGTCCGGCTACACCACGGACGCCGCGTCCCTGAAGAACCTGCTGGAAAAGACCGGGCACGAGTTCCTGGTCCAGCTCATGGCGCACCGCGAGGCCGCGAAGCTCCGCCAGATGATCGAGTCCCTGAAGAAGTCGGTGGCGGAGGACGGCCGCATCCACACCACCTACGCCCAGAACGTGGCCGCCACCGGCCGGATCTCGTCCAACAATCCCAACCTGCAGAACATCCCCATCCGCAGCGAGGAAGGCCGCCGCGTGCGCGGGATCTTCGTTGTCAGCGATGGCTACGAATGCCTGTTGTCCGCCGACTACTCGCAGATCGAGATGCGGATCATGGCGCACCTCTCCGGTGACGAGGGCCTGATCCAGGCGTACAAGGACGGCGAGGACCTGCACCGCTTCGTCGGGTCCAACATCTTCCACGTCCCCACGGACCAGGTCACCAGCGCCATGCGCTCGAAGGTGAAGGCGATGTCCTACGGCCTGGCCTACGGGCTGACGTCCTTTGGCCTGTCCAAGCAGCTGGAAATTTCCGTGGACGAGGCCCGCACCCTCATGAAGGACTACTTCGACCGCTTCGGCGCCGTCCGCGACTACCTCCGGGGCGTGGTGGACCAGGCCAGGGTGGACGGCTACACGGCCACCATCGAGGGGCGCCGCCGCTACCTGCCGGACCTCACCAGCACCGACCGGCAGCTGCGCGAAAACGCGGAACGGATCGCGCTCAACAGCCCCATCCAGGGGTCCGCCGCGGACATCATTAAACGTGCCATGCTCGGCGTCCACGCCGAACTGCACGCGCAGGGCCTGAAATCCCGCATGCTCCTCCAGGTCCACGACGAACTCGTCCTGGAAGTCGCGGCGGGGGAGCGGGCAGCCGTGGAGAAACTGGTGACCAAGCAGATGGCAGCGGCCGCGGACCTCAGCGTTCCCCTGGAAGTCCAGATCGGCGTCGGACCCAGCTGGTACGACGCCGGCCACTGACGGCGCCCGCGGCGCCCCGGCACCAGCCGGGGCGTTTTTGCTGGTCAGGCGCCGGATTCATTGACTAGGCTCAGGTAAATGGGTGATCTGAGTGGAAACTATGAAATCCGGCGCTTCGAGCCGGCTGCCAAAGAAGATCCTGCTTACCCGCAGACCGTCGACTGGATGCGGGCCGTCGCCTTCGGGTTCCATGATGCCCGCCGCAGCGACGAACGGGTGGACAGGGGCATTGCGATGCAGCGTGCCGACGGGCGGGTGATGACCGGCGCCTACCAGGTGGGGCCAGTGGCCGACCACGCCCTCGGGGCCAACGTCCCGGTGGCAACCTTCGGCACCTTTGATAAAACACTGAACATCGGCTTTGGCCGTATGCTCGACACGCGGCTGGTCACCGCGGTGACCGTCCGGACGTCACACCGGCGCAGGGGGCTGCTGCGCCGCATGATGGCAGAGGAGCTGGGCCTCGCCCGCCGGGAAGGGCTGGCGATGGCGGCATTGACTGCATCGGAGGCCTCGATTTACAGCAGGTTCGGGTTCGGGGTGGCCACCCGGGAGCAGTCCATCAAGGTCGACACCAGCCGCCGCTTCGTCCTCAACCACCCTGCCACGGGCCGGGTGGAGGTGGCCGACCCCAAGGTCCTCCTTGACCTGGCGCCGGCCGTCTTCGAACAGCTGCACCGCCTCACGCCCGGTTCGATCGGGCGGCACGAGTTCTACCGCCAGCTCGCATCCGGATCCATCAGCCGGGCCGAGGACGAGGATCCCAAAGTCAAAGTTGCGCTGCACTACGGGCCCGACGGGTCGGTGGACGGGTACGTGTCCTATAAGTTCGCCGGCTGGGACGCCCGGCCGTACACCATGGAAGTGGTGGACCTGGTGGCCGCCACCGACCACGCGTACCTGGAACTCTGGCAGTACCTTGCTGCCATCGACCTGGTCGAGAGCGTCACGTGGGAAGAAGCCATGGTCGATGATCCGCTGCCATGGGCCCTCGAAGACTCCCGCTGCGTTGAAGCCTCCGAGCCCCGCGACATGCTCTGGCTCCGGATCCTCGATGTCCGGGAGGCCCTGGCGGCCCGGCACTACCCCTCGGACGGAAGGCTCGTGCTGGAAGTGGGTGACCCGTTGGGCTTCACGGCAGGAACGTTCGCGCTGGAGGTTAAGGGCGGCCAGGCCGCCGTCGAACGCATCGACCCGGGGGAGGGCCCGGACCTGGCCATGGATGTCTCCGCGCTGTCCTCGATCTACCTCGGCGGCGTCTGCCCGGTGACACTGGCGGCAGCCGGCAGGATTTCGGAACACGCCAAAGGCGCCGCATTCAAGGCGCAGCAGATGTTAGCTGTGGAACGGGCCACCCATTGCCTGACGCACTTCTGAGCCAACGGCCGCTTTGACCCCGGTTGCCCGCAATGACTACAATGAACGGGCGTGTACCGCGCGTGCACGCACTTGCGGCCCCCGGGGCCGCACCCAGAAAGTAATCCACAAAATCAGGATGACCCGGAGGATCCGTCGGATTCACCGCGAATCGCGCCTGCGTTCCATGACGCGGGCGCGCCGGTTTGCCTGACCGACTAACTATCCACAACGGAGCCCCTACTACATGACCATCACCTCCACCGAGAAGCCCGGTACCCCGCAGGTCGCCATCAACGACATCGGTACCGCTGAGGACTTCCTCGCAGCTGTCGACGCCACCATCAAGTACTTCAACGACGGAGATCTCGTCGAAGGTACCGTCGTCAAGGTCGACCGCGATGAAGTCCTGCTCGACATCGGTTACAAGACCGAAGGTGTCATCCCCTCCCGCGAGCTGTCCATCAAGCACGACGTTGACCCCGGAGACGTCGTCTCCGTTGGCGATCAGGTCGAAGCCCTGGTGCTCACCAAGGAAGACAAAGAAGGCCGTCTGATCCTCTCCAAGAAGCGTGCTCAGTACGAGCGTGCCTGGGGCGACATCGAGAAGGTCAAGGAAGAAGACGGTGTTGTCACCGGTACCGTCATCGAGGTTGTCAAGGGTGGTCTTATCCTCGACATCGGCCTGCGCGGCTTCCTGCCCGCATCCCTCGTCGAGATGCGCCGTGTGCGCGACCTGGCTCCGTACATCGGCCAGCAGATCGAAGCCAAGATCATCGAACTGGACAAGAACCGCAACAACGTTGTCCTGTCCCGCCGTGCATGGCTCGAGCAGACCCAGTCCGAGGTCCGCTCCACCTTCCTCAACAAGCTGGAAAAGGGCCAGGTCCGTCCCGGCGTTGTTTCCTCCATCGTCAACTTCGGTGCCTTCGTGGACCTGGGCGGCGTAGACGGCCTCGTCCACGTTTCCGAGCTGTCCTGGAAGCACATCGACCACCCGTCCGAGGTTGTCGAAGTTGGCCAGGAAGTCACCGTCGAGGTCCTCGAGGTCGACCTGGACCGCGAGCGCGTCTCCCTGTCGCTCAAGGCTACGCAGGAAGATCCGTGGCAGACCTTCGCCCGCACCCACGCCCTGGGCCAGGTTGTGCCGGGTAAGGTCACCAAGCTGGTTCCGTTCGGTGCGTTCGTCCGCGTCGAAGACGGCATCGAAGGCCTGGTCCACATCTCCGAGCTCGCCGTGCGCCACGTTGAACTGGCCGAGCAGGTTGTGTCCGTTGGCGACGAACTGTTCGTCAAGGTCATCGACATCGACCTCGAGCGCCGCCGCATCTCGCTGTCCCTCAAGCAGGCCAACGAGGGCGTCGACGCTGACAGCACCGAATTCGATCCCGCCCTGTACGGCATGGCCGCAGAGTACGACGAAGAGGGCAACTACAAGTACCCCGAGGGCTTCGACCCCGAGTCCAACGAATGGCTCGAAGGCTACGAAGCACAGCGCGCCGCTTGGGAGCAGCAGTACGCTGACGCCCAGGCACGTTGGGAAGCCCACAAGAAGCAGGTTGCCCAGCACGCTGCCGACGACGCTGCTGCCGCAACGTCCGGTGACGGCGACTCCGGTGCCACCAGCTACTCCTCTGAGCCTGCTGCCACCGACTCCGGTGCCGGCACCCTGGCTTCGGACGAGGCACTTGCTGCCCTGCGTGAGAAGCTGACCGGCAACTAATTGCCACCGGCCCGGGTAACCGGGCTCCAAGAGACCCCCTGCCACACCGGCAGGGGGTTTCTTGCCTTTAAGGCGATGCGACTAAAGGTCGACGACGGCGAGGACTGTTCCGTCGTTGTCCTGCGTCAGTGCCGCCCCGGCTGCGGCGAGCAGCCGCTGTGCGCTGCTGTTTCCGGCCAGCGTGCGGGCGGTGACGCGTTGCAGGCCGGCCCGCCGGGCTTCCGCCAGGACAAGGTCAAGGGCGGCGCCGCCGATGCCGCGGGAACGGAAACTCCGGCCAAGCCAAATCCCCGTCTCCGCCGTGGGGACCAGGGCGGCGCCGTCACGCTTGAGGCGGACGGAACCGGCGATGGACTGGCCACAGAACACCGCCCATGATTTTTCCGCTGCCGGTCCGTCCAGCCCCGCGGCGGCGGCGGAGTGGTAGCTGAAGAACCAGGCCGTACGTTCAAGGTTCCAGCCGGGGCCGCCCAGCGGGGGAGCGACCTCATCGGGGGAGGCATCGCGTTTGGCCAGCGCCAGCAACTGGTCCGCCACTTCGTGATCCACGTCCACCAGGCTGACGTCAGCCGACGGATTCATCCACCCATTCCGTTCCCCCGGCCGCGAGGGTGGCGGTGCCGGCCGTCAGCTGCTGGATCCGGTCCGCTGCAGCGGCAATCGCTGCGGCGTCGTCCGGGACGGCAATCCGCAGCACCGCGTGCCGTTCCCCGTAGCTGGTGTCCGCCATGACCGTGCCGGCAGCGCGCAGGTCGTTCTCCAGCCGCCCCGCTTCAGCGTGCGGTACCGCCATGGAACAGATCCTCAGCCTGCTCCGGCGGCCCAGGGGTGCGAGGTCAAGTGCGGTGGACACGGATTCGGAATAGGCGCGCACAAGCCCGCCAGCGCCGAGCAAAATGCCGCCGAAATAGCGCACGACGACGGCACTGACGTCGCTGAGGTCGCTCACCCCGGGTGCCGTTTCGCGCTTCAGCAGGGCCTCCAGCATCGGAGTACCGGCGGTGCCGGCGGGTTCGCCGTCGTCACTGGACCGTTGGACGGTCCGGTCCGCGCCGATGACGAATGCGGAACAGTGGTGGCGGGCATCGTGGAACTCGCGGCGCAGGCCGGCCACGAGGTCCCGGGCGGCGTCTTCCGTGCCGGCCCTGCGCAGGACCGTGATGAACCTGGAGCGCTTGACCTCGAGTTCGTGCCGGAAGTCCTTCCCCGCTGCCAGCGTGGTGTAGGCAGTTGCCCGGCTGTCGTGATCTTGCACCCGCCCAGTCTAAGTGCTTCCGGTGGGCTGGTCGCGCCCACCTGTTCAGTAGGGTGGGAGGGTGCTGAAGATCGGATTGACGGGCGGAATCGCCTCGGGAAAATCGGTGGTGGCCGGGCGGCTGAAGGAACGCGGCGCTGTGCTGGTGGACGCCGACGCCTTGGCCCGGGAGGTGGTTGAACCGGGGACTGAGGGGCTGAACCGCATCGTGGCGGAGTTCGGTCCCGGGATGCTCGACGACGACGGGCGGCTTGACCGTCCGCGGCTTGGCGGGGCGGTGTTCGGCAACCCGGAACGCCTTTCTGCGCTGAACGCGATCGTCCACCCCTTGGTGCGTGCCCGGGCCGCAGCCATCACCGCTGCAGCTGCGCCCGACGCGGTGGTGGTCCAGGACATCCCCCTCCTGGTGGAGACCGGCCAGGGCACCGCATTCCACCTTGTAGTGGTGGTGGACGCCCCTGACGATGTGCGGATGCAGCGCATGCTGGACATCCGGGGGATGACCCCGGAAGCGGCGCGTGCCCGGATGGCCGCCCAGGCCACCCGCAGGGACCGCCTGGCCGCGGCCGACGTCGTCCTGGACAACTCCGGCACGCTGCAGCACGTCCTGGACCAGGTGGACCGGCTCTGGGACGCGCGGCTGGTGCCGTTTGCCCACAACCTTGCCGCGGGGACACGCGCACCACGCCATGGCGGACCGGTGCTGGAGCCGCACCGTGAGGAGTGGGAACGGGAGGCAGCCAGGATCGCGGCGCGGCTTCTGGCGGCTGCTCCCGGCCTCATCCTGGCGGTGGACCACGTTGGCTCCACCTCCATTCCCGGCTTGGCCGCCAAGGACGTCATCGACCTGCAGGTTGCGGTGCCGGACCTTGAGGCTGCCGAAAGGCTGGCCCCGCTCCTCACTGCGGCCGGGTTCCCGCAGGTCCGGGGCGTAGGGTCGGACACGCCCAAGCCGTACGCACCCGACCCGTCCCAGTGGTTCAAGCGGTTCCACGCCAATGCGGACCCGTGCCGGGCTGTGAACGTCCATGTCCGGGCTGCAGGCTCGGCCGGGTGGCGTTATGCCCTTCTGTTCCGTGACTGGCTGCGGAGCGATCCCGCCGCGCTTCGGCTTTACCAGGCGCACAAGGTGGGCCTCGCGGCACGGTTTGCCGGTTCAGGCACCACCCGGGGCTATGCGGACGCCAAGGAACCCTGGTTCACCGATGTCGCCTGGCCGCTGATGTCGGCCTGGGCGGAGGCAGCCGGGTGGGAGCCGCCGTCGTACCCGTCCTGAACAGCACCCTGAATGCCGGACGCTGTTCGCCTGTAACGGAAGGGGCCGTCCAGTGTCGGTGCCCGGCGGTAAATTAGATCCATGAGCCTTGCGCAGGAAGTCAACCGTGTTGTAGCGCCCTTCGAAGTCATCAGCGAATTCAAGCCTGCCGGTGACCAGCCGGCTGCCATCGCGGAACTGACGGAGCGCATTAACAACGGTGAGAAGGACGTGGTGCTGCTCGGTGCCACGGGTACCGGTAAGAGCGCCACCACGGCGTGG
Source organism: Arthrobacter sp. NQ7 (assembly GCF_029581595.2). Classification (NCBI taxonomy): domain Bacteria; kingdom Bacillati; phylum Actinomycetota; class Actinomycetes; order Micrococcales; family Micrococcaceae; genus Arthrobacter; species Arthrobacter sp. NQ7. The sequence goes on along the minus strand of NZ_JARFXU020000004.1, from coordinate 50,452 downwards.
CTCATCGAACAGGTCCAGCGCCCCACCCTGGTGATGGTGCAGAACAAGACCCTCGCCGCGCAGCTGGCCAACGAATTCCGCGAACTGCTGCCCAACAACGCGGTGGAATACTTCGTCTCCTACTACGACTACTACCAGCCCGAGGCCTACGTTCCCCAGACGGACACCTTCATCGAGAAGGACTCCTCCATCAACGAGGAAGTGGAGCGGCTCCGCCACTCCGCCACCAACGCCCTGCTGACGCGCCGCGACGTCGTGGTGGTGGCCACCGTGTCCTGCATCTACGGCCTGGGCACGCCGGAAGAATACATCGCCGGCATGGTGACGCTTCGCAAGGGCCAGGAAATGAACCGCGACCATCTGCTGCGGAAGTTCGTCTCCATGCAGTACGCGCGCAACGACATGGACTTCCACCGCGGCACGTTCCGCGTCCGCGGCGACACCGTGGAGATCATCCCCATGTACGAGGAACTGGCCCTGCGGATCGAGTTCTTCGGCGACGAGGTGGAAAACATCTACACCCTGCATCCCGTCACGGGCGAGGTGATCCGCGAGGAAACGGAAATGTACGTCTTCCCCGCCTCGCACTATGTCGCCGGGCCGGAGCGGATGAGCCGCGCCATCAAGACCATCGAGGACGAGCTCGCCGAGCGGCTGGCCGTGCTGGAAGGCCAGAACAAGCTGGTGGAGGCGCAGCGGCTGCGCATGCGCACCACCTATGACCTGGAAATGATGCAGCAGATGGGGTTCTGCAACGGCATCGAAAACTACTCGCGGCACATCGACGGCCGTCCCGGCGGGTCCGCGCCGCACTGCCTCCTGGACTACTTCCCGGACGACTTCCTGCTGGTGGTGGACGAATCCCATGTCACCATCCCGCAGATCGGTGCCATGTACGAAGGGGACATGTCCCGCAAGCGGACCCTGGTGGACCACGGCTTCCGGCTGCCGTCAGCCATGGACAACCGGCCGCTGAAGTGGGACGAGTTCCTGGAACGGATCGGCCAGACCGTCTATCTGTCCGCCACCCCGGGCAAGTACGAACTCGGCAAGGCCGACGGTTTCGTCCAGCAGATCATCCGCCCCACCGGCCTGATCGACCCCGAAGTGATCGTCAAACCCACCAAGGGGCAGATCGACGACCTCCTGGGGGAGATCCGCACCCGCGTGGAAAAGGACGAGCGCGTCCTCGTCACCACCCTGACAAAGCGCATGGCGGAGGACCTGACGGACTACCTCCTGGGCCACGGGATCAAGGTGGAGTACCTGCACTCGGACGTGGACACGCTGCGGCGCGTCGAGCTGCTCCGGGAACTCCGGCTGGGCAGCTTCGATGTGCTGGTGGGCATCAACCTGCTCCGCGAAGGCCTGGACCTTCCCGAGGTCTCGCTGGTGAGCATCCTGGATGCGGACAAGGAAGGCTTCCTTCGGTCCTCCACGTCACTGATCCAGACCATTGGCCGTGCCGCCCGCAACGTCTCCGGCCAGGTGCACATGTACGCGGACCGGATCACCGACTCCATGGCCAACGCCATCGATGAAACCAACCGGCGCCGGGCCATCCAGGTTGCCTACAACAAGGAACACGGCGTGGATCCGCAGCCGCTGCGCAAGAAGATCGCGGACATCACCGACCAGTTGGCCCGCGAGGACGCGGACACCAATGCATTGCTGGGCAGCTTCGACTACGGCAAGGGCAAGCGCGGAATCACCGGGGCAAACAAGGCCGGGGCCAAGAAGGGCGCCGCCCAGGTCCGTTCGGACGGGCTGGCCGCCGCGCCGGCTGAGGACCTGGTGGGCCTGATCGAACAACTGACGGAGCAAATGCACGGCGCAGCCGCGGAACTGCAGTTCGAGGTGGCTGCCCGGATCCGCGACGAAGTCAGCGAACTGAAGAAGGAACTGCGGCAGATGCAGGCGGCAGGCCACGCCTGACAGGGGACGCCCGGGCCCCGCCAAGCGGGAACCTAACGGAACGGCGGCACCCCGGGTGGGGTGCCGCCGTCGTTCTTTCCGGTCCAGCCGCCTATTTCCTTGCGGAGTCGATCATGCCCTGGGCTTCCTGGACAAGTCCCTTGGCCGCGTCGGACGGGGACTTTCGGTCGAACAGGACATCGGTGCTGTACCGCTGGATCAGCGCCTGGACCCCGGAGGAACCTGTGGGTGGCACCGGGGGCACGTTCTTCAGGTCCGGCTTGATGTCCTTCAGGAAGGCCGCAGCAGCTTTGTCCGCGGGCGTGAGCAGCGGGTCGATCGCCGCCTGGACCTCCGAGTTGGTGGGGAACCCGCGCTCCGTCAGGATGGTCTTGGCCGCGTCCAGGTTGTTGAGCAGGTAGTTCACCACCTCGGCGGCTTCCTTGGGGTGCTTGCTGCGCGAGGAAACCGACCAGAACATTGACGGCTTGTAGGACATGCCGTTGTCCCTGGCGCTGCCGGTGGAGCTCGGTGCCCGCAGGATTTTGACCTCGGTCTTGAGTGCGGACTGGAGCGCATTGACCTGGTTGGTCCACCACCACGACATGGCTGTCTTGCCCGTGGCGAAGAGAGTCTGTTCGACGGGGGCACTGATGTCTTCGGTGGCGATGTTGGCGGGCGGGGCAGCATTCCGGTTGCGCAGGTTCAGCACGTTCTGGAAGAACGAGGTGGCGGTGTCCTCCGTGAAACCGAGGCCGCGGTCCGCCGAGTACAGCGAGCCGCCATGCTGCATCGCCCAGGTGTTCAGGTCCGAATCCGTCAGGGAGTAGGAGCTGCCGTAGTTCGTCTGGCCTGCCTTTGCGGCTGCTGCGGCAATTTGTGCCGCAGTCGTCGTGTAGTCATCCCAGGTCCAGGTCTTGTCGTCCGGGATGGGGACACCGTAATCCTGGAACATTTTGGTGTTGATCATCACGGCCTTGGCGTTCTGGCCTGTGCTCAGGCCGTACTGCTTGCCGTCGACCTGGCCTGACGTGAGGGCGTCCCGGTCGATCTTGGACGTGTCGATGTTGCCCTGTTTGGACAGGTCCAGCAGTGCGCCGCGGCCGCCATATTCGGCGATATAGGCCTGGTCCATCTGGATAATGTCGGGGGAGTCGTTGGCGGCTGTGGTGGTGGCCAGTTTGTCCCAGTAGCTGCTCCATACCCCGGGCTCGGCCTCGATCCTGATATTCGGATGTGATGCCTGGAACGCGTCGATGACCTGCTGGGTCTGCTTGTTCCGGAGGTCGTTGCCCCACCAGGTGAACCGGACGGTGACGTTTCCGCCGCTGTCGCCGGCGGAGGATGACGAGCAGCCCGAGGCCAGCAGGGCCAAAGCGGCGGCAGTGGCGAGGGTCTTGACCATTCGATTGCTGCGGAGAGGAGTCTTCATTGACCATGACTTTCTGGAAGAAACACCGGAATGTGAGAAAACGGTTTCTCGTTGGTTGCGATTATCACAAGTCCGGCGGCCCGCCGTCAACGGATTTCTGGAAACCGTTATCCAGCCGGCGCAGACCCCCACCTCCCTGGGGTACAGTTAAAGCACGTAGGGGAGTATCCCAAGCGCTACGATCGTCAGCACGCAGGGCACAGTTGCCCCGCCGGGCGTAGCGGGCCGCCGTATCAGCACCAAGTGCACAGGCAGGCCGGAGAGACTTACACCGATTTTGTGTACCCTGCGAAAGGCTTCCTTGTGCCCGATTTGCCCGTATGGTTTGAGGTCGGCTCGTTCGTCGTCCTCGGCCTCATCCTCCTGACCGATCTCCTCCTGGTGGTCCGGCGCCCGCACGAACCGTCCATGAAGGAAGCCGGCCTCTGGGTGGCCTTCTACGTCGCCCTCGCCATGGTGTTCGCCGGTGCCATGTTCGCCTTCACGGGTGCGGAGTTCGGCAGCCAGTTCGTGGCCGGCTGGGTCACGGAATACAGCCTCAGCATCGACAACCTGTTCGTGTTCATCATCATCATGGCCAGGTTCTCGGTACCGCGGAAATACCAGCAGGAAGTGCTGATGGTGGGCATCATCATCGCCCTGATCCTGCGCGGAATCTTCATCATGCTTGGCGCCATCGTCATTGAACAGTTCAGCTGGGTGTTCTACATCTTCGGGGCGTTCCTGCTCTGGACGGCCTGGAAACAGGCCCAGGACGAGGGCGAAGAGGAGGAAGACCGCGAGAACCCGCTGATCGCAAGGATCCGCAAAGTCATCCCCATGTCCGAAAAGTTCGACGGCGGCAAGCTGCGGACCACGGTGAACGGCAAGAAGGTGTTCACCCCCATGGTGATCGTCTTCATCACCATCGGCCTCACCGACCTGCTGTTCGCGGTCGATTCCATTCCCGCGATTTTCGGCCTGACCCAGAGCCCGTTCATCGTCTTCACGGCCAACCTGTTCGCCCTCATGGGCCTGCGCCAGCTGTACTTCCTGCTTGGCGGGCTGATGAACCGGCTGATCTACCTGAAGCACGCCCTGTCCTTCATCCTCGCGTTCATCGGCATCAAGCTTGTCCTGCACGCCATGCACGTCAACGAGCTGCCCTTCATCAACGGCGGCCACCATATCGAGTGGGCGCCGGAGATCCCCACTTATGTCTCGCTCGCCGTCATCGTGGGCACCATCATCATTGCCGTCGTCGCCAGTCTGCTCAGCTCCAAGGCCCAGCTCGCCACGATCGATCCACGGCTCGAGGAAGACGCCCGCAAGAGCCACAGCGACGTCGAATAAGTACGGACTCTTGTGTTGCACCAGGACATCCCGGCCGCCCCGCGGCCGGGATGTCCTGGTTAAAGACCGGCCGGATGCAGGGGTGCAGAACCCCTGTGGCGGTCGACTGCACAGGACTATGCTCGGATCATGGCCCGCACACTTGTTGAGGAACAGGGCGTGGCCCAGGTGCAGCGGCGCACCATTGTGCTCTTGAGCCTGGCCCAGGTCTTCGGTGGACTCGGTACGGGATCCACCGTGTCCATCGGTTCCATCCTGGCTGTAGAACTCTCCGGTTCCAGCGCCTGGGCGGGCTCCGTAGCCACCGTCATGACCCTGGGGGCAGCCGCCGCAGCACTTCCGCTGGCCGCGCTGGCGGAACGGCACGGCCGCCGGGCCGGGCAGGTGGCAGGCCTGTCGGCGGCCCTGGCAGGGGCCGTCCTCATGGTGCTGGCCGTCGTCAGCGGCCTCTTCATCCTGCTGGTCCTGGGATCTGCCGGAATCGGTGTAGGGACGGCGGCCAGCCTGCAGGCAAGGTTTGCGGCCGCTGATCTCGCTGCGGCCGGGCACCGCGGGAGGGCGCTGTCCACCGTGGTCTGGGCGGTGACCGTGGGCGCCGTTGCCGGGCCCAACCTGATCCAGCCGGGGACCGCCGTCGGGATGGCGCTGGGCCTGCCGCCCATTGCCGGTCCGTTCGTCATCTCCGGCGCCGGGCTCCTCATCGCCACCGTCCTTGTGTATGCCGGTCTTCGCCCCGACCCCCTGCTGCTGGCGCGCCGGCTGTCCTCGGCCGGCAATGCATCCCCGTACGTCCTCCCCGCCGCTCCGGGGAACAAGGCGCCGGTGCCCGGCGTACTGCCGGCACCCGCCGGCGTCGTTCCGGCCGCCACGGCAGCCGGCCGGGGATCGCTGCGCCGCGCCCTGCGGGCCATCCGGGGCTCAGGGATGGCGCTGCTGGCCGTATCTGCCGTGGTGGCCGCGCATGCGGTGATGGTCGGCGTCATGTCCATGACCCCCCTGCACCTGCAGCACCTGGTGGAAGGACCAGGGTCCCACGCCGGGCACATTGCCGAAGGGGATGTGCTGGTGATCATTGGTTTTACGATTTCGCTGCACATCGCCGGGATGTTCGCCCTCTCGCCGGTCATGGGCTGGCTGACCGACCGGGCCGGCAGGGTGGAGACCATCATGATCGGCTTCACGGTGCTGGTCGCCGCCGTGGCCGTCGCCGGATTCGGGCAGTCATCCACCGCAGCCGTGGCAGTGGGCCTGGTGCTGCTGGGCATGGGCTGGTCCGCGGCCACCATCTCGGCCTCCACCCTGCTGGCCGACAGCGTAGGGCAGGACGTCCGGGTGGCGGTGCAGGGCGCTTCGGACATGCTGATGGGCGCCGCGGGAGCCGTGGGCGGGGCCTTCTCCGGGTTGGTCCTCGGATTCGCCGGCTACCTGGGCCTGAACCTGCTCGGCGGGGCCATCGGGGCCGCAGTCCTGGCCGCCGCCGTCGTGGCGCGCACCTCGCGCCGGCGGTCAGCGGCCGCCTGAACGTACCATGCCGAGCAGGCGGGCAAAGATCCTTTCGCCGTCGTCGGCAATCCCGTCATGGTGGAAGTCGGCCGTTTCCCAGACCTGCAGGCCACGGACCTGGGCCGCGGTCCGGAGGGAGAGATCCCGGTCCACGTAGATGTCGTCCGAATAGACGGCCGCCGCCACGGGAACGGAGTTGGAGCCAAGCACTTGCAGGTCATAGAGCGGTTTCCAATCCTGCTTGCCGGCCACCAGGTCCGCCACTTCCTGCAGCGGCTGCAGGGCGGGGTCCTGCTCGAAGTACCACGGATACACCATCTCGCCCGTCAGCAGCAGCGGCTCGGTGTCCGGCCGGAACCAGGGGTTTTCCGCGAGCATCCGCCAGGCCGACCAGTTGGTGGCCTGCCCCTGCGCATAGATGGATTCATGCATCAGCGCATACAGCGGATTGGAGCGGCGCGAGACCACGCCGTGGAGCTGTTCCAGGAACGTGTCCGAGAGCCGGGGTCCCCCGGCTGTGGCCACGAAGGCGTCCTCCAGCAGGTAGTGGAGGCTGTCCACGCGGGTGTTTCCGCCCAGGTAGGCCCCCGCCATCTGGAACCGTTCCACGGTGAGGCGTTCGCCGTCGGGCAGGAATTCCGGGATGGTGCGCAGGTGCCGGGCGATCCTCTCCACGGTGTCCCGGTCCTCGGGATACCAGCCGAAGTACTCCTCGTTCCGGGCCGCCACCCGCTGGAAGGTGGCCCGGTAGACGTCGTCCGCGCTGCCGCTGAGCGGGGCCAGGCCGCCGGTGATGAGCACTTCGCGCAGGCCCCTGGGGGCGAAGGACAGGTACGTCAAGGCGCAGAAACCACCGTAACTCTGTCCGTAGATGGTCCAGGGCGGTGAGTCGAGGGCATTGCGGATCAGCTCCGCGTCGGCCACGATCGAGTCCGCCCTGAAGTGCTCCAGGTAGGCGGCCTGTTCGGCTGGTGACCCGCGGCCGGGCAGGGTCCTGCGGTCGATGGGGGTGGAGAGCCCGGTGCCGCGCTGGTCCAGCATGAGGATGCGGAAATCCTGGGCAGCGGCTTTGCTCCAGCCGCCCAAAGAACCCCACCTGTTGCCTCGCCCGCCGGGGCCGCCCTGCAGGAACAGGAGCCAGGGCAGCTGCGCGGCGGCTTCCTCGCTGTGTGCCGCGGAGACGTACTCGCGGGCGAAGACGGTGAGGGTTTCCGGTGACTGCCCGCTGCCGCCCTTCGCTCCGAAATGGTCCAGGGGCACCGTGAAGTAGTGCTCCACGGTGCGCATGCCACGGAACTCGTGCCTGGCCCTGATCTCATGCCCGGCTGCAGCCAACCGTGCCACCGGAGCGTCAGCCACGGGAAGCGGCAGGCAGGGAACTGCTGGATTCCGACCGGCCGAACTGGTCCAGCGCCTCGCCGGCCAGGCGGAAGGTGGACCAGCCGTCCATGGGGCGGGCCCCCAGGCGGCGGTAGAAATTGATGGAGGGCTCGTTCCAGTCCAGCACGCTCCATTCCACGCGTGCGTACCCCTTCTCGACGGCGATCGCGGCAAGGTGCTGCAGCAGGGCCTTGCCGTGCCCTTCGCCGCGGGCTTCGGGGCTGACGTACAGGTCCTCCAGGTAGATGCCGTGCACACCCTCCCAGGTGGAGTAGTTGAGGAACCACAGCGCGAAGCCCTGCACGTCGCCGGCCACGTTCTCAGCCATGGCCACGTACACGCGGGGGTTGTCGCCAAAAAGCACCTGCTCCAGCATTCCGGGGGTGTTCCGGACGGCGTCGGGTTCCTTCTCGTAATGTGCCAGTTCGTGGATCATTCGGAGGATGGCGGGCACGTCTTGCCGGGTTGCGGGGCGGATTACACTCATGGTTCCGAGCTTACCGCCGGCCCGCCCGCCATACGGGCACACCACCATCGCGGCAGCGGCCGTCCGTCCGCTACAGCCGGTTGACGCCGGTGACCCTGACCACGGCGGTTCCGGTGGCATCCGATTCAGCCAAATCCACCTCGGCCGAAATTCCCCAGTCGTGGTGGCCCGCCGGATCGTCGAAGATCTGGCGCACGTTCCAGTGGCCGGGTTCCTCGGTGATAATCAGCAGTCCAGGGCCGCGTGCATCCGGTCCGGTCCCGATGTCGTCGTGTTCGTCGAAGTAGTCGTCCAGGGCATCTTCCCACCGGTCGGCGTCCCAGCCTGAGCCGCCGTCGAGCTCTCCAAGCGCCGTGGCGTCCTCATCCGCGAACAGTTCCACCCGGCGGAACATCTCATTGCGCACCATCACCCGGAACGCCCGGATATTGGCGGTGAGCGACGGCGGCGGGGGCGGTGGTGCGTCATGCGGCGTGGGCGCTGCCCCGGAGGTCAGTTCCTCCCATTCGTCGAGGAGGCTGGAGTCGACCTGCCGCACCAGTTCGCCGAGCCACGCGGTCAGGTCCGCCAGGTCCTCGCGGAGCATGTCCTGCGGCACCGTCTGGCGAAGCGCCTTGAAAGCATCGGCAAGGTACCGCAGGACGATCCCTTCGGAGCGGGCCAGGCCGTAGAACTGGACGAATTCGCCAAAGTTCATCGCCCGCTCGTACATGTCGCGGACCACGGACTTGGGTGCCAGCTCAAAGTCGCCCACCCACGGGGCGGCTTTCCGGTACACCTCGAACGCTTCGCCGAGGATCCCGGCCAGCGGCTGCGGGTAGGTGACCTCTTCCAGCATGGCCATCCGCTGGTCGTACTCGATGCCGTCCGCCTTCATGGCAGCGATGGCTTCGCCGCGGGCTTTCTTCTGCTGGGCGGACAGGATCTGCCGCGGCTTCTCCAGCGTCGCCTCGATCACGGAGACCACGTCAAGGGCGTACGACGGCGACTCCGGGTCAAGGAGTTCCAGTGCGGCAAGTGCGAAGGGGGAGAGCGGCTGGTTCAGCGCGAAGTTCGGCTGCAGGTGGACGGTCAGCCTGACGGTGCGTCCATCGGGAGCCTGTTCCTCCGGCGGGATGCGTTCGATCACTTCGGCGGCGAGCAGTTCCCGGTAAATGCCCAGGGCCTTCTTCATCAGCCGCAGCTGGGAAGCGCGCGGTTCGTGGTTTTCGGTGAGCAGCCTGCGCGCCGCGGCGAACGGATCACCGGGGCGTTCCATGAGGTTCATCAGCATGGCGTGCGTCACCGTGAAGCTGGAGGTCAGCGGATCCGGGACGGATTCGACCAGCCGGTTGAACGTCGGTTCGCCCCAGGACACGAAGCCCTCCGGCGGCTTCTTCTTCACCACCTGGCGCAGCTTCTTCTGGTCGTCCCCGAATTTGGCGGTGGCCTTCGCCATCGCCTTGACGTTCTCGATCACGTGCTCGGGGGCCTGCACCACAACGGTTCCGGCGGTGTCGTAGCCCGCCCGGCCTGCCCGGCCCGCGATCTGGTGGAACTCACGCGGGTTCAGCAGGCGGGTGCGGACGCCGTCGTACTTGCTCAAGGCGGTGAGCAGCACCGTCCTGATCGGCACGTTGATGCCGACGCCCAAGGTGTCCGTCCCGCAGATGACTTTGAGCAGGCCCGCCTGCGCCAGCTGCTCCACCAGCCGGCGGTACTTGGGCAGCATGCCGGCGTGGTGGACGCCGATGCCGTGCCGCACCAGTCTGTTGAGGGTCTTGCCGAATCCGGCGGCGAACCGGAAGTTGGCGATCAACTCGGCGATCTTGTCCTTTTCCTCCCGGGTGCAAACGTTGATGCTCATCAGGTTCTGGGCGCGGTCGATCGCCTCGAGCTGGCTGAAATGCACCACGTAAACGGGCACCTGGCGGGTGGAGAGCAGCTCTTCGAGCGTCTCGTGGACGGGAGTCTGCTGATAGTAGTAGTGCAGCGGGATGGGACGCTCGACTGAACTGACTGTGGTGGTGGCGCGGCCCGTCAGCGCCGTCAGCCCCTCCTCGAACCGTGTGACGTCGCCAAGCGTGGCAGACATCAGGAGGAACTGGGCCTGCGGAAGTTCAAGCAGGGGGACCTGCCACGCCCAGCCGCGCTGCGGGTCGGAGTAGAAATGGAACTCATCCATGATCACCGCACCCAGATCGGCGGCGGCCCCCTCGCGAAGGGCCGTGTTCGCCAGGATCTCCGCCGTGCAGCAGATGATGGGCGCATCCTGGTTTACCCCCGAGTCGCCGGTGATCATCCCCACGTTTTCCGCGCCGAAGATGTCGCAGAGCGCGAAGAACTTTTCGGACACCAGGGCCTTGATGGGCGCCGTGTAGTAGCTCCGCCGCCCCTGCGCCAGGGCCTGGAAGTGCGCGGCGATGGCCACCAGGGACTTCCCGGACCCGGTGGGCGTTGCCAGGATGACGTTCGCACCCGTTGCCAGCTCCACGATGGCCTCGTCCTGGGCCGGGTACAGGGAAAGGCCCCGGCTTTCCGTCCACTCAACAAACCGGGAGTACAGGGCGTCAGGGTCGACGGCGCCGGCCGGGTCGGGGGCGTGCAGGTCGGTCAGCTGGTCAACGAGTTTCATTGACTTCAACCTTAGTGCCACGTTGCCGGCGGGTTCAGCGTCCCGGCGGGTTAGGCTACGGCTTGGCCCGGAGTGCGTCAGAACCTGGAGAAGAAATATGAAATGGGATCCCGCAAAGTACGTCCAGTTCGGTGACTACCGGGACCGGCCCTTCTTTGACCTCACGGCCCGGATCCACGCCTCCGCGCCTGCGCGCGTGGTGGACCTCGGCTGCGGGCCGGGAAACCTCACGGCAACGCTGGCGGAACGGTGGCCGCGGGCAGCCGTCCAGGGCATCGATTCATCCGCGGAAATGCTTGCGAAGGCCGCGCCCCTGGCAGCCGGCCTGCCCGGCCTGCAGTTCATGCAGGCTGACATCGCCGGATGGATGCCCGATTCCGGGACGGACGTTGTGGTGAGCAACGCCGCCCTGCAGTGGGTTCCAGGCCACCAGGAGCTGATGGCAAAGTGGCTGGCGGCCCTGCGGCCCGGAGCCTGGTTTGCCATGCAGGTACCGGGCAACTTCAACGCCCCCTCCCATGCGCTGATGCGGGGCCTCGCCGCCTCGGAGCGCTGGTCGGAAAAGCTGGGCGGCGTGCTGCGGGGTGGAGAATCGGTGGGCGAACCGGCGGACTACCTGGGCATCCTGCTGGACGCCGGATGCGCCGCCGACGCGTGGGAGACCAGCTACCAGCAGGTCCTGGCGGGACCCGACCCCGTCCTGGAATGGGTCCGCGGCACGGCGTTGCGGCCGGTCATGGCAGCACTTGGCGGGGAAGACGCCAAACGGTTCGAATCCGAATACGCCGCCGCCTTGCGGGAGGCCTATCCGCCCGGTCCCCACGGGACCATTTTTCCCTTCCGCAGGATCTTCGCCGTAGGCCGCAAACTGGACTGACAACCCGGTGGCCGGCAGGTTTCCCTGCCAGTCACACGCCTTGACAGCAAAGAAAAGTGATCTGGCTTACAATGGCCACTGATTGAGGGGTCAAGCCGCTGGCCCCCTCTTCGGCCGTAGGCATTACAGGGGGTATCTTGCTGGTCGGACTCATGAAGCGGCAGCTCAAAGGACAGTACGCGGGCGTCGGGGTAATCCTTGTCCTCCAGCTGGTCCAGGCCGGCGCCAACCTGCTGCTGCCCACCCTGAACGCCGCCATCATCGACGATGGCATCGTCGCGGGGAAGCCTGAGGTGATCTCCCGGCTCGGTGCCATGATGGCTGTCGTGGCCGTGGTGCAGGCGGCTGCTGCCATCGCGGCGGGCTACCTCGGCGCCGTCGTCGCCATGCGGATCGGGCACCGCCTGCGGGCCGAAGTCTTCGCCCGGATCCAGTCACTGTCCTCGCAGGACGTGGCCCTCTTTGGCACCCAAAGCCTGACCACCCGCGCCACGAACGACGTCCAGCAGATCCAGGCGTTCGCCGTGCTGGTCTTCACCATGCTCTTCGCGGGGCCGGCCATGGGCGTCGGCGGCATCGTGCTGGCCCTGCAGCAGGATGTGGCGCTGTCCGTGGTGGTGATCGCCGTCGTGCCCCTGCTCCTGCTGATCATGTACCTGGTCGTCCGCCGGCTGATTCCGCTGTACCGCGAGGGCCAGGACCTGCTGGACCGGTCGGGCGGAATCCTGCGTGAGCAGATCATAGGTGTGGACGTCATCCGCGCCTTTGTCCGCCAGAGGCACGAAGCACGGCGGTTTGCCACCACCAACGCGGGCCTCACCGCCAACAACCTCCAGTCCGCCCTCCTGGTGGCCGGGATGCTCCCGATGATCATGGTGGTGGTGAACCTGAGTTCCGTGGCCGTGGTGTGGTTCGGCGGCCACCGCATCCAGGCGGGACAGATGAACCTCGGCGCGCTCACGGCCTTCATCGCCTATATCATGCAGATCCTGCTGGCGATCATGATGGCCATGTACGTGCTCATGACGGCGCCGCGGGCCGCGGTCTGCGCGGAACGCATCCAGGCCGTCCTGGACACAGATCCGTCCGTCACCACCGCTTCCCCGGCACAACAGCAGCCAATGCCGGATGCGGCAGGCAGGCCGGCGCCGCTGGTGTTCCACGACGTCGCCTTCTCGTATCCAGGAGCAGAAGCGCCCGTTCTCGCGGACGTCAGTTTCACCGCGGCTCCCGGCACTACCACGGCAATCGTCGGCGCCACCGGCAGCGGCAAAACGACCCTGCTTAACCTCATTCCGCGGTTCCTCGACCCCACCGCAGGCCGGATCACCCTGGGTGGCCACGACATCAGGGACCTGCCCCTGGACCAACTCCGCGCCGCCATGGCCGTCGTGCCCCAGCACTCGCACCTGTTCACCGGGACCATCGCCGACAATTTGCGGATGGCGGACCCGCAGGCCACGGACGACGAACTGTGGGATGCGCTGGAAACAGCGCAGACCATGCGGTTCATGCGTGACCTTCCCCTGGGGCTGGCCACGCCGGTGGGCCAGGGCGGTGCCAGCCTGTCAGGTGGCCAGCGGCAGCGTCTGTGCATTGCCAGGGCACTGCTGCGCAGGGCGCCCCTCTGCCTCTTCGACGACAGCTTCTCCTCCCTCGACTACGACACCGACACCAGGCTCCGGCAAGCCCTGGACCAGGTCCTGGCCGCAGCCACGGTGGTGGTAGTGGCCGAACGCATTGCCACGGTGGAGGATGCCGACCTCATCCTGGTGCTCGACGGCGGCCGGCTGGTTGCGCAGGGAACCCACCAGGACCTGCTGGAAACATCCGCCACCTACCGGGAGATTGCCGAGTCACAGCTGGCCCTGGATGGCGCCCCGTGACGGCGGGGGAGGAAACCGGGGAAACGGAGCACAGGTTCTGGCCCACCGCCCGGAGGCTCCTCGGCCTCCTGCGTCCCTTCCGCCTGCAAATGCTGGGAGCGGTGGCCGCCACCTGCGCCTTCGCGGCCCTCAATGTCGCCGCCCCGAAGTATCTCGGCGACGCCACCGACGTTGTGGTGGAAGCCATCTTCCAGGGCAGCCTGGACCAGCGGCTTGGCATCCTGCTGGCGGCGGTGTCGGTGATGTACGTCTTCGCCTCCCTGTTCAACTGGGCGCAGGGGGCGTTGACGGCCCATGCCGTCCAGGGAGTCATGTACGGACTGCGCGCCTCGGTGGAGGACAAGCTGCACCGCCTGCCCTCGACCTATTTCCGTGAACGGTCCCGCGGCGACGTCCTGAGCCGTGCCACCAACGACATCGACAACATTGCCCAGGCCCTCAACCAGGTCCTGACCCAGCTGATCGTGTCGGTGCTGATGCTGTGCGGCTCACTGGCCATGATGCTGTGGATCTCCCCGCTGCTCGCGGCCATCGCCGTCGCCACCGTTCCCCTCTCCACCTGGATCACCGTGGTGGTGGCCCGGCGGTCCCAGGAGCATTTTGGCCGGCAATGGAAGGAGACCGGCGAACTGAACGCATACGTCGAGGAGTTCATCAGCGGGCATGAGGTCATCAAGGCCTTCGGACGGCAGGCACAGGCTGCCGAGGTCTTCCGCCGCAGCAACGGCCGGCTGGCGCGGGCTGCCGCCAAAGCCCAGTATTCAGCCGGGGTGGTCCAGCCGCTGATGGTGCTGGTGTCCAACCTCAATTACATCGCCGTTGCCGTCGTCGGGGCGCTGCAGGTCATCGCCGGCACCATGACCATTGGCGGCGTCCAGGCCTTCATCCAGTTCAGCCGCCTGTTCACCCAGCCGGTGGGGCAGATCGGCGGGCTGCTGAACGTCATGCAGTCCTGCGCGGCGTCCGCGGCCCGGGTCTTCGTGCTCCTGGATGCCGGTGAAGACCCGGAGGAGCCTCCCGGCGGGGCAGCCGATGCACCCCCGGCCGGCAGCATCGCCTTCCACGACGTCACCTTCGGCTACCCCGGAGCCGTCTCCGCCGTCAGGAACCTCAGCTTCACCGTGGCACCCGGCCAGGCCGTGGCCATCGTGGGACACACCGGTGCGGGAAAGAGCACCGTCATCAATCTCTTGATGCGGTTCCTGGAACCCTCATCGGGGCGGATCAGCATCGGCGGAACGGACATCGCCAACATCCCCCGCGACCGGCTCCGGTCCCGGTTCGGCGTGGTGCCCCAGGATTCCTGGCTCTTTGCCGGAACCATCCGGGACAACATCGCCTACGGACGGCCGGACGCCCCGGATACGGCCATTGTTGCCGCCGCCGAGGCAACCTACGCGGACCGCTTCATCAGGTCCCTGCCGCACGGCTACGGCACCGTGCTGGAGAACGGCGGCGAACCACTGAGCCAGGGGCAGCGGCAGCTCATCACCATCGCCAGGGCGCAACTGGCCGGACGTGCCGTGCTGGTCCTGGACGAGGCCACCAGCTCGGTGGACTCCAGGACAGAACTGCTCATCCGCCAGGCAATGCAGCGCCTCCGCCACGGGCGGACGAGTTTCGTGATCGCCCACCGTTTGTCCACCATCCGCAACGCTGATCTAATTCTGGTCATGGACCACGGACGCATCGTTGAGCAGGGCACGCACGCCAACCTGCTTGCTGCCAACAGCTACTATGCCAGGCTGTACAACGCACATTTCGCCGAACGGGACGGCAGGGCCGGCGTCCTGGAGGGCGGCCTGTGAACGGCACCGGCGACTTTCCCGGCTCCTGGCGGCCCAACGCCGCCAGCAGCGTGGCGCTGTTCGAACAGCTGCGGCTGCAAATCATCCACCTGGCCGACAACGGCGCACTGCCACCGGGCACCAGGCTCCCAGCGGTGCGGGCACTGGCGGAAACGCTGGACGTCGCCCCACACACGGTGGCCCGGGCCTACAAGGAGCTGGAAGCGGCAGGCGTCGTCGCCACCCGCGGGCGGAACGGCACGGTCGTCTCTGCCCGTGACGAGCGGCTGGGCGGGCTGTCTGCCGCCGCCGCCGCGTATGCCGCCGTCGCAAAATCCCAAGGCGCCAGCTTCGCCGAAGCGGTGAAGATCCTCGCCGCCGCCTACGATGTTCCCTGACGGCGGAACCGTCAGTGTTCGAAAAAGTTTTCGATTAGCATAATGGGGTGCCTAAAGCCTTAGCTGAAGAAACCCCTGCCGCCTCCATCGCCGCCACCGTCCCCGCCGCTGCCGCTCCGGCACGCCCGGACCTCTCCCGCCTCGTGGTCAAGGGGGCGCGGGAGCACAACCTGCGCAACGTGGACCTTGACCTGCCGCGCGACGCCATGATCGTCTTCACCGGGCTGTCCGGGTCCGGCAAATCCTCGCTGGCGTTCGACACCATCTTCGCCGAAGGCCAGCGGCGCTACGTGGAATCCCTGTCCGCGTATGCGCGCCAGTTCCTGGGCCAGGTGGACAAGCCTGACGTCGACTTCATCGAAGGTCTCTCGCCCGCGGTGTCGATCGACCAGAAATCCACCAGCAAGAACCCGCGGTCCACGGTGGGCACCATCACCGAAATCTACGACTACATGCGCCTCCTGTGGGCGCGCGTCGGCAGGCCGCACTGCCCCGTATGCGGGGAGCCGGTGTCCAAGCAGACGCCACAGCAAATCGTGGACCAGCTCCTGGAACTCGACGAGGGCACCCGCTTCCAGGTCCTGGCCCCCGTGGTGCGCGGGCGCAAGGGCGAGTTCGTGGACCTCTTCAAGGAGCTCACCGCCAAGGGCTACTCGCGGGCACGGGTGGACGGCAACCTGGTCCAGCTGAGTGATCCGCCCAAGCTCGGCAAGCAGTTCAAGCACACCATCGAAGTGGTGGTGGACCGCCTGGTGGTGAAGGAAGGGATCAGCCAGCGCCTGACCGACTCCATCGAGACCGCGCTGGGACTGGCCGAGGGCCGCGTCCTGGCGGAGTTCGTCGACCTTGAGGCTGACGCGCCGGGCCGGATCCGGGCGTTCTCCGAAAACCTTGCCTGCCCCAACGAGCACCCGCTCGCCATCGACGAGATCGAGCCCCGTTCCTTCTCCTTCAACAATCCCTTTGGTGCCTGCGCCGCCTGCAGCGGCATCGGCACCCGGCTCGAGGTGGATGAGGAACTGATCGTTCCCAACCCGGAGCTGTCCCTGTCCGAGGGCGCCATCGCCCCCTGGTCGTTGGGCACCGCCACCACCGAATACTGGAACCGGCTCCTGGAAGGCCTGGCCAAGGAAGTCGGCTTCTCCATGACCACCCCGTGGGAGAAGCTGGGCAAGGACGTGCGCCAGACCATCCTGCACGGCAAGGACCACAAAGTAGTGGTGCAGTACCGGAACCGCTTTGGCCGGGAACGGAAATACAGCACCGGCTTCGAGGGCGCGATCCAGTACGTGCACCGCAAGCACGGTGAGACAGACTCCGACTGGGCCCGCGACCGCTATGAGGAGTACATGCGGCAGGTTCCCTGCCCCGCCTGCAACGGCGCCCGCCTTAACCCTGCATCCCTGTCTGTGCTGATCAACGGCAAGTCCATTGCCGAAGTGGCCGCCCTGCCCATGCGGGAGTGCGCGGACTTCCTGAACAACCTGGTCCTCACCGGCCGCGAGGCACAGATCGCGCACCAGGTCCTCAAGGAGATCCAGGCCCGCCTCACGTTCCTCCTGGACGTTGGCCTGGAGTACCTCAACCTTGAGCGTCCATCCGCCACCCTTTCCGGCGGCGAAGCACAGCGCATCCGGCTTGCCACCCAGATTGGTTCCGGCCTGGTGGGGGTCCTCTACGTCCTCGACGAACCGTCCATCGGCCTGCACCAGCGGGACAACCGCAGGCTCATCGAAACACTCACCCGGCTCCGCGACATGGGCAACACCCTCATCGTCGTCGAGCACGATGAGGACACCATCCACGTCGCCGACTGGATCGTTGACATCGGACCCGGTGCCGGCGAACACGGCGGCCAGGTGGTCCACTCCGGCACCTACAAGGAGCTGCTGGACAACAAGGACTCCCTGACCGGCGACTACCTGTCTGGCCGCAAGGCTATTGAGGTGCCCAAAAAGCGCCGCAAATACGACAAGAAGCGCGAAATCAAAGTTGTCGGTGCCCGCGAGAACAACCTCGTGAACGTCGACGCCGCCTTCCCCCTGGGGCTGTTCACAGCCGTGACCGGCGTCAGCGGCTCGGGCAAGTCCACGCTCGTCAACGAGATCCTCTACAAGGTGCTGGCCAACAAGCTCAACGGCGCCAAACAGGTGGCCGGCCGGCACAAGACCGTCCAGGGACTGGAGCACCTGGACAAGGTGGTCCACGTGGACCAGAGCCCCATCGGCCGTACCCCGCGGTCCAACCCCGCCACCTACACCGGGGTCTTCGACAACATCCGCAAGCTCTTCGCGGAGACCACCGAGGCCAAGGTGCGCGGCTACCTGCCAGGCCGGTTCTCGTTCAACGTCAAGGGCGGCCGCTGCGAGGCGTGCTCCGGCGACGGCACGCTGAAGATCGAAATGAACTTCCTGCCGGACGTCTACGTCCCCTGCGAAGTGTGCCACGGCGCCCGGTACAACCGGGAAACCCTCGAGGTGCACTACAAGGGCAAGACCATCGCGGACGTACTCAACATGCCCATCGAGGAGGGTGCGGAGTTCTTCGCGGCCTTCTCACCCATCGCCCGCCATCTCAACACCCTGGTGGACGTCGGCCTTGGCTACGTGCGCCTGGGCCAGCCCGCCACCACCCTTTCCGGCGGTGAAGCGCAGCGCGTCAAGCTGGCGGCGGAACTGCAGAAGCGGTCCAACGGGCGCAGCATCTACGTCCTGGACGAACCCACCACGGGCCTGCACTTCGAAGACATCCGCAAGCTGCTGATGGTCCTTCAGGGGCTGGTGGACAAGGGCAACACGGTGATCACCATCGAGCACAACCTCGATGTGATCAAGAGCGCCGACTGGCTGGTGGACCTGGGCCCGGACGGCGGCTCGGGCGGAGGCCAGATCGTGGCCGCGGGTACCCCGGAGCAGGTGGCCAAGTCCACCACGAGCCACACCGGGAAGTTCCTTGCGGAGATCCTGGGCTGACGGACGGAAAATCTGCCCGAATATTCCCGCAGGGGAATGTGAGTTTCAGGCACTCCTGCTGTCGTGAGAAACTAACCCGGTGACTTCAACAACTGTGCCCGTGATCTTTGACCTGGACGGCACTCTTGTCGATCCGGCCGGTGGAATAACTGAGGGAATTGCATCGGCCCTCCGGGAGCTGGGGCTCCCGGTTCCCGGCCAGGAACTGCTCGATGCGATGATCGGCCCCAAGCTCAGCGACTCACTGCTCAACGTGGCAAAGGTACCGGCGGACCAACTCGGAGAAGTGGTCCGCCGGTACCGCGAGTACTACGTCGCCACCGGAATCGGCCAGAGCCGGCTCTACCCGGGCATCCGGGACATCCTCGAATCCTTCGCGGCTGCGGGCCACCCTGTGGCCGTGGCCACCCAAAAACCCCAGCGCCTGGCGCATAAAGTGTTGGCACACCACGGCATCGACGGGTTCTTCCAGGGCATCCACGGTTCCGCCGATGACGAAACGGCAGTTGAGGGCGTGCCGCTGGGCAAGACCCAGATCATCGCCGCCGCCCTCCGGGACCTGGACACCCAGCACGCCATCATGGTGGGGGACCGCGCCCAGGACGTCGCCGGCGCCATCGCGAACGGACTGGATTGCATCGGGGTCAGCTGGGGCTTCGCTCCGGAGGGGGAACTGGAGGAAGCCGGCTCCGTCGCGGTCGTCACGACCGGCGAGGAACTGGTGGCCGTTATCGGAAGGCTGCAGGCCATCCACGCAGCGGCCATGAGCGGGGTGAGCAACGATGGAAATGTTTGATGCCGTCCGCTGGACCACGCGCAACCTGATCGCCGGCACCTGCCGGCCAACCGTCGTCGGACTCGAAAACGTCCCCTCGGACGGGCCCTTTATCGTGGCCCCCAACCACCTTTCCTTCTTCGACAGCGTGATCGTCCAGGCACTCATGCCCCGCCCGGTCGCCTTCTTCGCCAAAGCCGAGTACTTCACCACCGGCGGCGTCAAGGGCAAGGTCATGAAGGCCTTCTTCGAATCGGTGGGTTCCATTCCGGTGGAGCGCGGTGAACAGGCCGCAAGCGTCCAGGCGCTCAAGACCCTGCTGGACATCCTCGAATCAGGCCGCGGTATCGGCATCTACCCCGAGGGCACCCGGTCCCGGGACGGCATCCTCTACCGGGGACGCACGGGGGTCGGCTGGCTGGCCCTTACCACCGGCGCACCCGTGATCCCGGTGGGCCTGATCGGCACCGAGAAGCTCCAGCGCGCCGGGGAAAAAGGGGTCAGGCCGCAGCACTTCACCATGAAGGTGGGTGAACCGCTGTACTTCGACAAGACCGGACCGGACCACTCCCTGCCCGCCCGCCGGGAAGTCACGGACCGGATCATGGACGCAATTGCCGGGCTCAGTGGCCAGCCACGTTCGGCGAGCTACAACCAGAGCAAGACTGTCGAATAGGCCCGGGCCCCATTGACAGCCCGCCCGCAGCCAATGGGGCGCTGCTGTCAATGAGGTACGGCGCGACTCAGTAGACTTGATAGGTGGCAAATCCAGCAAGTTACCGGCCCAAAACCGGTGAAATACCCACCAACCCCGGCGTCTACCGTTTCCGTGATCCGCACGGGCGGGTCATCTACGTCGGCAAGGCGAAAAGCCTCCGGTCCCGGCTGAACTCGTACTTCGCCAACCCGGCCGGGCTGCTGCCGAAGACCTACGCGATGGTCCACGCGGCCAGCAGCGTCGAATGGACCGTGGTGGGCAGCGAACTGGAGTCGCTGCAGCTGGAATACACCTGGATCAAGGAATTCAAACCGCGCTTCAACGTGGTGTTCCGGGATGACAAAACCTATCCCTACCTCGCTGTCACCATGAGCGAAAAGTATCCGCGCGTGCAGGTCATGCGGGGGGACAAGCGGAAAGGGACCCGCTACTTCGGTCCCTACACGGCCGGCGCCATCCGGGAAACGATGGACACCCTGCTGCGGGTCTTCCCCGTCCGGAGCTGCAGCGCGGGCGTCTTCAAGCGTGCCGAGGCCAGCGGCAGGCCGTGCCTGCTGGGCTACATCGACAAATGCTCCGCGCCCTGCGTGGGGCGCATCGGGCCCGAGGACCACCGGGCACTGGCCGAGGACTTCTGCGCCTTCATGGGCGGCGAGGCCAAGCGGTTCATCAACAAGCTCGAAAAGCAGATGGCCGACGCCGTGGCGAAACTGGATTACGAGCACGCGGCGCGGCTGCGCGACGACATCACGGCCCTCCGCAAGGTCTTTGAACGCAATGCCGTCGTGCTGGCCGAAGACACCGACGCCGACGTCTTTGCCCTGCACGAGGATGAACTCGAAGCCGCCGTCCAGGTGTTCCACGTCCGCGGCGGCAGGATCCGAGGCCAGCGCGGCTGGGTGGTGGAAAAGGTGGAGGACTTCACCACCCCCGACCTGGTGGAACACCTCCTGCTGCAGGTCTACGGCGAGGACGGCGACACCCACGGCCGGCTGCCCCGGGAAATCCTGGTTCCGGTGGAGCCCAGCAACACCGACGACCTCGCCACCTGGCTGGGCGGTATCCGCGGTGCCAAGGTGGACATCCGCGTGCCCCGCCGCGGGGACAAAGCCGCCCTGATGTCCACCGTGCGGGAAAACGCCGAACACGCCCTGAAGCTGCATAAGACGCGGCGGGCAGGAGACATCACGGTCAGGTCCCAGGCGCTGCAGGAACTCCAGGAAGCCCTTGACCTGCCGGTGCCCCTGCTCCGGATCGAGTGCTTCGATGTGTCCCACGTCCAGGGCACCAACGTGGTGGCCTCCATGGTGGTGGTGGAGGACGGCCTGCCCAAGAAGTCGGACTACCGCAAGTTCTCGATCACCGGTCCCGCGGCCGCCGACGACACGGCGGCGATGCACGACGTCCTGACCCGCCGGTTCCGCCACTACCTTAAGGACAAATCGGCCCAGGTGGACGAATCGGTCCTTGCCGCGGATCCCGCGGACCTGTCGGACAGCCCAGACGCCGCAGACCCCGCCCCGGGCAGCACGGTGCTGGACAGCACCACGCCTGCGCCCAAGGCGAAGTTTGCCTACCCGCCCAACCTGGTGGTGGTGGACGGCGGGCAGCCACAGGTGAACGCGGCGGCCCGGGCCCTGAAGGACCTGGGCATCGACGATGTCTACGTGGTGGGCCTCGCCAAGCGCCTGGAGGAAGTGTGGCTGCCGGACAGCGACTTCCCGGTGATCCTGCCCCGCACCTCGCAGGGGCTGTACCTGCTGCAGCGGATCCGGGACGAGGCGCACCGCTTCGCCATTACGTTCCATCGGCAGAAGCGCGGCAAGGCCATGACCGTATCGGCGCTGGATGCCGTCCCCGGCCTGGGCGCCTCCAAGCGGAAGGCCCTGCTGGCACACTTCGGATCCGTCAAGGGAGTGAAGGCGGCCAGCGCCGAAGAGCTTGCGCAGGCCAAGGGCATCGGCCCGGCCCTGGCCACCGCCATCGTGAACCACTTCGCCGGGGACGGGACCGAACCTGCGTCCGTGCCCGCCATCAACATGACCACCGGCGAAATCATTGAATCTTAGCTAGGGTAAAGGACGGGGCGGCGCCACTGCGGTTGCCCTGCGGACAACAAGGAAACGGGGCAGGCTTCATGGCAGACACGACGGCGGAATCCGGAGCGGGGCACGACGGGCTGGAACCCGTCAAGCCGCTCGAAGCGGAGCTGCTGGTGGTCACCGGAATGTCCGGCGCCGGCCGGAGCACTGCCGCCGACGCGTTGGAGGACCACGGCTGGTACGTCGTGGAGAACCTCCCGCCCCAGATGCTGGGCACGCTGGCGGAACTGGTATCGCATGCCCCGCAGTCCATTCCCCGGCTGGCGGTGGTGATCGACGTCCGCAGCAAGGGCCTCTTCGCCGACATCCGTGCGGCGCTGGGCGCACTGGCGGCGAGCGGCGTCACCTTCCGCGTCCTGTTCCTGGATGCCAGCGACAACGTCCTGGTCCGGCGCTTCGAGCAGGGACGCCGTCCGCACCCCCTGCAGGGCGGCGGACGCATCCTCGACGGCATCGCCGCGGAACGCGAGCTGCTGCAGGAACTGCGCGACAGCTCCGACGTCGTCCTGGACACCTCCAACTACAACGTCCACGGCCTGGCCACCGCCATCACTGAACTGTTCAGCGAAACCGGCCCGGTGGCCCTGCGCCTGAACGTGATGAGCTTCGGCTTCAAGTACGGCCTGCCCGTCGATGCCAACTACGTGGCGGACGTCCGGTTCATCCCCAACCCGCACTGGGTGCCCCAGCTGCGCCCGCTGACCGGCCTGGACAAGGATGTCAGCGACTACGTGCTGGAGGCGGAGGGCGTCAAGAACTTCGTGGACCGCTACGTCCTGGCGCTGGAGCCCGTCCTGGAGGGGTACCGCAGGGAGAACAAGCACTACGCCACCATCGCGGTGGGCTGCACCGGCGGCAAGCACCGCTCCGTCGCGGTCGCCGTCGAACTCTCCAAGAAACTCGCGCAGTACCCGCGGGTCACGGTGACCACCGCGCACCGGGATCTGGGCCGCGAGTAATGGCGCTTTTCACCGGAGCCCTGCCCCTGGTGCCGCCGGCCGGTAAAGGCCCGGGACAGCAGGACAAGGGTCCCAATGTGGTGGCTTTGGGCGGCGGCCACGGCCTGGCGGCCTCGCTCTCTGCCTTGCGCCTGCTCACCTCCGAACTCACCGCGGTGGTGACGGTGGCGGACGACGGCGGCTCGTCCGGGCGTCTGCGCGAGGAGTACGGCGTCCTTCCGCCCGGAGACCTGCGCATGGCGCTCTCCGCGCTCTGTGACGACACCGATTGGGGCCGGACCTGGCGTGACGTCATGCAGCACCGGTTCCGCCCCGGCAAAGGCCCTGGCGGTTCGCTGGATGAGCACGCCATGGGCAACCTGCTGATCATCACGCTCTGGGAACTGCTCGGGGACACAGTGGCCGGGCTCAAATGGGCCGGCGCCCTGCTGGGTGCCCGCGGCCAGGTCCTGCCCATGTCGACGGTTCCGCTGACCATCGAAGGCGACGTCCGGGTGAGCGCGCCTGACGGAGGAACCGCGCTGCAGACCATCCGGGGCCAGGCACGTTGCGCCGTGGCCGGTTCACTGGAGGAAGTCCGGCTGCTGCCCAAAGCGGCACCGGCCTGCACGGATGCCCTGACCGCCATCGAGCTTGCGGACTGGGTGGTCCTGGGCCCGGGCTCCTGGTACACGTCTGTCCTGCCGCACCTGCTGCTGCCCGAAATGCGGCAGGCCCTGTGCAGCACGCCGGCCAAGCGGTGCCTGACCATGAACCTCGCCACAGACACGAAGGAGACCTCCGGCATGACGGCGGCGGACCATCTGCACGTCCTGCGCCGGTACGCCCCCGAGTTCAGCGTCGACGTCGTCCTCGCGGACCCGGCGTCCGTACCGGACAGGCAGGAGTTCGAGAAGGCGGCCGGCATGATCGGCGCCGAGGTGGTCTTGGGTAAAGTAGGGGCGTCGGGACGCCGCCCCGTCCACGAGCCGCTCCGGCTGGCCACGGCGTACCAGGACATTTTTGGGAACAGTTAGGAAGGTGCCATGGCACTGACAGCATCGGTCAAGGAAGAACTGTCCCGTCTGGACATCAAGAAGTCATCAGTGCGCAAGGCAGAAGTTTCCGCCATGCTCCGGTTCGCCGGCGGACTGCACATCATCTCGGGCCGGATCGTCATCGAGGCGGAAGTGGACCTGGCGTCCACTGCCCGCCGGCTCCGGGCCGCCATCGCCGAGGTGTACGGACACCAAAGCGAAATCATCGTCGTGTCCGCCGGCGGACTGCGCCGCGCCAGCCGCTACGTGGTCCGGGTGGTCCGCGACGGTGAGGCGCTGGCGCGGCAGACCGGCCTGCTCGATGGCCGGGGCCGCCCCGTGCGCGGGCTGCCGTCCGCCGTCGTCAATGGCTCGGCGGCAGACGCCGAGGCTGTCTGGCGCGGTGCGTTCCTGGCCCACGGTTCGCTGACGGAACCCGGCCGCTCGTCGTCGCTGGAGGTCACCTGCCCCGGCCCTGAGTCCGCCCTGGCCCTGGTGGGCGCCGCCCGCCGCCTGGACATCCAGGCCAAGGCACGGGAAGTCAGGGGAGTGGACCGGGTGGTCATCCGCGACGGGGACACCATCGCTGCGCTGCTGACCCGGATGGGTGCCCACGACGCCCTGATGGTGTGGGAGGAGCGCCGCATGCGCAAGGAGGTCAGGGCCACGGCCAACCGGCTCGCCAACTTTGACGACGCCAACCTGCGCCGTTCTGCGCAGGCAGCCGTTGCCGCCGGTGCGCGGGTGGAGCGGGCCCTGGAAATCCTGGGCGACGACGTTCCGGACCACCTGAAGTATGCGGGCGAACTCCGCGTGGCCCACAAACAGGCAAGCCTGGATGAACTGGGCCGGCTCGCCGACCCCGTCATGACCAAGGACGCCATTGCCGGCCGCATCCGCCGCCTGCTCGCCATGGCCGACAAGCGCGCCCTTGACCTGGGGATACCCGGCACGGACGCCAATGTGACGCCGGAAATGCTGGACGAGTAAGCGCCCCATAGAATCAAAAAAGGATTCCGGGCACCCGCTGCCCGGATGCACAATCCGAGAGGTACCAACCGGACCCTGGGGTCCACGATATTGGAGGATTTTGTGACCGAGTACGTTTTGCCGGAACTCAGCTACGACTACGCCGCCCTCGAACCGCACATTTCTGCGCGGATCATGGAGCTGCACCACAGCAAGCACCACGCGGCTTACGTGGCAGGTGCCAACAACGCCCTGGCACAGCTGGCCGAGGCCCGCGAAAAGGGCGACTTCGCCAACATCAACCGCCTGTCGAAGGACCTCGCGTTCCACACCGGCGGCCACATCAACCACTCCGTGTTCTGGAAGAACCTCTCCCCGGACGGCGGCGACAAGCCCGAAGGTGAGCTGGCAGCCGCAATCGACGACGCCTTCGGTTCCTTCGACGCGTTCCGCGCCCAGTTCTCCGCCGCGGCACTTGGCCTGCAGGGCTCCGGCTGGGGTTTCCTGGCGTACGAACCCATCGGCGGCAACCTGGTCATCGAGCAGCTCTACGACCAGCAGGGCAACACGGCACTGGGCACCACCCCGCTGCTGATGCTGGACATGTGGGAGCACGCCTTCTACCTGGACTACGTCAACGTCAAGGCCGACTACGTCAAGGCGTTCTGGAACATCGTCAACTGGGCGGACGTCGCCCAGCGCTTCGAGGCAGCACGCGCCAACGCCACGGGCCTCATCACCCTCCCGTAGTGACCCGGGTTATACCCCGCTGTAACAAACTTCACGTTCGGACTTAAACCGGCCGGGATGTGGACGGTCCGCCCCCGCACTTGCGGGGGCGGACCCAGTTAAACGTAAGATAGGTCACGGAAGGCGGTTAGCCTTCAGCAATGAGGCTGGTCGCCCTCCGTGTTAATCATCTCTGCCCAATGGCGTGCGGGATCTGTTAGTTGGCTTGAACGCCCGCTCAACTAGTAGTGCTTCTCAAAGCACCAAGGAGACTGTAAAAGTGACGACCCGTATTGGTATCAACGGCTTCGGCCGCATTGGCCGCAACTACTTCCGCGCAGCACTTGCCCAAGGCGCGGACCTTGAGATCGTTGCAGTCAACGACCTCACCAGCCCCGAAGCCCTGGCGCACCTGTTCAAGTACGACTCCGTCGGCGGGCGGCTGAAGGAAACCATCGAGGTCAAGGACGGCAACATCGTCGTCAACGGCAATGTGGTCAAGGTCCTGGCGGAACGCGATCCCGCCAACCTGCCCTGGGGCGAATTGGGCGTGGACATCGTCATCGAATCCACCGGTTTCTTCACCAAGGCAGCCGACGCGCAGAAGCACATCGCAGCCGGCGCCAAGAAGGTCCTGATTTCCGCTCCCGCGTCGGACGAGGACATCACCATCGTGATGGGTGTGAACCACAACCTCTACGACAACGACAAGCACAACATCATTTCCAACGCATCCTGCACCACCAACTGCCTCGGCCCGCTGGCCAAGGTCGTCAACGACGAATTCGGCATCGAGCGTGGCCTCATGACCACCGTCCACGCCTACACGGCCGACCAGAACCTGCAGGACGGCCCGCACAAGGACCTGCGCCGTGCCCGCGCCGCCGCCATCAACATGGTGCCCACCTCCACCGGTGCCGCCAAGGCCATCGGCCTGGTCCTGCCGGAGCTCAAGGGCAAGCTTGACGGCTACGCCATCCGCGTCCCCGTGCCCACCGGCTCCGCCACCGACCTCACCGTCACCGTCTCCCGCGAGACCACCGTCGAGGAAGTTAACGCCGCGCTCAAGCGTGCCTCCGAGTCCGACGAGCTGCAGGGCTTCCTGACCTACACGGAAGAGCCCATCGTCTCCTCCGACATCGTCGGAGACCCCGCGTCCTCCATCTTCGACGCCGGCCTGACCAAGGTCATTGGCAACCAGGTCAAGGTTGTTTCCTGGTATGACAACGAATGGGGCTACTCCAACCGCCTCGTGGACCTTACGGAGCTTGTCGCATCCAAGCTGGGCTAGGGTTAGACACATGACATCACACACCCTCAACGAACTGATCGCTGAAGGTGTCCGCGGGCGGTACATTCTGGTTCGAAGTGACCTGAATGTGCCGCTCGACGGCTCTACAGTGACTGACGACGGCCGCATCAAGGCCTCGCTTCCAGTGCTGGCAAAGCTCACGGACGCCGGTGCCCGCGTGCTGGTAACAGCCCACCTTGGACGCCCCAAGGGCGCCCCTGATGAAAAGTACTCCCTGCGTCCCGCGGTGGACCGCCTTGCCGAACTGGCGGGCTTCAAGGTCACCCTGGCAGCCGATACCGTCGGTGACGCTGCCAAGGCAGCGGCGGCGGCCTTGCAGGACGGTGAAGCGCTGGTCCTGGAGAACGTCCGCTTCGACGCCCGCGAGACCAGCAAGGACGACGCCGAGCGCGGCGCCTTCGCCGACGAACTGGTCGCCCTTACCGGCACCAACGGTGCCTTCGTGGACGACGCCTTCGGCGCCGTGCACCGCAAGCACGCCAGCGTCTACGACGTCGCCACCCGGCTTCCGTCGTACCAGGGCGACCTGGTGCACACCGAGGTGGAAGTCCTCAAGAAGCTGACCAGCGACACCCAGCGCCCGTACGTCGTGGTGCTTGGCGGTTCGAAGGTCTCGGACAAGCTGGCCGTCATCGACAACCTGCTCGGCAAGGCCGACACCATCCTGGTGGGCGGCGGGATGCTCTTCACCTTCCTGGCAGCGCAGGGCCACAAGGTCGCCTCAAGCCTGCTTGAGGAAGACCAGATCCCCGTGGTCCAGGACTACCTGAAGCGGGCAGCGGACGCGGGCACGGAATTCGTGGTTCCCACGGACGTCGTCGTCGCAGAGAAGTTCGCCGCAGACGCCAGGCACGAAACCGTGGCGGCCGACGCCATCGAGGGCAGCAGCTTTGGCGCCCAGGGCATCGGCCTCGACATCGGACCCGACACCTCGGCCGCTTTTGCCGAACGGATCAAGACGGCCCGGACGGTTTTCTGGAACGGCCCCATGGGTGTCTTCGAATTCGAGGCATTCTCGGCAGGCACCCGGGCCATCGCCCAGGCCCTCACCGCCACCGACGGTTTCACCGTGGTAGGCGGTGGCGATTCTGCTGCGGCCGTGCGCACCCTGGGGTTCACCGATGACCAGTTCGGCCACATTTCGACCGGTGGCGGTGCCAGCCTGGAGTACCTCGAAGGCAAGGAACTTCCGGGCCTCAGCGTCCTGGACCGGTAGCACTCCCGCTGCTGTCCCGCAGTAACCGGACCATGCAGTCCTCCGGCCGGCAGGTTGCCCGCGGCAGCCTGCCGGCCGAACACATATCAAGAACTTTTTTGGAGATTACGTGACTACGTCAACGAACGGCGCTTTCGACCGCAAGCCCTTCATCGCGGGCAACTGGAAAATGAACATGGACCACGTGCAGGGCATCACCCTCCTGCAGAAGCTGGCCTGGACCCTCTCTGACGCCAAGCATGACTACAGCCGCGTCGAGGTGGCCGTTTTCCCGCCGTTCACCGATCTCCGCGGTGTCCAGACCCTGGTCCAGGGCGACGACCTGCAGGTCGCCTACGGCGGCCAGGACCTGTCGCAGTTCGATTCCGGTGCCTACACGGGTGACATCTCCGGCCAGTTCCTGGCCAAGCTGGGCTGCTCCTACGTCCTCGTCGGCCACAGCGAACGCCGCACCATCCACAACGAGTCGGACGAGGTCCTCAATGCCAAGGTGAAGGCGGCCTTCAAGCACGGCCTCGTTCCCGTCCTCTGCGTGGGGGAGGGCCTGGAAATCCGCCAGGCAGGGACCCATGTGGAGCACACCCTGGCGCAGCTCCGCGCCGGGGTGGCAGGACTCACCAAAGAGCAGGCATCTGATCTCGTCGTTGCCTACGAACCCGTCTGGGCCATCGGCACCGGCGAGGTGGCAGGCCCGGAGGATGCACAGGAGATGTGCGCCGCTATCCGCGCGGAACTGGAAAGCATCTTCGATGCCGATGTTGCGGCCAGGACCCGACTGCTCTACGGCGGTTCGGTCAAGGCCAACAATGCGGCCGCCATCCTGAAGGAGCGCGATGTCGACGGCCTGCTGGTGGGTGGCGCCAGCCTCGATCCTGCCGAGTTTGCTAATATTGTCAGGTTCGAGAGCCACCTGGTCGCGGACTAGTCCCACACCAGCGCATACTCCCGCAATCCCAACTCCCGAAAGGCCGTCGTGGACGTTCTTCATGTCATCCTGCAGATCCTCCTGGGCATCACGAGCCTCCTGCTGACGCTCCTGATCCTCCTGCACAAAGGCCGCGGCGGTGGGTTGTCCGACATGTTCGGCGGCGGCATGAGCTCGGGCCTGAGCTCTTCCGGTGTGGCCGAACGCAACCTCAACCGCTTCACCATCATCCTGGGTGTCACCTGGGGCGTGGTGATCATCGCCCTCGGCCTGATCATGCGGTTCAGCGGCGGCGGGGATTCCTGACCCCAGGGCCTGGCACAAGGTACTTTCGGCCCTCCCGGCCCTCGGACCTGCCCTTTAAACTGTGGCTGTCGGTTTCCGGCAGCCACAGTTTTTTGTTCAACGGCGCCTAACGTCAGGGAGTTGTTATGGTCCATCCAGCATCAGGTTTCCGGGGAACCCGCGCCGGAGTGGTGGCGGGTTCCGGATCGAGCCTGCATCCGAACGACTCGTCCTCCCAGCCCCCGCCCCGTATCCGCGTGTCCTATTGGTGTGCGAGCGGGCATGAGACCCAGCCTGTGTTCCTGAAAATGCCCGAAGACCAGATCCCCCGGACGTGGGACTGCAGGCGTTGCGGAGCGCCGGCTACCCGGGACGGCCAGGCCGCGGCACCTGAGGACCTGTTTGACGAGGGTTACAAGACGCACTTGGAATACGTTAAAGAACGGCGCTCCGACCAGGACGCCGAAGACGTCCTGGCCGGAGCGCTGGAAAGGCTACGCGCCCGCGGCGTCCTTCCGGACCAGCTGCTGCGGGACGCGTGAGGCCGCGTTCTCGTCGATCAGCCACAGGGTGCGGGAGGTTCCCCTGGGGCCGGAGGCAGGCACCTGCACGGGATTGGCTCCCGCCAATGCCAGTCCCACCGCGCCGGCCTTATCTTCCCCGGCCACAACCATCCACACCTCAGCCGCCGTATTGATGGCGGGAAGGGTAAGGGAGATCCGCAGCGGGGGCGGCTTGGGGGAGTTCCGGACACCCACCACGGTCTTGTCCTTTTCACGGATCCCGGCCTGCTCCGGGAACAGCGAGGCGATGTGGGCGTCGGGTCCGACGCCCAGGAGCACCACATCGAGGCGGGGGAGAGTTGAGGGCTCCTCCGGCCTGTCGTCGGACATGTCAGCGGCGTGCTCCGCTGCTGCGGCGTCCCGGAGTTGGCGGGCGTAGTCCTCAGCCGCTTCCTCGGGGGAACCGAACTCGTCCGTGGAACCCGGTGAGTGCACCCGGTCCGGATCCACCGGTATATGTGACAGCAAGGCGTCATATGCCTGCTTGGTGTTCCGGTCCGGGTCATCCGAGCCAACGAAGCGTTCGTCGCCCCACCAGAAGTTGACCTTTGACCAGTTGACGGCAGGCGCCGCGGGAGAATCCGCGACGGCCTTCAACGTACCGATCCCCACGGTTCCCCCGGTGAGCACCACGGTGGCTTCGCCGTACTTGTCCTGGACATCAACGAGCTTGGTGATCAGGCGTGCCGCAATGGCGGCCATGAGGACGGACGAATCAGGATGGATGCTTACTCGTGGGTCAACGCTCACTGGGTCGGACGCTCCTTAGATTGGTACGTGGCAGTCCAATAGTAATCACTTCGCCAAATACTTCGTCGGGGTCAAGCCGCCGGAGTTCTTCGGCAAGGCAATCGCGGAGGCTGCGGCGTGGGAGGGAGATCCGTTGGGCCGGTTGGCCGGGTTGGGTGAGCTCGGCGACCGAGAGTCCGGGGCGGAAGAGCTGGACATCGCCGCCGGGGCGGCTGAGACGGACACGGCGTATTCCGGTTCCGGCCGGGTCCGCGACGATGGTGACGGGGGCGTCCAGCGTCAGGGTGAGCCAGGCGGCCAGCAGGATGGTCGAGGGTGAGTCGGAGGCCCCTTCGACGGCGACGGCCGTGACAGGTGAGGAGTCCACTTCGTCCAGGGCCGCGGCCAGCTGGATCCGCCAGTTGGTCAGCCGGGTCCAGGCAAGGTCGGTGTCGCCGGCCTTGTAGGTGTGGTGGATCCTCTCCAGCGCGGCCTGCGGGTCGGGTTCGTTCGCGGAGTCGGTGATCCGGCGGTGCGCGATTGCGCCGATGGAGGTTTCGCAGGCGTTCTCCGGGGCTCCGTGCGGCCACCAGGCCACGATCGGAGCGTCCGGAAGCAGCAAAGCTGCGACCAGGGACTCGGATTCGCGCGCGAGCTGTCCGTAGCCGCGCAGCACGATCACCTCCGAGGCACCCGCGTCCCCGCCGACGCGGATCTGCGCGTCGAGCCGGTCCTGCGCGTCCTTGCCGGCGTCGGCGAGGACGATGATCCGGCAGGGGTGTTCGCGGGAGGCGTCGTTCGCGGCCTCGATCGCTTCTTCCTCAAGCCCTGACTTGGTCACGACCACCAGGGTCAGGACCCGGCCCAGGGCAATCACGCCGCCCTGCTCGCGCAGGGCCATGAGCTTCTTGGAGACCTTAGAGGTGGTGGTGTCGGGCAGGTTTACGATCATGGCCTTCTCCAGGTTCGTCCGTCACGGGCCAGCAGTTCATCGGCGCTGGCCGGGCCCCAGGAGCCTGGGGCGTAGGGCTCGGGCTGCTCGTTCAGCGAGGCCCAGTATTCCTCGAACGGGTCAAGGATCTTCCAGGACAGCTCCACTTCCTCGTGCCGCGGGAACAGCGGCGGCTCACCGAGCAGCACATCCAGGATCAACCGTTCATAAGCCTCCGGGGAGGACTCGGTGAACGAG
Organism: Arthrobacter sp. NQ7; assembly: GCF_029581595.2. Taxonomy (NCBI): domain Bacteria; kingdom Bacillati; phylum Actinomycetota; class Actinomycetes; order Micrococcales; family Micrococcaceae; genus Arthrobacter; species Arthrobacter sp. NQ7. Next base: position 18,383 of record NZ_JARFXU020000004.1, on the reverse strand, counting down.
TGCCCGTAGCCGAAATCCATGGTCACGTCGCGGACTTCCATCTGGGTGCCGGGGACCTTGGAACCGAACCGGATGGTGACGCCCTCATCGGGCTGGACCCGGATCACCACGGCGTTCTGCCCGAAATCATCCTCGCCATGGTCACGGAACAACAGGTTCGGTGCGCGCTTGAAGACCACCGCGATCTCGGTGACCCGCCGGCCCAGGCGCTTGCCGGCGCGCAGGTAGAAGGGCACCCCGGACCAGCGGCGGGTATGGATGTCCACCCGGATCGCCGCGTAGGTTTCCGTGGTCGAATCGGCAGGGATGCCTTCCTCTTCCAGGTAGCCCTGGACCTGTTCGCCGCCCTGCCAGCCACCGGTGAACTGCCCCCGCGCCGAATGCGTGGACAGATCCTCGGGGAGCTTGACCGCGGCGAGGACCTTTTCCTTCTCCGCGCGCAGGTCATCGGCGTTGAACGAGATGGGCTCTTCCATCGCCGTGAGCGCCAGCAGCTGCAGCAGGTGGTTCTGGATTACGTCGCGGGCCGCGCCCACGCCGTCGTAATACCCTGCCCGGCCGCCCGTGCCGATGTCCTCCGCCATGGTGATCTGGACATGGTCCACATAGTTCGCGTTCCACAGCGGCTCGAACAACTGGTTCGCGAAGCGCAGCGCCAGGATGTTCTGTACCGTCTCCTTGCCCAGGTAGTGGTCGATCCGGAACACCGCGTCCGGCGGGAACACCGATTCGACAATGTCGTTCAACTGCCGCGCCGATTCAAGGTCGTGCCCGAATGGTTTCTCGATCACCACGCGCCGCCACTTGTCCCCGTCGGCCTGCGCCAGGCCGTGCTTGGACAACTGACGGCAGACCTGCTCGAACGCCTTCGGTGGAATCGAGAGGTAGAACGCATGGTTTCCCCGGGTGCCCCGGACGTCGTCGAGTTCCTTGATCGTCTCGCCGAGCCGCTCGAACGCGGCGTCGTCGTCGAACTCGCCCTGGACAAACCGGATGCCCTCGGACAACTGGTTCCAGACCGCCTCATCAAACGGCGTGCGCGCATGCGCCTGCACCGACGCCTTGACCTCGGCGGCGAAATCCTCCTTGTCCCATTCCCGGCGGGCAAAACCCACCAGCGCGAAACTCGGCGGCAACAACCCCCGGTTCGCCAGGTCATACACCGCGGGCATCAACTTCTTCCGGGCCAAGTCACCCGTGACCCCAAACAACACAAGCGACGAGGGACCGGCAATCCGGTTCAAGCGGCGGTCGCGCGGATCCCGCAACGGATTACGCCCGCGGCCCGCGCCTTTCCTGCCGTATTCAGTTTCTGGCATGGTGCTTCTGTGCCTTAGCTTTCGGTTGCGGATGCGCGGGTGGACAGGGCAGAGACGAGGTCCTGCAACTGGGCAACGCCCGCGGCACGGTCGGTCAGGTGGAGGCGCAGCACGGGACGGCCGTGCTCACCCAGGACCTGCGCGTCGCCGGCAGCCTGGGCGGCGATGAGCTCGCCGAACGTAAAGGGCCGGTCCGGGATGGCAAGGTCCCCGGCGGGCTCGGCTGTGACCTGGAGGAACACGCCGATGGCCGGACCACCCTTGTGGAACTGTCCGGTGGAGTGCAGGAAGCGGGGGCCCCAGCCGAAGGTTACGGGCCGTCCCGTTGTGGCTGCGAGCTCATCACGGATTCCCTCCAGGCCGGCGAACGCGAGCCGGTCGAAGTATGCCTGGACGCTCAGGTAGCTGTCCGCAGCAAGCGTGCCGAGCAGCGCTTTGACTGCGCCTTCGGCAGTTGAAGCGTCTCCCAGCCAGTCGCCGCCGCGCACCTCGATGGCCCCGTCAACGAATGCTGCGGGCGTCGGCTCGGGCTGGGCATCCAGCAGGCCGCGCGCCGCCACCTTGGCAGCTTCGACGTCGGGCTGGTCGAAGGGGTTGATCCCCAGCAGCCTGCCCGCCACCGCCGTGGCGAACTCCCACACCATCATCTGGGTGGCAAGGCCGCCGGCGATGGCCACCTGGTCTTCGCCGAGTTCGACGTCGGCATCCGGGGCGACGAGGCGCACCACCAGGACGTCGGGAGCACCCGAGGTGACCTCCGGAGCATTTGGACCCGCCACCACCGGCAGGACGCCGGTGCCCAGCTTGCCCGTGGATTCGGCGATGAGCTGTTCGGCCCAGTCCGCGAACCCAACAATGCCGGAGCCGTCTTCCGCGATGACGATCTTGTTCCGCAGGGGGGTGGTCCCACCCAGCGCCGTGCCCAGGGCAAGGCCGATGTTCTCGGGAGCGTCGTCGTTGAGGATTTCGGCAGCTTCTTCCGCCTCGTCCAGGAATGCCTGGATGTCCACGCCGGCCAGGCCGGAGGGGACCAGGCCGAACGCGGTCAGGGCCGAATAACGGCCGCCAACGTTGGGGTCCGCGTTGAAGACGGCGCGGTAGCCTGCTTCGCGGGATGCCTTGTCCAGCGGCGAACCCGGATCCGTGACGATGATGATTCGGCTCTTGGCGTCGAGGCCGGCTTCGGTGAAAGCCTGCTCGAAAATGCGCCGCTGCGAGTCGGTTTCCAAGGTGGAGCCGGACTTGGACGAGACCACGATCGCGGTTTCGGCCAGCCGGTCCGCCAGGGCGGCACGGACCTGGTCCGGGTCCGTGCTGTCCAGCACTGTCAGCTCGACGCCGGCGGTACCCGCAATGACCTCGGGGGCCAGCGAGGATCCACCCATGCCGCAGAGCACGATCCTGCTGACACCCTCGCCACGCAAAGCGTCACGGAGTTCCAGGATGTCCTTGACCAAAGGCTGTGAAACGGTTGCGGCTTCCACCCAGCCGAGCCGGATTGCCGACTCGGCTTCGGCGTCCGGACCCCACAGGGTGTGGTCCTTGGCGAAGATCCGGGTGGCGATCCTGTCCTCGACGAGGGCGGGAAGGTGCTGTTCAAGCGCCTGCTGGGCAGCGCCGGTGGCGTCGTAGCTGAGAGTGCTCATAGGTGTTAGGAAGCCTTTCGTGCAGAGGCGAGGGCGCCTTCGACGTCGGCCAGGAGTTCCTTCCAGCTGGCCACGAACTTGTCCAGGCCTTCGGTTTCAAGGAGCGCGACGACGTCGTTGTAGCTGACGCCCAGCTTTTCCAGGGCGTCGAGGGTTGCGTTCGCCTCATCATAGGTGCCGGTGACGGTATCGCCGGTGACCACGCCGTGGTCGAACGTGGCGTCCAGGGTCTTCTCCGGCATGGTGTTCACCACGCCCGGTGCCACGAGTTCGGTGACGTAGAGGGTGTCCGGGTAGGCCGGGTCCTTGACGCCGGTCGAGGCCCAGAGGGGGCGCTGGGGGAGTGCGCCGGCATCCGCCAGGAGGGCCCAGCGCTCGGTGGCAAAGAGCTCCTCGTAGACCTGGTAGGCAAGGCGGGCGTTGGCAACCCCGGCCTTGCCCTTGAGGGCCTTGGCCTCCTCCGTGCCGATCTTGTCCAGGCGCTTGTCGATCTCGGTGTCGACGCGGGAGACGAAGAACGAGGCGACCGAGTGGATCCTGGAGAGGTCATGGCCGTTCTCCTTTGCCCGCTCCAGCCCGGACTGGAAGGCGTTGATGACGGCGCGGTAGCGCTCCAGGGAGAAGATCAGGGTCACGTTGACGCTGATGCCCTCTGCCAGGGTTGCCGTGATGGCTTCGAGGCCTTCAACCGTCGCAGGAATCTTGATGAGGACGTTGTCCTTGTTGACGCGCTGGAAAAGGTGCTTGGCCTCGGCGATGGTTCCGGCGGTGTCCCAGGCAAGCCGGGGGTCGACCTCGATGGAGACGCGTCCATCCACGCCCTTCGTGGCGGCAGCCACGGGGGCGAAGAGATCGCAGGCGTCGGCGACGTCGGTGGTGGTGATCTCGAAGATGGTGTCTTCGACGCTGGCACCTGCGGCTGCCTTGGCGGCAATGATGTGGTCGTAGTCCGTGCCGGAGGTGATCGCAGCGTGGAAGATCGACGGGTTGGTGGTGACGCCAACGACGTTCTTCTCTTCGATGAGCTTGCGGAGCGTGCCGGTTTCCAGGCGTCCGCGGGAGAGGTCGTCGAGCCAGATGGAGACTCCGGCGTCGGAGAGCTGCTGGGTGGGAGTAGTCATGGTGTTTATCTCCTCAAAGATTGGTGATCAGGCCTGGAGGCTGGAGAGTGAGTCCTTGGCGGCGGCGGCCACTGCCTCCGCCGTGATGCCGAACTCCTGGAAGAGGCGCTTGTAGTCGGCGGAAGCGCCGTAGTGCTCGAGGCTGACGGAACGGCCGGCATCGCCGACGAATTCGCGCCAGCCCAGGGCGAGGCCTGCTTCGACGGACACGCGTGCCTTGACGGCTGCCGGCAGGACGGATTCGCGGTATGCCGCGTCCTGCTTCTTGAACCATTCGACGCAGGGCATGGAGACAACCCGGGCTGCAATGCCCTCGGACTGCAGGGCTTCGCGTGCCTGGACGGCCAGCTGGACCTCGGAGCCCGTGGCGATCAGGATGACGTCGGCCGGAACCGTGGCGCCGTCCTTCGATGCCTCGGCCAGGACGTAGCCGCCCTTTGCCACGCCGGCGGTGGAAGCGAAGGTGTCGCCATCGGCGTCGCCCTCCCCGCGTTCCCAGGTGGGAATGTTCTGGCGGGTCAGGACGATGCCTGCCGGGTTGGCGTGGTTTTCGAGCATGGTCTTCCACGCGGCAGCCACTTCGTTGGCGTCACCGGGGCGGACCACGTCCAGGCCCACGATGGCGCGCAGCGAGGCGAGCTGTTCCACCGGCTGGTGGGTGGGGCCGTCCTCGCCCAGGCCGATGGAGTCGTGCGTCCAGACGTACAGCGACGGAACGCCCATCAGGGCGCCGAGGCGGATGGCGGGGCGCTGGTAGTCGCTGAAGATCAGGAACGTTCCGGAGAAGGCCCGGGTGTTGCCGGCCAGGCTGATGCCGTTGACGATCGATGCGGCGGCGTGCTCGCGGATGCCGAAGTGCAGGACGCGGCCGTACGGGTTGCCCGACCAGGCACCGGTCTGCTTTGATGCCGGGACGAAGGACGGGGAGCCTTCGATGGTGGTGTTGTTGGACTCGGCGAGGTCGGCGGAACCGCCCCACAGCTCGGGCAGGACCGGGCCCAGGGCGTTGAGGACCTTGCCGGATGCCGCGCGGGTGGAAACGTCCTTGCCGGCCGGGAAGACCGGAAGCGCCGCATCGACGCCCTCGGGGAGTTCCTGCGCCTCGATGCGCTGCAGCAGTGCCGCGCCTTCGGGGTTGGCAGCCTGCCACGCGTTGAAGGACTCTTCCCATTCCTTGCGCTCGGAGGCGCCGCGCTCCACAACCTTGCGGGCGTGGTCCAGGACCTCCTGGTCGACCTGGAAGGACTTGGCGGGGTCGAAGCCCAGGACTTCCTTCAGCGCTGCGACTTCCTCGGCGCCGAGCGCGGAACCGTGGATCTTGCCCGTGTTCTGCTTCTTGGGGGCCGGGTAGCCGATGATGGTCCGCAGCGAGATGATGGACGGCTTGGAGGTTTCGGCCTTGGCCGCGAGCAGGGCGCTGTAGAGCTCCTGGACGTCCTCCTTGTATTCCCCGGTGCGGGTCCAGTCCACGCGCTGGGTGTGCCAGCCGTAGGCCTCATAGCGCTTCAGGACATCCTCGGTAAAGGCGATGTCAGTGTCGTCCTCGATGGAGATGTGGTTCTCGTCGTAGATGACCACGAGGTTGCCGAGCTCCTGGTGGCCGGCCAGCGACGAGGCTTCAGCCGTGACGCCTTCCTGCAGGTCGCCGTCGGAAGCAATAACCCAGATGGTGTGGTCAAAGGGCGACTCGCCAGCCGGCGCGTCTGCGTCGAACAGGCCGCGCTGGCGGCGCTGCGAGTAGGCAAAGCCCACCGAGGAGGCCAGGCCCTGGCCGAGCGGACCGGTGGTGATCTCCACACCGGCGGTGTGCTTGTACTCGGGGTGGCCCGGGGTCAGGGAACCCCAGGTGCGGAGGGCCTCGAGGTCCTTCAGTTCCAGCCCGTAGCCCGACAGGAACAGCTGGATGTACAGCGTCAGCGACGTGTGGCCGGGGGACAGGACGAAACGGTCGCGGCCCAGCCACTGGGGATCACGCGGATCATGGCGCATCAGCTTCTGGAACAGCAGGTAGGCGGCCGGCGCCAGGCTCATCGCGGTACCCGGGTGGCCGTTGCCCACCTTCTCCACGGCGTCGGCGGCCAGGACACGGATGGTGTCCACGGCACGCTGGTCCAGGCTGGTCCATGACAGTTCTTGCTCTTCCAAATGTGGCACGAAAACCGGGCCCCTCTCTTTGCTGGTGGCGGTGGTACACGGGGTTCGGTCAAAGGCGCCCTGTGTGGCGCCCGCTGCCGTTGCGTACCAGCCGTCCACCATCGAAACGTTGATCCTTGATTCCAGTCACGGACAGCGTAGGGAATGCGTTTTCCACTGCTTTCCTGCTGCGTGCTGATCTGGTGACAGCTTAGCTCTTATCCATACTGCGGGCGGTGCAAATCTCACGTTGTGGACGCAATTTCCCCTTTTGTGAATCACCATTCCGTGAGGTTGAGTTAATCTGCTCGAATCGGTGCGCGAGCAATCATCTGCGCATACGGCGGGGCCGGGACACGGCCTGCGGCGCGGTATGATATTCGGAGGCCAACACCGGGTGGGCATTGCTGTCGCCGCCCGGAGTTCCCCGGCTGTTGCACGCACCAGGCGCTTTTCCTCCCTCGTGTTGTGCCCGGGTCCGGGCCGCACGACCGGAGCTGCTTGCCAGCCTCAACTGCCACACAGAACGGGTGACTGCCACCGTGAGCACAACAGATACGCCCCTGAACGCATCCCGGGCCGCAGGTTCCGGGTTTGCCCGCAAGGCCAAGGCGTATCTCGCCCTCACCAAGCCGCGCGTGATCGAGCTCCTCCTGGTCAGCACACTGCCCACCATGATCTACGCCGAGCGCGGCTTCCCGTCCCTTGGGCTGATCCTGGCCACGCTGGTCGGTGGAGCCTTCGCCGCGGGCAGCGCGGGGGCCTTCAACTGCTACATCGACCGCGACATCGACAAGCTGATGCACCGAACGGAAAACAGGCCGCTGGTCACCGGCGAAGTGACCCCCCGCGAGGCCCTGGTCTTCTCCTGGCTGCTGGGGGCGGCATCCATCGTGATCCTGTGGTTTGGCGCCAATCCGCTGTCGGCGTGGCTGGGCCTGGGGGCCATCTTCTTCTACGTGGTCATCTACACGATGATCCTCAAGCGCCGCACCGCGCAGAATATTGTCTGGGGCGGCGCGGCCGGTTGCTTCCCCGTGCTGATCGCGTGGGCCGCCGTCACGAACTCCGTCGAATGGCCGGCAGTGATCCTGTTCATGGTGATCTTCCTGTGGACCCCGCCGCACTACTGGCCCCTGTCCATGCGCTACGGCGAGGACTACCGAAACGCGAACGTTCCCATGCTCGGCGCCATCGCCGGGGCCAAGGTGGTATCCGTCCAGGTGGTCCTCTACGCCTGGGCCATGGTGGCCTGCTCGCTGCTCATGATCCCGGCCGGGGGTGCGGGCTGGGTCTATACCGTCACCGCGGTCCTCGCGGGAGCCTGGTTCCTGTATGAATCGCACGCGCTGTATGCCCGTGCCCAGCGCGAGGATATTCCGGATAAGCGCGCCATGAAGGTCTTCCACGGATCGATCAGCTACCTGACCCTGCTGTTCATCGCCCTAGCGGTGGACCCCTTCGTCGGAAACGCGATCATGGCCGGCTAGCAAGGCCGGTCCCGCAGAGGCGGCTCCCACGTGGCGTGGGGGCCGCCTCTCTGGTTTAAGCGGCAAGGCTTTCCCCGGGTCCGGGCTCACCTTCAGGCCCCTCGAATTCGTGTGACAGGTTTGTCATATGCGTCACTTTTACTGTCATTGACAGTGACGGGCTGCTTACGGTGGAGCGGACCCTGCCCCCGAGCAAAGGAAAACCATGGAAGCCCGTCCCACCGCAGCCACCGCCCCCAGCCACAGCCCGCCGGGAGGCCGGGGCAGCCGTTTCAGGTTCCACCGTCCGGCCGCCACCATGCACCTTGCCGCCGATGTACCGGCCTCCCTGGTGGTGTTCCTCGTGGCCCTTCCCCTCTCGCTTGGCATCGCAGCAGCGTCGGGGGCACCCATCATGGCCGGACTCATTGCCGCCGCCGTCGGCGGCATCGTGGCCGGCAGCCTCGGCGGCTCACCGCTCCAGGTGAGTGGACCCGCCGCCGGACTGACCGTCGTCGTCGCCGGCCTTGTCCAGGAATTCGGCTGGCAGGTTACCTGCGCCATCACCGCAGCGGCCGGCGTCGTGCAGCTCCTGCTGGGGATCAGCCGCGTGGGCAGGGCCGCCCTCGCCGTTTCGCCGGTGGTGGTCAAGGCCATGCTCGCCGGAATCGGCATCACCATCATCCTGCAGCAGCTCCACGTACTCCTCGGCGGACAGCCCGCCGGCTCGGCACTGGAAAACCTCGCCGGGCTGCCGTCGGCCATCACCAACCTTGAACTGCACGCGGCACTGCTCGGACTGGCCGTGGTGGCAATCCTCCTGTGCTGGAAGTTCCTGCCGGCCGCTGTCCGCCGCGTTCCCGGCCCCCTGGCGGCCGTGGCAGCAGGGACCGCTTTGGCCGTCGCCTTTGCGCCGGGCGTGAAGCGCATCGCACTGGACGGTTCGATTTTCGATGCCATCGCGCTGCCTCAGCTTCCGGACGGCAACTGGCGCGCCTTTGCCTTTGCCGTCCTGACCATGGCACTGATCGCCAGCATCGAATCACTGCTGTCAGCCGTGGCGGTGGACAAGATGCACACCGGCACCCGGACCAACCTGAACCGGGAGCTGGTCGGCCAGGGCGCCGCGAACATTGTGTCCGGCTCACTGGGAGGCCTGCCCGTGACCGGCGTCATTGTCCGCAGTGCCACCAACGTGGAAGCGGGCGCGGCGACCCGGGCCTCCGCGGTACTGCACGGCGTGTGGGTCCTGGCCTTCTCCGCCCTCTTTGCCGGATTGATCCAGCTGATCCCGCTGGCGGTCCTGGCCGGCCTCCTGGTGGTGATCGGCGCGCGCCTGATCAAGGTGGCTGACATCCGGACCAGCCTGCGCACCGGCGACCTGGCCATTTACGCTGTGACGCTGGCCTGCGTGGTGTTCCTGAACCTGCTCGAAGGCGTGATGATCGGCCTGGCCCTGGCCGCCGTCAGTGTGCTGTGGCGCGTCCTGCGGGCCCCCATCCAGGCCCACCCGCCTGCCGCGCCGTCAATTCCCTGGCGGGTGACCATCGGAGGTTCATGCAGCTTCTTCGCCCTGCCGCGGCTCAACAGCACGCTGCAGGCCGTGCCGTCCGGAGCCAGCGTGATGGTGGAGCTCAACGCCGATTACGTGGACCATCCCTTCCGGGAAGCCCTGCTCGCCTGGCAACAGCAGCACCAGGCCACTGGCGGCAACGTACGCCTCGAGGAGCACGGCAACACCGTGTTCCACGACGCCGCAGACCGCGCACCGCGGCGGGAAGTGGCCACGGAACTGCCCCTGCCGCCCCGGAAGGAGCCGCTGCTGCATGGCATCGACCGGTACCACCGGCGGTTTGCCCACCAGGTCCGGCCGCTGGTCCATGACCTCACGGAAACGCAGAACCCGGACAGCCTGTTCGTGGCCTGTGTTGATTCCCGCGTGAACCCGAACCTGATCACCAGCAGCGGCCCCGGGGACCTGCTCACCCTTCGGAACATCGGCAACGTGGTGTGCGGCCACGGCCGTGACGCATCCATCGATTCGGCCCTGTCCTTCGCGGTGGACGGCCTGGGGGTGCAGTCGCTGGTGATTTGCGGACATTCCAATTGCGGTGCCATGAAGGCCGTGCTCGCGGAAGCCGGGGGCGGGGACAACCGTTCCCTCGGCGACGCATTCGTGAAGTGGCTCGACCATGCCCGGCCGGCTTACACGGAGCTGTTGGCGGGCCATCCGGTCGGCAGGCAGGCCGCCGCAGCCGGTTACGGCAGGGTGGACCAGCTGGCCATGGTGAACGTGGCGGTGCAGCTGGCGAAACTGCAGGAACATCCGGTCGCGGGGCCCGCGCTGGCATGCGGCCGCGTGCAGGCAACGGGACTGTTCTACGACATCGCCACGGCGCGTGTCCTGCAGATCACGGCGGACTCCATTGAGAGCCTGGACCCGGCGTTCGACGGCGGCCTGCGGACCGCCGCCGTTTCCCCGGGCCGCTAGGACTGCAGACCCGCAGGAAGTGCCCGAACCGCCAGGCGCCCCGGTCCGCAATGGACCGGGGCGCCCCGTGCTTTGAGAGTGTGGCGTGTCCTGAAGCCGGAATCCAACGATTTCCTGGGCCTCCCGGGACTGCCGGGACCTACCGCCCCGGCCGGGAGGTCTCCTGCGGGCTGGAGTGGGCAATGTCCCACGCGTTGGTCGATGCCGCCATCAGCAGCGCAGCACCCAGCATGTGGGCAGCAACCAACAATGCGGGAATGCCGTTGTAGTACTGCGTGAACCCGATGATTGCCTGCAGCACGGTGACCCCCAGGAGAGCCAGGACGGCTGCGCGGAAGGGGCCCCTGATGCGTCGCCTAACGACCAGGACGAGGGCCACCAGCGTACCGGCGGTCACCAGGTACGCCGGCACGGCGTGGATGTGGGAGAACAGGTCCCAGTCAAGGTTGTTGCGGGGCGCATCAGCGTCCCCGGCATGCGGGCCGGCGCCCGTAACCACCACGCCGAGCATCACGGCGACGGCCGAGAAGAGGGCGACGGCGGCCGTCACCGGGCGCAGGGCGGCGGGCAGGGCGGCGGGGTGGGATGCAAGGAAGCGGCCCGTCCGGCCGAAGGCCCGGTTCACCAGGAGGGTGGCAAAGACCACCAGGGCCATGGACACCAGGAAGTGCAGGCCCACTACCCACGGGTTCAGGTTGGTCAGGACGGTGACACCGCCGATGATCGCCTGCGCCGGGATGCTGGCCAGCAGCCCGAGGGCCAGGAGGAAGAGGTCCCGGCGTTCCTTCCGGAGGTTCCACAGGTACACCAGCATCAGGGCTGCGACGGCGGCCAGCGCGAAGGTCAGGAGCCGGTTTCCGAACTCGATGAAGCCGTGGATGCCCATTGCGGGGGTGTTCACCAGGGAATCAGACGTGCAGCGGGGCCATGTGGGGCATCCCAGGCCTGACGCGGTCAGGCGGACGGCGCCGCCGGTCACCACCAGGAGTGTCTGGCCGATCAGCGAGGCGACGGCGAGGCGGCGGACGCGGACGTCCACGGTGCGGGGGAGCCGCGAGGCCAGGCGGCCGGCGAACTGGGGGAGGCGTGAAGCCGTGGTCACGATTATCTCAATTCCACTTGAACCAACGGATGGCTGCTGCTCCGGCGATGGCCGTCCAGAGGAGCAGGATGAGGGGGGCGCCGCCGTTGACGGCACCATCCAGGAAGGCTGCGCGCATCGACTCGCCCAGGGCGCCGGACGGCAGGAAATGCACAACCGCCTGGGCGGCAGCAGGCAGCCGTTCGGCCGGGATGACGATCCCGCCCATGGCGCCCAGCAGGATCCAGAGGAGATTGGTGATGGCCAGCGTTGCCTCAGGCCTGACCGTTCCCGCAACCAGCAGGCCCAGGGCGGTGAACGCCGCCGCGCCCAGCGCGAGCAGGGCCAGCCCCGGAAGCCAGCCCGCCGCCGTCGGCTGCCACCCCAGCGTCAGGGCGACAAGGCCCACCACCACCACCTGGACGCACAGGACGGCCAGGACGGACAGGACCTTGCCGGCGATCAGGCCGCCCCTGCCCAGGGGCGTGGTGGAGAGGAACCGGAGTACGCCGTAGCGGCGGTCGAAGCCGGTGGCGATGCCCTGACCGGTGAAAGCCGTGGACATGGCACACAGGGCAAGGATTCCTGGAACGGCCACGTTGATGCGGCTGGAGCCCATCCCGTCCAGGAAGGGTGTGACCGTCAAACCGACGAGCGCCAGCAGCGGCAGCACCACCGCAAGGATCAGCTGTTCGCCGTTGCGCAGCATGGTCAGCGCCTCGTATTTTCCCTGCAGGAGGACACGCCGGAGCAGGGACGCCGGCTGCTGCGTCTCCAGGCCAGCTGCGTTGCTCATCGGATGTCCTTTCCTGAAATGTCCAGAAAGACGTCTTCAAGGCTACGCGCCTCGAGGCTCATTGATGCGGGCATGATCCCCTTCTCTTCCCACCACTGGGCAAGGGCGGAGAGGTGGCGCGGGGTCAGGACGCCGGTCACGGAATAGCTTCCGGCCCGGGTTTCGGAGATGTCGACGCCGGCCGGCAGCACCGCTGACAGGTCAAGGCCGGCAGGTCCCTCGAACGCCAGAGTCCGGACGTGGTCGCCGCCCTGGCCGGCAGCCGGGCTGCGCTGCAGCAGTTCCTGCACCGTCCCCTCGGCCACGTTGCGTCCGCCGTCGATGATGTAGACATAGTCGGCCAGGCGCTGGGCGTCGTCCATGAGGTGCGTGGTCAGGATGATCCCCATGCCGCTGTTGCGCAGTTCGGCGATCAGGTCGAACACCAGCTGCCGGGACTGGGGGTCCAGGCCTGCACTGGGCTCGTCCAGGAACAGGACCTCGGGGCGTCCGATGAGGGCGGCGGCCAGTGCCAGCCGCTGCTTCTGGCCGCCCGACAGCCGGCGGACGCTGGTCCGGCTGAAGGTATCGATGGCGAGCCTGCCCACCAGGTCCTCCAGCGGCCAGGGCCGCGCGTACAGCCCGCCGATGTGCCGCAGCAGGGGCAGGGGCCGGGCGGAGGGCGGAAGTCCGCCGTCCTGCAGCATGACACCGACGCGGGAGCGCAGGTCCGCGCCGGCCGTTGCAGGGTCCTGGCCCAGGAGTGAGATGCTGCCGCCGGTGCGCTTTTGCAGGCCCTGCGCGCATTCGAGGGTTGTGGTTTTCCCGGCGCCGTTGGCGCCGAGCAGGGCGGTGACCTGGCCGCGTTCGGCCACCAGGGAGACGCCGCTGACAACCCGAAGCATCTTTCCGTCCAGGCTGGAAAGGGGGCCGACGTCCTTGATGAGCCCATGGATGGACAGGACGGGGGACTGGGGGGATCGCACCACAATATTCTACGGGACGTAGTATTTTCTTACGTCCGGGTCGGGAAGCCCTTCGACTCGACCGGTCCCGTGGTCACATTCCGTCGGCAACCAAAGGTCAGCCTGTCCTTACTGGAGCCCGGGACTAAATTACGACATGATTGTGTTGTGTATTCCATGACCAACGCTACAGCTGTGCCCGTGGCCGGCCCCGGGACTGGTGGATCCAGTCCTCTGGCCGATGCCGACGAGCGGACCCGGGACCGGGTCCTCGCTGCCGTCCTGGAGCACGGCCCCGTCAGTGCGGCCGAACTGGGGGACATGCTGGGATTCACCCCGGCCGCCGTCCGGCGCCACCTGGACCACCTGTCGCGCGCAGGCGTCATCGAAGTCAAGCGGGTGGCCAAACCCGGAGCGCGCGCCGGCCGTCCGGCCCGCCGCTACGTCCTGAGTTCCCAGGGCCAGTCAAGCCTCGGCAACGATTACCTGGACATCGCCGCCCTTGCGCTCCAGCAGCTGCAAAAGGTTGCGGGACCTGACGCGGTCCGGGCCTTCGCCGTCGAACGTTTCGCGGACATGGAGCGCCGCTACGCACCCGAAATCGAGCAGGCCGGCCCGGATATCCGGGACCGGGCCAAGGCCCTGTCAGCCGCCCTCAGCCGCGACAACTTCGTTGCGTCCACGGCCACCATCGAGGCCAAGGCGCCCCTTCCTGCGGCGCTCTCCAGCGTGCAGCTCTGCCAGGGACACTGCCCCATCCAGCAGCTTGCAGCCCGGTTCCCGGTGTTTTGCGACGTCGAAACCGAGGTCTTCTCAAGGCTGGTGGGAGTCGATGTCCGCAGGCTATCCACGCTGGCCCGCGGCGGCCACGTCTGCACCACCCACATTCCTACAGGCAGGCTGTCTGCCAAACCGGCCCCCGCGCCGGCTGCAGCCCCCGCCGGCCTGGACGAAGAAATCAACCATCAGCAAGAAAGGCCGTGATGACGGACCAACTATCAGAGAAAGCAGTAGCCGAAAACACTGTGATCTCGGAGATTCTGGAAAAGAATCCCGAGCTCCATGGCATCGGCAACTACGAGTACGGCTGGGCCGACAAGAACGACGTCGGCGCCAATGCACGGCGTGGTCTCGATGAAGAGGTAGTCCGGGACATTTCGGCCAAGAAGAGCGAACCCGAGTGGATGCTCGACCTGCGCCTGAAGGGCCTGAAGTACTTCGACCGCAAGCCCATGCCCACCTGGGGTGCAGACCTCTCCGGCATCGACTTCGACAACATCAAGTACTTCGTCCGCTCCACCGAGAAGCAGGCCGCCACCTGGGAGGACCTGCCCGAGGACATCCGCAACACGTACGAGAAGCTGGGCATCCCGGAAGCCGAGCGCAGCCGCCTGGTCTCGGGCGTTGCCGCGCAGTACGAGTCCGAGGTGGTGTACCACCAGATCCGTGAGGACCTCGAGGCCCAGGGCGTCATCTTCCTGGACACGGACACTGCACTGAAGGAACACCCGGAGATCTTCCAGGAGTACTTCGGCACCGTGATCCCGGTGGGCGACAACAAGTTCGCGTCGCTGAACACCGCCGTCTGGTCGGGCGGCTCCTTCGTGTACGTGCCCAAGGGCGTCCACGTGGACATCCCGCTGCAGGCTTACTTCCGCATCAACACGGAAAACATGGGCCAGTTCGAGCGCACCCTGATCATCGCCGACGAGGACTCCTACGTCCACTACATCGAAGGCTGCACCGCGCCGATTTACACCTCTGACTCGCTGCACTCCGCCGTGGTGGAGATCATCGTGAAGAAGGGCGCCCGCGTCCGCTACACCACGATCCAGAACTGGTCGAACAACGTGTACAACCTGGTGACCAAGCGCGCGGTCTGCGAAGCCGGCGCCACCATGGAATGGGTGGACGGCAACATCGGCTCCAAGGTGACCATGAAGTACCCGGCCGTCTACCTGGTGGGCGAGCACGCCAAGGGCGAGACCCTGTCCATCGCGTTCGCCGGCGAAGGCCAGCACCAGGACACCGGTTCCAAGATGGTGCACATCGCGCCGAACACCAAGAGCTCCATCATCTCCAAGTCCGTTGCCCGCGGCGGCGGCCGTGCGGCCTACCGCGGCCTGGTGCAGGTCCGCGAAGGCGCCAAGCACTCGGCCAACACCGTGCGCTGCGACGCCCTGCTGGTGGACACCATTTCACGCTCTGACACCTACCCGTACATCGACATCCGCGAGGACGATGTCCAGCTGGGACACGAGGCCACCGTTTCCCGCGTCAGCGAGGAACAGCTGTTCTACCTCATGTCCCGCGGCATGCCCGAGGACGAGGCCATGGCCATGATCGTGCGCGGCTTCATTGAGCCGATCGCCCGTGAACTGCCCATGGAATACGCCCTTGAGCTGAACCGCCTCATCGAACTCCAGATGGAAGGATCCGTCGGTTAATGACTGCCGAAGCAACTACCGAGAAGGCCCGCATCGGCGCGCCGTCGATCGCCGGTTTCACCGAGGAGGGCGAACACCTCGTCGCCTCCAAGGTTGACCGCCACCACAGCCACGGCACGCAGGTCATGTCCTCGCGCGCCGAACGCCTTACCAGCCATGACGTGGCCGACTTCGCCCTGCCCAACGGCCGGGAAGAGGAATGGCGCTTCACCCCGGTGCGCGAACTGGCCAACCTGCTGTCCGACACCCCGTCGGAGGACGGCGCCCTGGGCGTCACCGTCGAGGCGCCGGCATCCGTGACGCAGCGGACCCTCCGCGCAGGTGAGGCCCCCCGTGGCGCCACCCTGGTGCCGGCCGACCGTGCCGCCGTCGTGGCCTCCGCCAACGCCGCGGACGCCCAGCTCATCTCCATCCCCGCGAACGCTGAACTGGACGCCCCCGTGCGCCTGGTCCTGACCGGCAACGGCGCGGGCCGCCGCACCAACTCGCACCTGGTCATCGAGGCCGGCGCGAACAGCCGTGCCGTGGTCATCATCGAGCACGACGGAGCAGCCGACCACAACGGCAACGTCGAGGTCCTGGTCCGCGACGGCGCCAAGCTGACCGTGGTTTCCGTGCAGCTCTGGGAAGACGACGCCAAGCACCTGGCACAGCACGACGCCGAGGTTGCCAAGGACGCCGTGTACAAGCACATCGCGGTGACCCTCGGCGGAAAGATCGTCCGCCTGAACTCCAACGTCCGCTTCGCCGGTGAAGGCGCCGAGGCAGAGCTCCTGGGCCTCTACTTCGCCGACGCCGGACAGCACCTTGAGCACCGCTCCTTCGTGGACCACAACAAGCCCAACTGCACGTCCAACGTCCTGTACAAGGGCGCGCTGCAGGGCAAGGGCGCGCACACCGTCTGGGTGGGCGACGTTCTGATTCAGAAGCAGGCAGAAGGCACCGACTCCTACGAGAAGAACCAGAACCTGGTCCTCACCGACGGCTGCCGCGCCGACTCCGTGCCGAACCTCGAGATCGAGACCGGCCTGATCGAGGGTGCCGGCCACGCCAGCGCCACCGGCCGCTTCGACGACGAGCACCTGTTCTACCTGATGGCCCGCGGCATCCCCGAGGACGTCGCCCGCCGCCTGGTGGTCCGTGGCTTCCTCAACGAGATCATCCAGCAGATCAAGGTCCCGGCCCTCGAAGAGCGGCTGACCGAAGCTGTTGAGCGCGAACTCGCGGCAATCGACTACTAGGGACAGGCAGGCAGGAACGTATGAGCGGGACTCCCAAGGGTGAGCTGGTATGCAGTGCCAGCGATATCCAGGTCAAGCAGGCGCTGCGCATCCTGGTCGACGGCTACCCTGTGGCCGTCGTCCGGGATTCGATGGGTGACATCCACGCCATCGGCGACACCTGCTCGCACGCGGACATTTCCCTGTCCGAGGGCGACGTGGAAGGCTGCACCATCGAGTGCTGGGGCCACGGCTCCCAGTTCGACCTGCGCAGCGGCCAGCCGCTCCAGCTCCCCGCCTACGATCCCGTGCCCGTCTTCGCCGTCGAACTCGACGGGGACGACGTCTACGTGGACGTCACCAACGTTTTGAACGGCGCGGCAGTAGACAACTACTGAGCGCCCGCAGCACCAGACTTACGAGCGAAAAGAAAGAAGAGCATGTCAACTCTTGAGATCAAGGACCTGCACGTCAGCATTGAGACGGAACAGGGCACCAAGGAGATCCTGAAGGGCGTCAGCCTGACCATCAGGACCGGCGAAACCCACGCCATCATGGGCCCGAACGGCTCCGGCAAGTCCACCCTGGCGTCCACCATCGCAGGACACCCCCGCTACACCGTCACCAGCGGCACCATCACCCTGGATGGCGAAGACGTGCTGGACATGAGCGTCGACGAGCGTGCCCGCGCCGGCCTCTTCCTGGCCATGCAGTACCCGGTGGAGGTTCCCGGCGTCACCATGACCAACTTCCTGCGCACCGCCAAGACCGCCATCGACGGCGAAGCACCCAAGCTGCGTACCTGGACCAAGGACGTCAAGGACGCCATGGAGAAGCTGCGCATCGACGCCGACTTCGCCCAGCGCAACGTCAACGAAGGCTTCTCCGGCGGTGAGAAGAAGCGCGTGGAGATCCTCCAGCTGGAGCTCTTCAAGCCCAAGTTCGCCGTCCTGGACGAAACCGACTCCGGCCTGGACGTGGACGCGCTGAAGATCGTGTCCGAGGGCGTCAACCGCGCGCACTCCGAGGGGAACATGGGCACGCTGCTCATCACCCACTACACCCGCATCCTGCGCTACATCAAGCCTGACTTCGTGCACGTGTTCGTGGACGGCCAGGTTGTCGAGGAAGGCGGCCCCGAGCTGGCCGACCGCCTCGAGGAAGAAGGCTACGACCGGTACGCCAAGGGCGCCGGCGCAGCCACCGTCGCGGCTCCCGCCGCAGTACAGGCCTAGTTAGGACTTGTCATGACCGAAATCAAGCCGGGCCGGACGGCCCTGGAGGACGTCGAAGAGGCGCTCAAGGACGTCATCGACCCTGAGCTCGGCGTCAACGTGGTGGACCTGGGGCTGTTGTACGGCCTCAAATACTCCGATGACGACGGTGCGCTCCTGATCGACATGACGCTCACCACCGCCGCCTGCCCTCTCACCGACGTGCTCGAGGAGCAGGTGGGCCAGGCGCTGGACGGCGTCGTGGACGACTGGCGGCTGAACTGGGTCTGGATGCCGCCATGGGGTCCCGAGCGGATCACCGACGACGGCAAGGACCAGATGCGGGCCCTCGGCTTCAACATCTAAAGTTCGACGACGGCGGGGGCCCCTCCCTCGGAGAGGGCGCCCCCCCCCCCTGTTCCCCCCCGGGCCCGCCCGGGGACCCCCCCCCCCACCATCGCGTGCTCCGACTTTTTGTTTTGTGGGGGGCTACAGAACAACA